>JABLXZ010000004.1:0-300000 GCA_013177935.1 candidate division WOR-3 bacterium | reverse complement strand
CGCGGTGCGCAGGATGTGAAAGAGCCAGGCAGGGGAATCTTTTTCAAGGGGTGGCGTGTCAATCAGTTGAATCTGGATTTCTTCAAACCGCATCATTCCTGCCATCGGTCGGGTGGTGGTAAAAGGGTAGGCGGCGACCTCGGTGTTTAAACCGGTCAACTTCCGCACTAGGGCAGATTTGCCGCAGTTGGGCGGACCAAATACCGCCACCTGACCCGCGCCCTGTTTTTCAATATGGAACCAGTCAGAACGTTTGCCACCACCTTTGCCTTCAGAAAGTTCGCGGCGCAGCCGGGCGATGCGGCTTTTGATGTCCGCCTGCATCTTTTCGGTGCCTTTGTGCTTGGGGATGGTTGCAAGCATCTCTTCAAGGCAGAGCAGTTTTTCTTCGGGCGTTTTTGCCTGACGGAACCGCTCTTCGGCTTGCTTGAACTCAGGTGTTAAGTTTGCCGGCATCTAATCCGGAAGCACCTCCGTTTCCGCCACATCCATAAAGACCATTCCGGAAATCAGTTTCGGGAAAAAGTCGGTTGACTTTTGGGGCATCCGCTCCATCTTTTCTGCCAGTTTCTGCACCTGTTCGGGCCGTGTTGGGTTGAGGAACAGGGCACAGGCGGCTTCGCCGGAGTCAACGCGGGCAACGGTGTCGTGCCAGTACCGTTCATATAGCACCCGGTTTTCGGTTTCAGCCGGTTTGATGCCAAATACATTATCGATTATTAAGGCGTGGAGGAGCGCCACATCCAGTTCTTTGTACTCCGGGCTCTTTTCTGCGGGTAGCAGAGCTTTCGCCGCCTGAAGGTTGCGTAAGATAAGCAGATAACTTTTGCCCCTGCCAAAATAGACAACAAACGCATGCTCAGTTTTGTGTTTTTCCAGTTCGGACTTTGCGCTCTGGTCAGATACCGGTTTAACTTCAAACAGGTTGTTCAGGCGGGAGAGCGCCTCATCGGGCGAAATGTTTATTGTTTTCAGCAAGCGGTGGGTGGGCAGAATTACGAGTCCGGGGTCGGTGATTTTGAAGAAGGCAGCGGTTTTGAACCTAAGCGCAGCATTGGCGGGTACATTTCCCTTCTGTTCCATCTCCCGGCGGTAGTTGAGTGCGGTCTCATAACGGTGGTGGCCATCGGCAATCAATACCACCTGTTCCCGCATCGCCTGGTGCAAGGCATTAATCCAGTCCTGGTCATTGACCTGCCAGAGCCGGTGGACAACATTAAACTCATCGGTGGCAATCAGCTCGGGCTCAGCACCTTTTTTGCTGTCCAGCAACCGTTCAATTTCACCTTTCGGGTCGGGATAGAGGAAGAATATCTGCTCGTAGTCTTTTTTCGTGGCGCGCAAAAGTGCTAACCGGTCCGCCTTTGGTCCGGAATGGGTAAACTCGTGAGGCAGGACGGTTCCTTTTTCAAACTCTTCAACCCGGATGGCACCGATGAACCCTTTGCGCCGCATTCTTTTGCCTTCAATTTCAAACTCCTCTTCAAGGATGTAGAAAGCGGGTTTGGTTTTGCGCACAAGAATGCCTTGCTCAAGCCAGCGGTGACAGGTGTTTGCCGAAAATGAATACGGGTCATCGCTTTTGGGCAGGATGAGATTGATGAAACTGAACTGGTGCTGTTTCAGATACCGTTCGCGCATCTCGGGTGTGACCTTGTCGTAAGGCTGGGTAATCACCTTACTGAGGTCGCCAATCTTCGTCAGGTTGTAATGGATTGCCGGAAATGGTCGGACATCCGCCATTATGCCCCCTTCAATGCATCCCGGACCTTTTCGGCAATCTGGACGCCGGCGCGCAGCTGTCCCTCTCTGGTCTGGGCGCCGATGTGGGGGGTGCCAATTACCTGGGGTAGAGAGAACAGTTTGAAGTCATCAAGCGGTTCCTTTTCAAACACATCCAGCGCCGCCATCGCTACAATCCCGGACTGAATCGCTTCGTAAAGCGCCGCCTCATCAATCACTCCACCCCGGGCACAGTTGATGATGATTACGCCTTTCTTCATCTTCGCAAACGCCTCTTTGTTGAGGAGGTGATAGGTCTTATCGGTTTTCGGGATGTGGAGGGAGATGAAGTCGGACTCTTTTAACAAACGGTCAAGGTCGCAGGCTTCGCCATACTGTACCGGCTTATCGGAAAGACGGTTTACCAGCACCTTCATCCCGAGTGCCAGGGCTCTTTTTGCCAGTTCAGAGCCGATGCGACCAGCACCGATGATGCCCAAAGTTTTGCCGTACAGTTCGATACCGTGGAACGCCTTCTTCTCCCACTTTCCGGCGCGTAAGGACGCGGTTGCCTGCGGAATGGAACGGGCACAGGCGAACATCATTCCCAGTGCCAGTTCGGCAACCGAAATTGAGGTTGCCTCGGGCGTATTCACCACTTTGATGCCGCGGGCATCAGCCGCCTTTTTGTCCACATTGTCCAAGCCAACACCGGCACGGCCAATGACTTTGAGGTTCTTGCCCGCCTGAATCACATCGGCGGTGACCTTGGTAGCGCTGCGGACGATGATGGCATCGTATTCGGGAATTACCTTTAACAACTCATCAGGTGCAATGCCCGGCTTTTCATCAACGGTAAAGCCGGCAGAACGCAAAATCTGAACCCCTTCCGGGGCGATTGGGTCGGTAATGATTACTTTCATATTTTAACTCCCTTGGTTTGGTGTTAACAGCCTGATTTATAATAAACAAACCGCGGGTTTCAGTCAAATTAAGTGTTTTTTCCGGCGGTCTTTCTTGAGAACGGTGCCGGTTTACCTGTTTTTGACTTGTGAGGGGTTGACAGGCTGGTGGCGGTTTGTTATAGTCAGCTGTCAAGGTGATAACGATGCCGGGCATCAGTTGAGGTTCGCCAAAACAAACAAAAGGGAGGCAGTATGAAATATAAAGTTCTGCTCTTTGTTCTGGTGCTGTTTTTGGTACCGGCATTTGCCGACTCTTTGAATGTGCGGCTTATCGGCAACTGGCCCTTTGGTCCTTCTCAGGCGGCAACCTGTGATTCAGCAAGAAACCTTGTGTTTTGCGGTTCCGGTGGCGGCGTGTATGTCCTTGATGTGTCAAACCCTTCACAGCCGGTAAAGGTGTCTGAGGCGATTCATACAGGAGGTTTCGTTGAAGGGTTCTTTTATCGCAGCAATCTTCTTTATATTGCTGATGGACAGGCAGGTCTTGAAATCTGGGATGTTACAAATCCGAACTCGCCTTCAAAATTGGGTTCTTACGATACACCATACTCTGCTTATGGTGTTTATGTATCGGGTTCTTATGCCTATGTTGCTGATTATTCTGGGCTTCGTGTGATTGATGTGTCAGACCCGAGAAATCCGCAGGAGATAGGCAATTATGATACACCACGCTATACTTATGGTGTTTATGTGTCTGGTTCTTATGTCTATGTGGCTGATTGGGATGCTGGACTTCAGATTTATCAGTTTGTACCGCCGGGAGAAGAAAAGGGGATTGCTTCGCCTTCGGCGCGCAACGGCTTAGTGGTCTATCCGAATCCGGCGCGGTCATCGTTTACTATTCGGTTAAGTGAGGGTGTGGACCGAATTAAAATTTATGACTGTGATGGCAGGCTGGTTAAAGAGATTGCTTCGGGCTCACGCCCTCGCAATGACAGAGAGGGTGAGGATTGCAAAGAGAATATAGTCACAATCCAACTTGATAACATAAAGTCCGGGGTGTATTTTGTGCAGGCGGGTAAGCGGACCGAGAAGTTAATTGTGAAAGGGAGATAAGTAGAAGCGCGGAAGCCAGATAGGGCAAAAGCGAGGCTAAGGTAGTTTTTGAGACGAGTTTAAACGGAGCACACTACATTTTTTCACTCTTCCCTCCATTCTCACCCTCCCCTTTTTCCCCTCCCTTCAAGGGCGGGAAAAAGATAAAAACCCTTCGAAGACGGGGATAAAAACAAGAAAAAACCTTCAAGGGCAGGAATAAAGATAAAAAACACTTCAAAGGGGGATAAAGACAAGAAAATTACTTCAAGGGCGGGGAGAATAAGAATCAAGAAAAGGGAAAAGGTGAATTCCGGCAAAGGCGGGAAAAGAAATTAAGAAGAAGGTTTCTCTGCTCTTTGCTGGTGGTTTGAGGTGCAGGGTTGTTGCCAGATGCGGAAATTTATGTTATAATTATATGGGGGTGAGAAATGAGGGGTGGTAAACATCACTATTCAGACCGGCAACGGCTGGAGCAAAGAAGGGCGCGCCGCAAGAGTGTCGGAATGCTCGATTTTCCCGGTATTGTGGCTAAGGACGAAATTGCCACATCTTTTTCGGTTTTGCCGGTTCCACCTTTTGTTCGAGGACAGGCGGCAGACCGGGAAAGAGGTCAAGACCGGTCAACTTCTCTACCGAGTCCACACTGACGAGAAACCGGGGCAGGTGTTTGCCGGTGCGCCGAATTGAGTCGTTCGGGACGACAAAGGCGATAAGTTTTGCCGGTCTTTTGAACACCACGCAATAACAGGCATGGGGAATCGGCACCTGATGGGTACCGAGCCAGAAGGTGTCCTGACCAGGATAAAAGACCGGTCCAACCGTTACCCAGACGGTGTCTTTTGAACCTGCCCAATCCCGGATGTTTTTCTCGAGCGCTGCCCAGATAAACCGGTTGGTATTGGCAAACTGGGGGATGATGTTGGTGAGGAAGTAGGTTTCCTTTTGCGCCTCGGTGCCAAACACCTTAATCGCGGCATCGGGTGCGAGATGACCCTTGTCCAGTTGATGGCGAATAAATCCGGGCACAGATTCGTAAACCGCCGGGAATGCGGCTTCGGACTTTTTGAGCCGGAAGGTGTCGGGCATAAACTTACCCCGATATCGGGGTCGGTTAAGTGCGGTTGCGCGATGGTAAAGGTAAGAGACCCAGAGGGAAGTTTTTACCCGGGGCAGGTATCCGCAGTCAAACGCCCGATAGTGCAGTACTTTTAGGTTTGGTTCAGACGGGTCAGGTGCGCCATAAGGGTGTAAGGGTGAATTTGCGGTTGCGCTCAGAAGGCAGAAGGACAACAGACAAACGGTAATCAGTCGTCGCACACTCAATTTTAGCGAGCATAAGATTAACTTCAACCATATACCGAAAAGGTTGTTGCTGCCGATAAATTACCCGGTAGGTTGTATACTTTAAAGTATACAACGCCGGGGTTGGTATCCTAACATAACAGTTTGAAAATTCGGGTGTTAGTAAATTGGAACGAAATTTCCCTGCCCAACCCCGGGGTAGTTTCCGGGATGGTATGGGAAATTGGTGTTTTAACGGTGGTAAATCTGATGCCAAGTTCAGGATGGTATTTTAGCACCGGGTTTAAAAGGACAGTTATCTGATTGGTACCATTCTTGTTTGTCATTCGGTTTCAGGCAGGAATGGGTAAGACCTTCAATTGACTGATTACGGTTTCAGGCTAAAATGAGATAAGAGTTTAACTGGAAAGGAGTTTCATTTGAATACTAAGGAGCATATTGAACTCGTTGAGCGTTATGCTGCGCACAACTACCATCCGCTGCCCGTGGTTTTAACCCGGGGAGAAGGTGTTTGGGTGGAGGATGTTGATGGGAACCGGTATCTTGATATGCTGTCGTCTTATTCGGCGCTGAATCAGGGTCATCGCCATCCAAAAATCCTGAAGGCGCTGAGCGAGCAGATGAACCGGCTGTGTTTGACTTCAAGGGCGTTTCACAACGACCAGTTAGGACCGTTCTGTAAACTGCTGTGTGAAATTACCGGTCAGGACCGAGTGCTTTTGATGAACTCCGGTGCCGAAGGGGTGGAGACGGCGATTAAGTGTGCCCGGCGCTGGGGTTATACGAAAAAGGGTGTTGCGCCGAATCAGGCGGAGATAGTTGTCTGCGCCAACAATTTTCATGGCAGGACAATTACCATCATCAGTTTCTCGACCGAACCGCTTTATCAGGATGGTTTTGGTCCTTTTACCCCTGGTTTTAAGGTGATTCCCTATAATGACATTGACGCCTTAAAGCGGGCGATTAATCAGAATACGGTCGGTTTTCTTGTTGAGCCGATTCAGGGTGAGGGCGGCATCATTGTGCCGGATAAGGGGTATCTGAAGGCGGCGCAGGAGGTGTGCCAGGAGAATCGGGTGCTGTTTATTCTAGACGAGATTCAGACCGGAATGGGACGGACCGGCAAACTTTTCTGTTACCAGTATGAGGATGTCAAGCCTGACCTTTTGATTTTGGGCAAGGCGCTTGGTGGTGGCTGTATGCCGGTTTCGGCGGTTTGCGGACCCGATGCGGTGATGGATGCGTTTGTGCCGGGCAATCACGGTTCAACATTTGGTGGAAATCCGCTTGCCTGCGCGGTTGGTAAAGCGGCGGTTGAGGTGATTCTTGAGGAGAAACTGCCCGAACGGTCAGCCGAGCTGGGTGCATACTTTCTTTCCGAACTGAAGAAACTGAATTCACCGCTGGTGGCAGAAGTCAGGGGCCGGGGTTTGTTTATCGGTGTGGAGTTGAAGCCGGAAGCCGGACCAGCGCGGGTATATTGCGAAAAACTGCTCAAACTGGGCATCCTTGCCAAGGATACGCACGAGAAGGTGATTCGGTTTGCCCCGCCGCTGGTAATCAAGAAGGAGGAGATTGACTGGGCGCTGGAAAGAATTAGCCAGGTGCTGAAAGGGTAGAAGTAGCGGGTGATGATTCGGCTCCTTGATATCAGCCATCCCCAGGACCTTTATCAGGAGTTAGCACGAGTTGGTGTTGACCCGGCAGCGTGGGAGATTTTTCGTGCCAAGAGCACGGTGCGGGCGCTGAAAATCAGCGGGCTGTCGGTTGCCGGTGCCAACATTTTGAAGCAAACTGCACTGGTTGCGGGCGCGGACTGTGCGGTGCATAGGAACGCAATTAACGGCAAAGTGCGCGAGACCGATGCGATTCTGTTTGCTACCGAACGGCAGATTGAGGATATTTGCCAGCGGCTCCGGCATCAGCCCGAGTGTGCCCGGAGGCTGGTGCCGTTTTTGAGCGAATTAGGGACGAATTTTATGCCGCCGGTCTCGGGGTTGACCGTGGGCAGGAAGAAGTTTGAGCTCGGTAAACGGGTTTTGATAATGGGGATTTTGAATGTCACCCCGGACTCGTTTTATGATGGCGGCAGGTACTTTGAGCCGGAAAGGGCAATTGAGCAGGGGATAAGGCTGAGTGAAGATGGCGCGGATATTATTGACATCGGTGCGGAGTCAACCCGGCCCGGTTCAAAACCGGTGCCGGAAAAGGAGCAGTTGCGCCGACTGCTGCCGGTGTTAAAGCAACTTGCCCGTAAGGTGAAGGTACCAATCTCGGTTGACACCACCAGTGCGCGGGTTGCCGAAGCGGTGCTTGACGCCGGTGCCGGAATGATAAACGACATTTCCGGACTGAGATTTGACCGGCGGCTGGCAAAGGTGGTGGCGCAGGCTAATGTGCCGATAATCGTGATGCACATCAAGGGTAAGCCCAGAACAATGCAGAAAAATCCGGTGTATCAGGATTTGATGGCGGAGATTGTTGATGGTCTTGCCCGGTCGATAAAACTGGGTGTTGCTGCTGGAATCGCGCCGGATAAAATTCTTGTTGACCCGGGGATTGGCTTTGGCAAGACCGCTGGGCACAATCTGGAGATTCTGCGGCGGTTAAAGGAGTTGCGGACGCTCGGCAAACCGATTGTCATCGGGCCCTCGCGCAAGTCTTTTATCGGTGCGGTTCTGAACCTGCCGGTTGAAGAAAGGCTGGAGGGCACGATTGCTGCCTGTGTGATTGGCGCGCTGAACGGCGCCGATATTGTGCGGGTACACGATGTCAAGGCTTTGCGCCGGGCACTGGCGCTAAAGGATGCGGTTTATCCACCGCCCAAAAGCGGTGGGTCGCAAACAGCACGGTAGTTATGTGGTTTTTCCGGTTTCGGTTTGTTGATGTCATTGACATCATCCTCGTTGCTTTACTTGCCTACTACTTTTTGCGTTTTCTGCGCGGCACCCGGGCAATCCGGATGCTCTATGCGCTAATTTTTCTTTTAGTGATTGGTGCCATCGCCCGCTGGCTTGACTTTAAGGCGCTGGGTTTGATTGTCAGTTCCCTGACCACGGTCTGGCTCGTTGCCTTTGTCATCATCTTCCAGCCGGAAATCAGGAACCTGCTGTCCCGCTTTGGCCGTACCCGGCCGGTGCGGTTTTTATTCCGGCCTACGGCGGACGCAACAATGGTTGATGAACTGGTTGCCGCGGCGGCACAGATGAAGGAGAAAAAACTGGGCGCCTTGATTGTTCTGGAACGGGAAATCGGTTTGCGCGAGTATGCCGAGACCGGCACCCGGCTTGAGGCAAGGGTTTCCGCCCCTTTGCTTGTTTCCATCTTCACCCCGCCTTCGCCGTTGCACGACGGTGCGGTCATCATCAGCGCCGGTCAGATAATTGCGGCGAGTTGCACCTTACCGCTGGGTGAGACCGAACCCGGGCTGGGTATGCGGCACCGCGCTGCGGCCGGGATTACAACCGTGACCGATGCGATTGCGATTGTCGTTTCAGAAACGACCGGCAATATCAGTTTTGCCCAGCGGGGCAGGTTGCTAATCAATTTGACACCATCGCAGTTAAAGTATAATCTGATGCAGGCACTATTAAAGGAGAGTTAAAAAATGAATGAATCACGATGGCGACTGATTTTCTTTGTTGCGATTTTTCTGACCGTCCTGGCGGTTTACCTTTACAGCGTGGCGCCAACCGCATCGTTCTGGGACTGTGCGGAACTGATTGCGGTTTCTTATATCGCCGGTATTCCCCATCCACCAGGCACACCGCTTTTTGTGATGCTGGGAAGGATTTTCACCCTTTTGCCCATTGGCAAGGAAATCGCCTTCCGGGTGAATTTGATACCGACTCTGTTTGGCGCCTTCTCGTGCGGGTTACTCTATTTGATTGTTGTCCGGTTGCTTTCCCAGCACAGCGCTGAGGAGAAGAACCGGCGCTGGTATCTGCCCCACATCGCCGGGATATTTGCCGCTTTGATGTGCGGTTTTGGCTACTCCTACTGGGACAACTGTGTTGAAGCCGAAGTTTACGGTCCCTGCGTGGTCATTGCCCTCTCGGTGCTTTATATGGCGCTGGTCTGGCGCGAGGGCAGGGAGAACAAAACCGGTGACAACCGTCAGATTCTTGCTGCCATCTTTCTCCTTTTTGTTGCGACCGGAATCCATTTCACGCCGATGCTTGTCGTGTTTGCGGTGCTGGTGTTTGCGCTGTTAGTTGACCGCCAGGCGGTGATTCATCTGCGGTTCATTGAGTTTGCGGTTGGTTATCTTTTGATTCTGACCGTCAATGAACTGGGTCTGTCTGCGGGCACCTTCATCGTGGTTCCTTTGATGCTGGTGGGCACCTACTATGCGATTCGGATAATGGAGCGTTCAGAGCGCAATGTGTCGCTCATCTATGGGCTGGGGCTTTTGGCACTGGTTTTCCTGGTTGCCTGGATTGGTGCCGGACAGAAGATTATGGACGATGTCGTGCTCTTCCTAGCATCGCCCACCGTTGCCCTGATTGAGCGCTGGGTTAAGTCACCGGCGCTGCTTGTTGCCTTTGTTGTCGCTTTTGCCGGCTATCTGTACTGGCTGCATACCAAAAAGAAATTGCAACCCCGTTATGTTGGGCTTTTGCTCGGGCTGGTACTCCTTGCTGGCACGGTTCAGTTCATTATGCTGATTCGCGCCCGGCACTACCCGAGCATCAACGAAGTTGAGCCGACCCGCTGGCGCGACTTTGTCTCGGTTTTGAAGCGGGAGCAGTACGACCCGATGCGGCTTTTGCCGCGCAAGACCCAGTTCTACACCGAGGATGATTGGCGCCGGAATCAGAATCCGGCGTTCGGGCTGCTCCGCGCCTATATTGAGCAGGTCGCCTTCTACATCCGCTACTTTCTCTGGCAGTGGGGTAACGAAAGGTACCTTGATGTTTTGATTACAAACATCCCGCGCATCTTTCTCCGTCTGGGCTGGCAGGGGATATTAGGGTTGATACCGCCGCTCCTTGGACTCTGGGGAATGTGGCACCAGTTTAAACGGGACAAAAAGTCGTTTGCCTTAATCTTTGTTGCCTTTATTGTGGCATCAATCGGACTTTTGACCTATTTGAATCTGAAGTTTTCACCTTCAGACCCGCGACCGGAATTGAGGTTCCGGGAGGTGCGCGAACGGGACTACTTTTTTGCCTTTTCGTTTGTGTTTTACACGATTTTTATCGGCACCGGGGTTTACGCCTTTATGAAGTGGGTTGACCAGGAACTTAAAACCCGACGGGTAGCGGTGCCGATGCCGGTGATTGCGGGACTGGTTTTGGGTTTCGGGTTTGTGCCGATGTTCCTGAATTACAAAGGGGTAACACGGCGTCACAACTGGATACCGGCGGAGTACGGTTACAATATGCTGGTCTGCTGTGAAGGGGAGAAGGCGGTACTGTTTACCAATGGTGACAACGACACCTTCCCTTTGTGGTTTATGCAAACCGTGCCGTCGCTCGTGGCAAACAACGACCCCAATTTCGGAAAGAATGTGGCGGTTGCCAACCTTTCGCTGTTGAATACGCCGTGGTTTTGCAAACAACTTAAAAGGTGGGGCGCACCGATTTCCTTTACCGAAGAGGAGATTGAGCGGCTACCCCTGGGTTATGTTGCCCGAAACAACCGCACCGTCCTGCTGAAGGACATAATGATTCGCAATATCATCGCGACCGCCGGGGGCATAAAACTGAAATGGCCCGAAGACTACGAAGCTCCTTCTGAGCAGTTTATGGCGAAGGTGTTTGGTCCGGGTTACAATCCCAAGAGCCCGGTTTACTTTGCGACAACGGTATCACCGGACAATACGGTTGATTGTGAGCCTTATCTCCGGCTGGAAGGTTTGGTGCGCCGGGTTGTGGCGGAACGCAGTTCGATACCGGATGAGGAGATGGTTGATACACTGCGTACCCGGGTACTTTTGACCGAGAAGTTTAAGTTGAAGTCGATGCTCGACCCGAGGGTGGAAAAGGACGAAAATACCCGCGGGTTGTTTACGACCTATGCCCATAGCCACCTTCTGCTTGCCAACGCCTATGCCCGGGCTGGGGACAATCAGGCGGCGCAGCAGGCGCTTATGCCCGCGCTTAAGTTTGAACTGGAACCGACCCAGAAGATGCTGCTGTTTTACCATTTATCCCGCTATGCAGCGCTCAATCGTCAGTATGAGGTTGCGCTGACGGCGATTGACTCGGCACAAAGATACGCGGGTGATGAGCCACGACTGCGACTGGAACTGTTCCTCCAGCGCGGTTTCATCAGCCAGGCGATGGGCAACTACCCGGAGGCGGAAAAGATGTACCTCCAGGCGCTGGCGCTGGCACCGAATGAGTGGCAACTGGTTCAACTCCTGTACCGGTTCTATGTTGAGGATATGCACAGCGTTGACAAAGCCCGGGCTTTGCTATCAGACTGGCTGCGCCGGCATCCCAGCGACTTCAATGCCGAACAGCTGTTGCGCCAGTTGCAGTAGAATGCATGAGTTTGCCATCACCCGAAGTTTGCTAAACGAGGCGCTTGCCGAAGGCAGGCGACAGGGTGCGAGCCGGATAACCCGGATTAAACTGTTGATTGGCGAAAAATCTTCGGTTGTGCCGGAGTGTGTTCAGTTTTACTTTGACCAGATGAAAGATGGTACACTCGCTGCCGGCGCAGTGCTGGAGTTTCAGCGTACCCCCTTACAAATCCGTTGTCCGAAATGTGGCAGGGTTTTTTCCGCAGTTGAGGAGATGTGCTCCTGTAATGCCGGGGGCGAAATCACCGGCGGCGATGAACTGGTAATAGAAGGTATCGAGATTGAAAAGGAGGAGTAATGCAGATATTTTTCTTGCTGACCGTTATCGCCACAACACCAGCGTGGCGGATTGAAATGACCGGGCCAGAAGCCACCTTACCAGGGATGGCAACCTGGCAGGAGGTTATGATATCCGAACCTGTAGCAGGCAGCGATGAGATTCGGATTATGCCCGGCTGGCCCAAGAAGGTGCAAAGTAACAGTACATTTTCACCCTGTAGAGGTGCTGCCCTTGCCGACTTTGACGGTGACGGAAGCCTTGAGGTGATTATGCCATCGCCCGCCGGTCAGCTTCATGTTTGGCGCGCTGATGGCAGTTACTATCCGGGCTGGCCCAGAACTTTTTCCGGGATGGGACAGTATGCGGCGGCGGTGGGTGATATTGACCGCGACGGCGAATACGAAATCGCCATCTGCACCCGGGGAATGACTTCGGGTGGTGCGGTCTATGTGTTTGCGGAGAACGGAACGGTCAAAAGCGGCTGGCCCTTTACCGGACTGGTAAATGGAAACTTTGCCGACAGCCCGACCCTTGCCGATATCGATGGCGACGATACGCTCGAAATCATCGTCGGTGAGCGCGACTGGCCCATTGGCCATCTCCATGTGTTGCGTCATAACGGGGTTGAGCAACCTGGTGCCTGGCCCTGTTCTCTGAGCCATGTGCCGGCGCTCGGTGCTGCGGTCGGCGATATCAACCTTGATGGTGAACCGGAGATTGTCTACGCCTCGTACAATGCGCTCTATGTCTTGCACCCCGACGGTACCCTTTTGCCGGGCTGGCCCTTGACAAATCCGAACGGTGGTTCTTTTTCCTATCAATCACCGGCACTGGCGGATATTGACAATGATGATACCCTCGAAATCGTCATTGCCTATCATGGCAGTTCTTCCGGGACCGCGGTATTCCGTCACGATGGGACGCAGGTTAACGGCTGGCCCTACGCTTTTCCCCGCTGGACCTATTGTCCGCCCACGGTTGCCGACCTTTATCGGAATGACGATTTGAAGGTGCTGTGCGGGCTTTCCGGGATTATGGGCGGTGCCGCAGCGGTTTTGTACGGGTTTGATGACGACGGTTCGGTTTTGAACGGGTTTCCGGTTGTCCAAGCGGGTGGTGATGCGGCAGAGGGGAATATCACGGTGGCGGATGTTGATGGCGATGGTGATATGGAGGTTTTGTTTACCAGCAACCTGATGACCAGTGCCGACACCTCAGGTTATCTTTATGCGGTTCATCACGATGGCACACCGGTTGCCGGCTTTCCTTTGCGGACTTATGGCTGGACTTATCTAAATGGTGCGACGGTTGCCGATGTTGATGGTGACGACTCGCTGGACATCGTTACGGTTTCCTACGACAATGCCACAACGATGGCGGTTACAGTCTGGGAGACCGGTGTACCTTTCAATCGAATGGCATGGGAATGGCCTACTTATCAATTTGATATGGCGCGGACCGGTCTTTATCAAAAACCTACAGTCGGGGTGAGCGAAGAAAAGCGTAATAAAACGGTTGTCCAGCGCCTGGTGCCCAGTTGTGTGAGGGCGGGGATGAATGTTTATTTTGTGCCCGCGCCCGAAAAACCGGTGCCGGTATCGCTCTACGACCGTTCCGGCAGGGTGGTTGCGGTGCTCAGGGTTGGACCGCAGGGCACAACATTGCCTTCGGCGCTTGAGCCCGGGGTTTACTTTGTCCGGACTTCCCGGTTAAGCCATCTGGACAAACTGATAGTTGTCAGGTAAGAGTTCGAAGTGGGATAAAAAAATGCGGCGTCCATTTCGGACGCCGCATTGCGTTTGACGCTCTTTTACCGTTTGACAATCAGTTTCTGAGTTTTCCATCCATCGGGTGAAGTTAACCGCAGGATGTAAACACCATTTGCCACCTGACTGGCATCCCAGTTGAGTCTTATTTCACCGGGTTCCACAACCTGGTCAAAAAGGGTGGCAACAGTCCGGCCGCTGATGTCAAAAACTTCTGCCTGGACTCTTCCGGTTCGAGTGAGATGGTAGCGGATTGCGACCGAATGGGAGAAGGGGTTGGGCTGACAGATGATATTAGGGATATTCCTTCCCGGCTGGGTTCCTTCTTCGTCCGCAATGCCGACATTGTTGTCAAACCAGTTCTGGGCGCTGTCAGCGTTCGCCTCGAAGTTCGCCTCAGAAGAGCCACCGACAAAGGCAAACGCGACCCGATAACTGCTTCCCGGGTTCAGGTCAAACGGACCTACCGAAACACCAACCGACCAGTCATAAGCCCGGTTCGAGTTGCGTTGATTGATTGTACCGTTAAGGATGCGGAGCTTCATCCCTTCGGTCATTGCGGAGTCGGGATAGACATAGCGGGCGTGGTCAATGGCGCACAGGTTGGCAAAAGATTGCGGGGCAAGAATTTTAACCCCGACACAGGGGTTGGCACTGGACGAGGAGCGCATAAAGGAGAACCGTTTAGTTTCGTTCGAGGTTACGGTATTGGAGGCGGAATTGGAACCAACATCAAAGTCGGCAATGATACCGGCATAAAGCCCGTTCACCGCACTGGAACCCTGGTTCTGGATGTCGTAAACCAGAACGACGAAGTCGTCGTAGCCGCTTCTCGCATCCATATAGGAGTTCTGAGTTACCCGGATATTTTTCGGGGTGGTGTGGCCTGCATCACTGATGACCGCCCGGAACTGCTCAGCGCCGGCTTGAGGAGGCGTTACTGGCCGCAGGGAGTCAACAATCCGGAAGTCGGTGTTGTAACTGGATGCGGGCTGGCCATAAAACCGGTCAGCGATGTAACTGGTGCTGTTACCCAGAAGGAAACTGGCGTAGTAAAGGCTGGAGGCGGAACTCTTGGGATAAGAGAATCCCGAGCCCGGGTCGGCAGAAGGTGGTTCGGTGAAGCCGATTGAGCCGAGGGCGGTGACGGTAAGTCGACAGTAGCCGGTGTCATGGTCAAGGGTAACGGCGCCGGGTTGCTGTGGTGTGCCCACAGTTAGGGTGAAAGGCTGGTCCCAGGTGCCTTCGCTGCTGGTGATGTGAAGGGTGAAGGAGATTTGAGTGCCGGGTGGGGTAGAGGCGCTGGCGCTCAAGCGGTACCGGTCGCCGCGCGCCGTGTCACCGGAATTCAGGTTGCCATAGGCGCTGGTTGAGTCAATCCGGGTGATGTAAGCCGAAGCGGTGCGGAGCGTACCGTTGACATTGGTTGCACTGGCGTTGCCGAGATTTTTTAAGGTGACATAGAGGTCGGCGGTTTCACCCGGGTCCAGCTGGTTATTGGCACCGTCGTCAACATAGGTGCGCAGAATTGAGATGTAGGGTTGGGGGGCACCGGAAATGACCGTGACCGTCTTTTCCACCGGCAGAAACTGCTTGCGGGTGATGGTCAGATACATTGTGCCCGGGGTGATAGGGTTAATCGTAACGCGGGCAACGCCGGAACCGTCGGTGCGGCCAACTTCGTGGAGTTCACCCGGTTTGTAGAGGCAGACCAGAGCGCCGACAACCGGGTTGCCACCGCTGGTTACCGTGACCTGGAAAGTCTGGGCGCCGGTGGTGGTGGTGTCCTGGTTCTGGACGGCCATTGTGCTGGGAACGCCGTTCCACATTGGTAGCGCCGGGTCACCGAACAGGTTTAACTCATAGTAGCACCAGCGCCAGAGCGGTTGACTCTGCGCCATATAGCCGTAAACCCCTTTGCTCGAGCAGTGGTTGCGGCCGATTTCGACCGTGTCGCCCAAAAAGTAGTAGTCGTAAAACATACAGTCCAGTTTCTCCGAAGGACCCATTGACGGCGGTGTGCCCCAGCCATAGCGGGAGTTCATAATGGTTGCGACCGCGCCGCCATTGGCGTTGTTGACCAGTTCTTCGGCGAGGCAGTCTGAGGCTTCAAAGTTGCCGGAGATACAGGCGATTGAGTTCAATATCACCGGTCGGGTGGAGTTCGTCTGGTTACGGGCAACGGTGGTGGTGTAGATGGGTGTGCCGGATTGGGTGTAGAAGCCGTAGTCATCGCCGTGAGCCGCAACATGACAGAAGTGAAAACCGGCGTTGATCGAGTCACGCATCGGGGTGGTGCTGGTTGGGTTTGCGATGTAACGGTCAGCCCAGCCGGAGGGTGTTTTGGCGGCGATGGTGTCGGACACGATTCTGCCCGAGTAGCCGGTCCACAGTTCCACATAGGGCAAAAGCATCTTTTGCAGGTAGTCGGTGGTCGGGGTTTTTTCGTAGTAGAGGGTTTTATTGACAAAAGTGGTGACCTGGGTGGCATTGTCCACCGAAGCACGACCGATGAACAGGTCGTAAAACAGGTCGACCGTATCACCGCCGACTTCACCGAAGATGTTGTTGCGGTTGCCGTCCCAGGACCACTGCAGGTCGGCGTAGTAAACATCAGCCGGGATGTAGTCAGCAGTGCCAGAAACATTAACATAACCGCGGCGTGCCGGAACAATTGAGTTATCACCGGCTAAGAGAACCTGGATTAAGCCGTGGTTCTGCCAGTAGTCAATGATAAAATTGCGGATTTTTTCCTGCAGGTCCCGTCCGGGATAAACACTGTTGATGGAGTCGGTTTTGAAAATTCGGGTGTAGTAGCCCTTTTTGGTGCGCCATTCGGCAAAACTCTGGAAATTTGGAGCCAGGGAGGAACTGGTGATGATGCAGTAGTCGCAGTCCATATTGTCGCGCAACCGTTGAGGCGGGGCAAACCGCTTGACCGCTTCAGGGTTGACAACAACACTTGCCACCGCCGGCGCAAAATGCTCAATCTGCCGTTCGGTTAAGGTCGGTGGTGTTACTGCACCCGCTTCGTAATCGACATAGACCTTTACCCGGCGGTAAAGCGTGAGTTTGCCGGTAACAGGGTTCCAATGCATAGGATAGACCGCAAAAGGGCACACCCGCCAGCCCATCATTGTGCCGGTGTAGCCGTTCCATTCGTAATCGGCTTCGGGATAGTTCGCCGGTGTTGAGTAAACAACCGGGTCGGGCGGAACAAATGCAAGCGGGTTCTTTGCCGAAAGCGGGACCGGTGGCTGGGCAGGATGAACGCGGTAAACACCGGGCAGTTCCAGTACCTGTTCGGGAACGACCCGAACCGCCGTCACCGAGGCGTTAGCCGGTACAACAACATTGAACGGGGCGATGGGCAGTGACGGTTTACCCGGTTCCGCGGTCGAGGCGAATCTCGGTATCTGAACAACATCATAACCGTTCGCTTCGGTGATATAGAGGTCTCCGGCATTGAACTCTATAGTCTGGGTTATTGTGCCGGCGAACAGTACAACCGGCAAAAACATTAGAAGCCCCCAAAATTGGAGCATCTTGCAACCTGACAAGTTCTTCTTCATTCTCTCTCCTTTTACCTGGGGTTTTGGTTTTGGTCCGGGAAGAAAAAATTTATCTCCCGGTTGACATCTTCTTCGGGATTGGAGGCGTGGACCGCATTCATCCGGACCGAAGTACCAAACTCGGCGCGGATGGTTCCTGGTTTTGCCTGTGCCGGGTCGGTAGCACCGACAAATTCCCGGAGGCGCTGTTGACAGCATTCACCTTCAATCAAAAGCGCTACCACCGGTCCCGAGGTAATGAACTCCACGAGTCCGGCAAAAAAGTCTTTGCCGCGGTGGATGGCATAAAACCCTTCGGCTTCGGCGCGGCTCAGTTGTTTCATCACCATTCCGGTAATCTTAAATTCCGCCTGTTCCAGGCGGGAGATAATCGCGCCGATGTGCCCCTTTTTAACCGCATCGGGTTTAATAACAAGGAGGGTTTTTTCCGGCTGTCGCGCCATTAATATTAAATTTTACTCCTTTAAGCGTCAATGTCAAAATGTTTTTTCGCCCAGGCGTGTGCTGCATTCAGGGCGCGCTGGGCAAGAAGGGTGCGCCTTTTTAAGCCCCGGGCACTGGTGTTAATGGGGGGCAGGATGCCAAAGTTGGCGTTCATTGGCTGGAAATCCGGGTTGGGAGTGGTGATGTATTTCAGGAGCGCACCGAGGACGGTGGTTTCGGGTAAAACAAGAGGAGGTTTGTTCTGAATAAGGCGCGCGGCATTGATGCCGGCTAAAAAGCCGGTGGCGATTGATTCAACATAGCCTTCAACACCGGTGAGTTGACCGGCGATAAAAAGGTCTGGTCTTTTTTTCGTCTGGAGGGTGGGTAAAAGTAGTTCGGGACTGTTTAAGAAGGTGTTGCGGTGGATGCTGCCGTAGCGGAGAAACTGGGCGCGTTCCAATCCCGGGATAAGGCGGAAGATACGCTCCTGTTCGCCGCGTTTCAGTCGGGTCTGAAATCCGACAAGGTTAAACATTGTGCCCACCTGGTTTTCTTTGCGCAACTGGACAACCGCAAAGGGCATTTTGCCGGTACGGGGGTCGATGAGTCCAACCGGTTTTAAGGGACCAAAGGCAAGGGCAAGCCGGTCGCGCCGGGCAAGTTCTTCGATGGGCAGGCAACCTTCAAAGAAGGGGACCCGGTCAAAGTCGTGCGCCGGGTACAGTTCACCGCGGGCAAGTTCTTCTACCAGACGGTTGTACTCCGGTTCGGTTAAGGGGCAGTTTAGGTAGTCGTCGCCTTTGCCATAGCGGGATGCGGCAAACATTTTTTCGAAGTTCAACGATTCGGCAGCGACGATGGGCGCAATCGCATCGTAGAAGAACAGTTGCTGGGCACCAAGGAATTCGCTGAGAAACTGGGTTATTGCGGGTGAAGCAAGCGGACCGGCTGCGATGATGGTGGGGGTTTCTGGTGGCACCGCGAGTTCGTGACGGATTAGTTCAACTCCCGCCTGTTGCAGCGCTTTTTCCACTTCAAGGGAGAACTTTTTCCGGTCAACAACGAGCGCCTTACCGCCCGGCACCCGTGTCCTTTCCGCACACTCAAAGAGAAATGAACCGTAGATTTTCAACTCGGCTTTGAGCAAGCCGTGGGCATTGGTTGTCTCTTCGGACTTCAGAGAGTTAGAGCAGACCAGTTCGGCAACATCACCGGTCTGATGCGCCGGTGTCATTACCAGGGGGCGCATTTCGTAGAGCCGGACCAGAACACCAAGACGGCGACACTGGAGTGCCGCTTCGCAGCCTGCCAAACCGGCACCAATTACCGTGACCATCAACCGGACTAATACAACCCGTTTACCCTTTTCCCTGCAGGGTATTCAACATTGTACTCAAGGTTGATTTCAAATTTGTTGCCCGACGGGATTTCGGTGGTGTAGGTTAATGTACCCTGCGCTTCATCCTGCTCGCTCGGTTTTGGTTCCAGCCGGGTGATGGTAACTTTAATCTCCTTCTGCTGGGAGACCGGAACCTGTTCCACAATTTTGATTTTAATCGGTTTCGGGTTGTAATTTTCAACAGTGGTGCGATAGATAAACTGGAGCCGTTCGGTTTTGTTCAAAAATCCGGTGCGGGTCTTGAAGGTTTTGACCAGTTCCCGTTTCACCTTGATGCGTTCGTCAATACCAAAGCCGAGTTCGAGCGACTCTTGGGGTGCGACCGTAGCGATGGCGGTTGTGCCGGTGTACTCGTCACCGACATAGGTGCTGGCTTCACCGCTGAGCAGAATGAGGTCAGAGGTGTTGGCGAGTTGCGCGGTGAGAAACGCCTTTTCCGAGGCACGGGGCAGGGTGTAGTACTCAAAACGGGCAGGCAGGGTAATCTGTTTCAAGGGCAGTTTTTTTGCCTGCTCCCCGGACTTCAGGTTCACCCGACCGGGAATAACATACTGGATGGACACGCCAGTTTCCACCGTCGATATCTCTTCGCCACCGGGTGCGGGTGCCGCTTTCAGGGCGTCTTCTGGAGCAGCAGATTCCGAGGCATATCCTGCTTCAGCACGGACCGCGCGCGGTGGAGTTTCTTCAATCAACCAGAGGTACCAGGGATAAGGTTGCGGGGGCTGGAGTTCACGGCTTGGTGTTGCGGTGGAGAGGATAATTTTGACATCTTCCCAGTCTTCGCCGGTACGCTGGCTGAGTCGGGCAAAGTAGTTAGCCTCAACCTGGTCGGTACCCGGTTTTGCCCGCAGTTCGTAATAGGGTTGCCAGTTTGCTGCCCGGGGTAATGAATAGGCGATAACAAGCCGGTAAGAACCGGGTTCGCCTTCGGCAACAAACCGCAACAGTTTACGGTTCTCAATCAGGGCACGGGCATCAGTTAGCTCCTGCCGCGCCGCATCAAGCCGTTTTCTTGTCTCGGTTTGCTCCCGGGAAAGGGTAATGGCACGGATTTTTACTTTCGTTAACTCCTCTGCAACAAAGTTCAGGGCACCGCGCCACGACTCCGGCGCAACCTTACCCTCGCGCAGTTCACGCGCGATGATTTCGGGCGTACCAAGTTTTATTGAATTAAGAAAATCCTCCTTTGCCTTGAGCACCGCCGCTTCATCCTCCAGAATTCTTAAACTGTCTTCCAGCGCCCGCACCCGGTTCTCCAGCCTTTTGACCTCCGGAGTTGGTTCGGCAAGATAACCCGGCTTTATTTGCACCTCACCGATGCGTAACCCTGGTGCCCGCACCCGGACCGAGTTGTTATCAAGGGCGCCGGGCAGACCAGGTAGAGTGATTTCGGTAGAGCCGTTCAGGGTGACCGAAGCGGTGCGCACAACCACCACCTGATTGGAATAGACGATAACCGTGTCAATTTTTGCGGAAACGGTCATACCCAAGAGCAGGCTGATGATTAAATTCATTAGACCTCCTTATTTTTCACTGCTTTCAATCGTTGCCCCGCCCAGCACCTCGTCATTCTGCCAGAAAACAATCGCCTGACCAGGTGTTGGTGCCCATTGGGGCTGTTCAAACACAACCCGGACCCGATTTTCGGGCTGAATTTCAACCTCAGCCCAGGAACCAGTGCCTTGATAACGAACTTTTGCCCAGACCCGGGTCTTATTCTCCGGTGGTTTACCAGAGGTCCAGGAAGCGTCTGAGGCGTTTACGACCCGGTGGTACACATCCTGTTCCGAACCAATGATAACTGCATTGCGCATTGGGTCAATTTTGACCACATAACGGCGTTCACCAAAGGCGATTTTTAAGCCTTTGCGCTGACCGATAGTGAAGTGGGCGATACCGGAATGTTCGCCGAGCAGATTCCCGCCTGTGTCGTAGATGGGTCCGGGCTGGAAAATTTCCGGACGAATCTGTTTCAAAAAGGCGGCGTAGTCGTTGTCGGGCACAAAACATATCTCCTGACTTTCCGGACGCCGGGCATTGGGAAGGCCGAAACGGGCGGCAAGTTCCCGGACTTCTTCCTTGGTATATTCGCCAATCGGCAGCAAAAGTTCTGCCATCTGTTCCTGGGTCAGGGTGTAAAGGAAGTAAGACTGGTCTTTGTTTTTGTCAACCCCTCTGTAAAGGTGCCACAACCCCTGCGGGTCTTTTTTTAGCCGGGCGTGATGGCCCGTGGCGATGAATCGGACGTCAAGGTGCCGTGCCTTTTCCCGCAGGACGCCGAACTTTATCAACTGGTTGCAGCGCAGACAGGGGTTGGGTGTCCTGCCCTGAGCGTACTCGGTGATGAAATGTTCAATGACCTGCTTCTGGAACTGAGGGCGGAGGTCAATGGTGTAGAAGGGAATGTTGAGAATGTACGCGGCACGCCGGGCGCTGGTTATCGCTTCGGAACCACAGCAGCTGGAATTAGGAGTGTCTGCCCGGGTTTCGTCGTAGAGCCGCATCGTGATGCCGATTACTTCGTAGCCCTGCTCTTTCAGGAGCGCGGCGGCGACCGAAGAGTCAACACCGCCCGACATTGCAACAACAACCCGCATCAGTTTCCGCCGCAGTTATTTTTTTCGTTTCAGATGTTTATTGAGCGTGTCCCAAAGTTTTTCGTGTGCCTGCGCCGGCATATGACAACCGGGCTGGAGGCGACAGAAATCGACGGTGCGTTGCAGGCTGCGGACCAGCTGGGCACAGGCGCGGCAGGTCTGGATATGGAGCAAGAGGTGTTGTCTAATCGTTGCCGGTGCCTCGCCTTCAACATAAAGTGCTGCCCAGGCTTTTAGTTCGGTGCAGTCGCAGATTTGTGTTTTTTTCTTTCTCATAGCGCTCCTTTAGAGATAGCGCGCCAGTTGCTCGCGCAGCGCCATTCGGCCGCGATGAAGGCGCGACTTCACCGCCGGGACAGTTATTCCCAGCGTTGCACTGACCTCTTCATTACTCAACCCTTCAAGGTCGCGCATCACAACCACGGTTCGGTACTCTTCGGGCAACTTAGCGATTGCCTCCTGCAGCCTTTCCCGCAGGCGCTTCTGTTCAAACGCCTGTTCGGGAGTTGAACGAGAGTCCGGGATGTCGTACTTCAGGTCGTCGGTGTCTTTTATCGGTTCGTCAAGGGAAACGGTTTCCTGGGTTTTGCGCCGGCGCAGTTTGGTAAGGCTGACATTGGTGGCGATACGGTAGAGCCAGGTGTAGAAACTGGATTTGAACTTAAACCGGGAGATGGAACGGTAGGCACGGAGGAATGTGTCCTGCAGGGCTTCGGTGGCATCCTCTTCATTGCCGAGCAGTCGGTAGGTGATGTTGTACACCTTATGCTCGTAGCGCCGGACCAGTTCTTCAAACGCCTCGGTTTTGCCCCGCTGTGCCCGGCGCACCAGTTCATCATCCGAAACCGGTAAGCCCGGTACCGCTAACTGTAGACTCTTGCTTTTTGCCACTAAATTATAAGATATTTATTGCCGAGAGGTTGTCAATTAGCCACGCTGTTGGTTTTTACTTTTCGAATGGCGGTGCAACGCGTTGACCGCGCCATCTCCCGGGCGAGTTGTCAAACACCTGCACGATGTGGTAGAGCACGGCGATTGATTTTCGGGGCGATTCGCCGTGAAAGTAGTCGTGGACGAGATTGATATAGTCAACAACCTGCTTCTCATATTCGGTTAGATTCGGGTCTTCAGGGTGGAGCATCTGGGCGATGGCGCGCAACTCATAAGATTTGGGCAGGTCGAGGAAGACAATCGCGACGCCCGGGTCGGTCATCTGATTTAAAAAGGTATGGGTTTCGAACCCGGGGTTCGAGTACAGTTCGAGCGAAGTCTGTTTGGTCAGGTCAAAAAGTTCCACGCCCCGCTGGTACAGGCTTTCAAGGATGGCAATCTTGCGTTCCATTGAGTCGTTCCAGGAGCGCTGCAACAGGGCAATCATTTCGGGCAGTTTTTCCTTTTTCGGGAGCCAGCCCATCCCTTTGACCGCATTGTTCAGGGAGAAGTAAGAGTCGTTGCGTTTCAAGCCGTGCGTGGCAACGATGCCGTTGTGCGGTCCGGCAAGTTCGGGCATATCGCCGCTCTGGTTTTTCATCATTTCCCGGATTTTCCCTAACTGGGCAAGGCGCCGGCTGAAGTTCCACTGGATAAAACCCTCGGGCACGACGACAAGCTGGAACTCCTGCCATTTCCCTTCAACCCGCGCTCGAATTATGCCCGAATCCAGTCGGCTCACATCGATATTGTCCTGACGGAACCAGCCGTGATAGGTGCCCCGGTTTGCCGCAGCGGAAAGGGTGTCCGGGACAAACTTTACATCCTTCCAGAACTGGGCGCTGCTGTGTTCGGGGTTCTTAAATTGGGGCATATCACCCCCTTGCGCCATCATTAGGGTGCTCAGGACAACAAGCAGACTTATCAAAAGTTTTTTCATCTTGACCTCCTGTGGTTTGAGTTTCAACTGCTCGGCGGGTAATTACCGGTAACCCGGTGCCCGAATGTGCCCGGCGGTGTTCGAAAATCCGGACGATACCAATGGCGATTAAAAGCCCGATGCCGGCAAGAGCGGCAGCACCGAGGTCGTTGAGAAGGGTGGTGCCGATGACGACGCCGGCAATCATCAGCAGGGCGGGCAGACCGAATATCAACAGGCTGGAGCGGAGCCGTTCTTTTTCTTCATGCTGGATATAGACTTGCTCTCCGGGTTTAGCACCAATCGGGTTCCGGGCAACGATGGTGCGGGTGCGCTCGCAGGACCAGTTGCAGAGATGGGCGGCGCCACAATGCCGGCAGGAGTCAGAAGGGACGACTTCAACTTCAGCCCGGTCACCCTTGACCGTTTTGACCACGCCGGGCTCTTCCGGAACGGTTGAGACAGGTTCCTCGGGCATAAAAAATTTTACCGGACCGGTTGTTGAAGTCAAACCGATAAGGAAAGAACCTTTGGTGTTATTCGTTATCCGGCACGGAGTTCTTTTTTCTCTTTCGGGCAGGGAGAATCTGGACAAGAAAACCCAGAATGCCGAGTCCAATCCAGGAGAGCGCCATCACCGGTGAACTTGAGCCGCGCCAGTTCAGCAAATTATATCCTTTAAGCAGGGCGAAGATGCCGGTGATTGTGGAGTAGGAGCCGATAAATGCGGTCAACAGGCAAAGCACCGGCCGACTGATGAAAAGGGCGAGAATGCCACCGAGAATGCCGGCAAGTCCGATGATTAAGAGGTGATAGCCACCGGTTGCCGGCAGCAGCGCGCGGCAGAGCAAAACTGTGCCGGCAGCACCGAGCAGGAAAATGCCCAGTTTGAACAGCAATGACATCAACAGGGCACAGACAATTGCGAGGACAACGATGACAATTATCGTTACCGGTCCGGTGATGCTCAGGGTTAAACTTATGATACTGCCCAAGTAGGCGCCCAGCGCCAGGCCAATCACAACAAGGGTGAAGCGGAGCAGGCGATACCCAAAAAAGCAGACCAGAAGCCCGAGAACGGTGGCGAGGATGGCAACAAGGGTAATCCGGGATGGTTCCATATTAATGTTACTGCGGCTTTTTTCGTTTTCGGCTCAACACCTCTTTCAGGCGAAGGATAACACCGGAGAGCATCATAAATATCAGCCCGATACCAATCACTACACCGCCCCAGCGGAACCAGGCGTGCAGGTGTAAAAGTTCGTGGAACCGCTGAAACAGTAGAATCAGTACGCCGGTCAGAGCGGTTAATAGAACAAAGGGCGCAAGAACCATGCCGACATAGATGTGTGCCTTGCGCAGTCGCCGCATCGCTCAATCTCCGGTATAACGGTTAAAAAAAAGTACCTTATCCTGAGGGAGCCGTTCAGGCCGGGTTTTTTCCCATTCAACCTGCTTTTCGGAGAGAACCGGGCTGATGGTGTCGGCGTGTTTGCCAATCAGAATCAGGGTGATGATGTTAAACCGTTCCGGGATGTTCAAAACTTCGCGCACCTTTTTCGGGCTATAACCGGCAATCGGATGGGCAACCAGTCCCAGTTCGGTTGCCCGCAGAATCAGAAAGGCGGTCTGCATTCCGGTGTCAAACAGGTAATACTCCCGGTCGTGAATGATGCAGTCCGCCTCCTTTTCGGCAAAAACCGCAACCACAATTGAGGCGGCATAGCACCATTCATTCCCCTTGCTGAAAGCGGGTTTGAGTTGCTCAAGGGTTTTGGGGTCGTAAACAAAGACAAACCGTGCCGGCTGGTTGTTGAAACAGGTGGGCGCGAGCTGGGCACTGCGGGTCAGGTCGCGAATCAAATTTTCATTGACTTCAATTGGTGCCAGTGACCGGTAAGCCCGGCGTGAGTTAATTGCTTCTAATACGGTCATTTTAACCTCCATTACCGGTAAGTGTACCGTTTTTGGTTAACCGGTCAATAAAATTGGCAAGACCGGTCAAACTGTGTTGTTGGTTCTTAACCGAATTCCTGAACAGTAACCGGATAGAATGCGGTTTCAGTTTCTGTATACTTTAAAGTATAACGCCCGAAAAAGCCGGTTTTTACATAAGGTATTTGGATTGAATATGTTAGCCATTATTCCGGAAATTTTCCCTACCCAACCCCGGGGTAGTTATGGGAATGGTATGGGAAATTCTTGGGTGGTTGGTTTTCCCTGTGGTTTAAACTCCGACATCCGGTTTTCGTTGATAGCTGGCGGCAAGGTGAAAACCGGCAGGTTTTTCGAGGTTAAGGAGTGGTTAGGAGAGGAATACCGTGATGTTGTTTGACATAGGTACAGTTTTCGATTAAAATTAACATAGACGCTGGTCCGGTCCGTTCCCAGTTTGAATCACCACCAACAAATGACGAACTTACCGGAAGGTGTCAGAGAGTATAAATAGAAGGAGATAGTATGAAGAGGCTAATTTTAATAGCAAGCCTGATACTTTTAGCCGGTATCGGATTCCAGGCACAGGCAGACCAGAATGCGGTCGGTGCCGTTCGGTACAATGATATTGCATCGTTCGCGTCGTCCGGTTCATCAGAAATTTCTGCGCCAACCCGAGTGGTAACCGAAGGTGACATACCTGCAGGATATCGTCCTACACCAGCGTTACCGGTCTATTATGAGCCACCTCAGGTCGGAGAAGTTGTGGACCACGGTGGATTGGAAGGGGAAGCCCAGCCGCTCTGGGGACCGGATGTTCAGGTTTATGCCGGGGCGCTTAGAAGCCCGTCTCCGATAAGGTCGGAGCGGATGATTGCGTATGACCAGAGTCAAACCGGTATCCTGTACGCCGCTTTTGTGGTGTCGAGTGGTGATACCGCCCGAATTTATCGTTCAACCGACGGTGGCAATACCTGGGCACCCTGGAACTATGTTGCTCATACCGGTAATGTGCTGAGTTCACTGGAACTTGTGGTCGCGGAAGGCGACTCCAGTTTCGTATTTCTGTTTCTGCGGACCTCAGCCGGCAACGGTGATATTTACTGTGCTCGTTTTCGGCCCTCAGGTGGTGGAGTGGTATTTCCCGTTAAGGCGGACAGCGATACGATTGTGAACCTTTCTGCCTGCCGGGATTTTGGCAACCCTTATTACCTTTATGTGACATTTGAGTTACGCAATGGCCAATATAATGTTTACACCTACCGGTCAACCAATTACGGCGTAAACTGGGCAGAGGCGGGGAACAGCGAAGTTGCGGACAACCAGGTACCTCCCAAACCGGACATCTGCTGTGGCAACAATAACCGGATATTTGTTTTTCTACTTGACAAACGGCAGAGTTCAGTTGATTCGGCGTCGTTCCGGGTAAAGATTAGCACCGACCGGGGTACGACCTGGCTCTCTTCTATTCAGGTAGGTGTTCCATTCGTTCGGGTTTACGATGGCGTGGCAGCGGCAAGAAGAGACGTGCCGACAGTCTGGCTGGTTCATGTTCGGAATATGGAACTGGTCAATGGTAGGGGCGAAGGAGTTTTTTACTACTATTCGACCGACAACGGCGCCACCTGGAACTATGGCGGTGATGATGGTATCGGACACGCGGACACCGACAACAATGAGGTGATGCCGAGCATTGCTCCGCTCTGGCGTGATGGAACGCCAACGGTTTGCTATGCGATTGTGCCTTCAGAATCTTTGATGTTTACCTGGTGCTGGGGTGATACCAACTGGGCAACGCCGATCAAGGTCAATGACCATAGGCATGCGGGCAACTTTGCACCCGCCGCGGGCTGGAAAACGGTTGGCGCGAGCAGCTATTCCACGGTGCTTTATGCCGGTGTTGGTCCATCCGACCTCTGGTTTGACGCATTTGATTTGACCGGTGTCAAGGAGCGACATCAAACCGGGGTCGCACCGGTTGTTGTTGTCAAGCCCAATCCGGCGGGAAATCGAGCGGTAATTAACTGGACGCTTAATCAGTCGCACGATGTCGTGCTGACCGTGCACGATGTTTTAGGGCGACCGGTGGCGGTCCTGGCACAAGTTAAGGCAGAACCCGGAACTCATCAAGCGGTCTGGAACTGTAAAGATGTTCCGGCTGGTGTTTACCTGTACCGCTTAAGCACGGGCAGGGCAACTTATACCGGACAGATTGTGGTTTCCCGGTAAAGACAACAAAATGAACTTGCGGGCAGAGCCAGCCGGCTCTGCCCTTTCTTTTACAATAAAAAAGTTGACAGAGACCGATTTTAAGTCTATAATAAAAGCGGTAGGGCTAACCCCGTTAAGGGGAATCGGTTTAAGATGCTGGCATTAGCCTGAACTGATTAAGCGATTTCCCAAAATAGCCGGTTAAAGCCCGTCCAGGCGCAGAGCAGTGTAGGGGCTGTGCTCAATGGTTAGTTGGGCGCAGTTCTGGGGAATAATCCCCGACTCTGTTGCCGGATGGTAGGTTAGATTAACTTTTAAGGAGGCTTGAGATGGCAATAAAGACCGTTGACAGTGGAGCGTTGACCCGGCGTTTAAGCGGGCGCGCCGCCACTTTTAACTGGGAGCCAGCCAAGGTAGGGCCAAGGTTCGAATGGCTGGATTACGAGACTATCCGAATCCTTGAAGGCGGTCTTGCCGGCAAAATCCTCGGTGTCAAAACCGAGATTTTACGGCACTCGGCGACGGTTTCTCTTTACGACGACAAGAACCAGATTGGCATTGTGTCAATTGAACGAGACCCACCTGGAAAAGGTATAATCCTCTGGGATGCGGGTATTAAAGAGCGGTACCGGCAGAACGGACTTGCCGCAATAATGACCTGGATTATCTTCCGGGAACTTTTAGCGATTCAGGATGTCGCGACATTTCGTATTCGGATGGTACGGTCGCTAAAGACCGGAGAAAAGGGCACCGAGATACAGAATGTCGGGATGGGGATAATTGCGGTGCGGTTTGGTTTTACACCGGAACTTAACCTCCGGCAGATTCTTACTGGAGAGAACATAACCGGGCTTGAGATTCTTCCACCAATGAATGGCAATCCACCGGCACTAATGTTCAGTTTGAAACGGGACCCTTTTGTTCTGGTTGCGTTTGTGCTCAATCCGGACACGATGAAACCGACCAACGACTTTCGCACCTATCTCGAGTTAAAACGGGACGATTTGGTAATTCACGAATGGGCAGAGCGCGGGGCGCTGGTTGTCAATGGCAATTACCTGCTGCGTGAGCCTCAGGTAAACCATTTTATTAACCGGATTGCGGTGAGCGAAACCGAGGCGCTGACCTTTCGGGAAAAGATTCGCGGGCTATAGAGTAAAAAGGATTTTAAACTTGGTCGCTGTCCTTTGCAGGGCGGCGATTTTTTCTTATTATTAACCGATGGCTGGACACAATCACGGTTCAAACCGGCAGGGGCGGAGTTTGCTCATTTCGCTGGTTTTGAACTTGATGTTTGCCCTGGTTGAGGCGCTCGTCGGATTTCTTGCCAATTCGCTGGTACTGCTGGCGAGCGCCCTGCACGATGCCGGTGATGCGGTGGCGCTGGCGATTTCTTATCTGGGCTGGCGGCTGGCGCTTTTACCACCTAACCAGCGCCGGACCTTTGGTTACCGCAAGGTACGGATTTTAGTGGCGTTTGCCAATGCGCTTGGACTCGGGGTGTTCACCTTTTTTGTCATCCGCGAGGCGGTTTTGCGGCTGTTGCATCCCGAACCGGTGAGAAGTTCGTTACTTGTGGCAATGGCGGTTTTAGGCATCGTCGTCAACGGTAGCGCGGTTTTGGTTCTTTCCCGGCATCGCGGTTCGTTAAACATCCGGGCGGCGATGTGGCATCTCCTTGACGACCTTTTTGGATTTGTTGCGGTGCTCGTGGGCGGGATAGTGATTCATTTTACCGGCTGGTCTTCTGTTGACCCGTTACTTTCCATCGGGGTCAGCGTACTGGTACTTTTTGGCATCTGGCGCGTGTTCCGGCAGTCGGTTAGTATCCTGATTGACTCAACCCCGCGGGACCTGAAGTTTCAGGAGGTGCGGGATTTTATTTTGAACTATTCGCCGGTGGTCACGGGAATTCACGACCTCCACATCTGGACCTTGGGCGAAGAGGAACGGGCACTGATGGCGCATCTGGTGGTGAATGATGGACGGGTAAGCGAATTTCATTCGTTGCTCGCGGGCTTGGACTGCGCCCTGCGGGAAAAGTTCGGAATTACCCATACGACCTTTGAACTGGAGTGTGGCGCCTGCAAGTCCGAAGAGAATGTGTGCCTTAGTTAATCGTTTTCTCCGGTGTAAATTACGCTCCGCGGTCGTTGGTTTTTGCCTCTGATGAGGTAAACACCCGGTGCGACCCGATTGCCGTTGTTGTCTCTACCATCCCAGATAGCGGTGTTACCGGTAGTAACAAGCCGGCGCACAACCCGTCCTGAGATGTCGGTTACGGTCATCGTCTCATCAGATTTTAACCCGACAATTCGAAACGGTCCCGGTCCCACCGTCGGAACAACTCTCAGATGCGAAGCGGCGTAAGCTGGTTTTTCCTCGATGCCCTGGCAGTAGGTGGTCCAGTAAACTCCGTTGCCATTTTCTGCGACATATACCACGCCGGGTGAACGCTCTGGCGCCAGAGGAAGGTAACAGATTCGCGGCCTAACATTTTTGCCCGGCTGAGCGTTGTGGGCGTTGACTTTTTGCGGTTCGGTCCAGACATTGGGTTGAGAGGCGGTACCAAGGCGCAGGTAAACGGAGTTATCACCGGCTTGACTGGCGATATAGGCGATGGCAACCTCATCCGGTTGAAGTGGCGGTTGGGTTTTAAGTCAAAGTACCGTTCTTCAAAATTGGGGCTTCCGGCAAGTGCGACAGGTTCGCTCCAGTTGATACCGCCATCCGTAGAGTAAACACACTCAATGTCCCAGTTGCCCGAGTTGTTGCGGTTACGCGCATACGCACACCAGACGGTTGCCAGCGAGTCAACCGGGTTAAAAGATGCCGCAAGAAGCGGGGCTTCAATCCGGTCGCCGTCCGTACTCATCGTGTAGCGCACCCATTGCGCCGGGTCCAGTCGGTCTAAGTTGGTCCAGATGATTAGTGTGTCGTTACTATTACCCGTGACCCCGGCAAAGTAAATCCGATGTCCGGCACCCGCGGCAAGGTGAGGGTCACGGACCAGTATCGGGTAACTGTCAACAAGCGGGAACCAATCATTGCCGTAATCGGTGCTTCGGAGAAACATCAGGGCTATTGCTGGGGTTGGTGGGTTAGTGTCAACAACACAGATGTAAATCCAGTGCCCGGACCGGAAATGGTCGGTACAGCCCGATGCGTAATGGGCATTGACTTCATCAGGCTGGATATAACCGAAAAAGCCAATACTGCTTATACGATTTATCATTTCCAACCAGAGGTTGTGAGGTAGTTCATCAGAACAGTCGAAAAGGGCGTAGAAAAATGAGGAGTCGCCATCACTGGCAAAAGAGAACACATAGGTAAGCAGGGTGTCGCTACTTTCACCCGCGCCAAACCATTCCCAGGTTTCACCATTGTCGGTTGAAAGGAATAGTGTGTCTATTCGGGGCGGGTTGGTAAATGTCTGCACAATAAGCATGCCATCGGCAAAATCTTCGGCAATCAGAAAGTCCGGACTGCTGGGCTGAATCCGAATGTCAGCCTGTGCTCCGGCGGCAATAAGACAGAAAATCATTAGTATTGCTTGCCGGTAGGGTCTCATTTAAACCTCCTGTTTACAGGATAAATTATCTGTGTAATTTCTATTTTGTCAAGAGTAATCAGAGTGGTGTGCGGCGCAGACGCAGGGAGTTGGTGACAACATTGATGGAGGAGAGCGCCATCGCCGCTTCGGCAATTAACGGGTGGAGTAAACCGAGAATCGCCAGCGGGATTGCCAGCAGGTTGTAGAATAGCGCCCAGAACAGATTTTGCTTAATCTTTTTGAATGTGGCGCGGGACAGTTTTACCGCCTTGATCACACCGCTGAGTTCGCCGCGAATCAGGGTGACATCCGAGGCGGCGATTGCGACATCGGTACCGGTGCCGATGGCGATGCCGACATCAGCCGCTTTGAGCGCGGGCGCGTCGTTGATGCCGTCGCCGACCATTGCCACCGTGTTGAATTCAGCACGCAGTTTTTCGATGGTACTTTTCTTTTCGGCGGGAAGAACTCCCGCGATGAAGCGGTCAATCCCAACCTGCCGGGCGATGAGTGCCGCGGTTTGCGGGTTGTCACCGGTGAGCATTATCGGCGTGATGCCGAGGGTTTTGAGTTCAGCAATCGCCGGCGCTGAATCCGGTTTTGGGGTGTCGGCGACAACGATAATGCCCAAGGGATGGTGTTTGGTTGCCACATAGAGCAGGGTGCCGTTTGTTTCAAGGGTGCGGGCAAGCGATTCTAATGGCGCCGGGTCGATACCGAGTTGTTTTAATAGTTCTAATTTGCCCACCGCGACCAGTTCGTCTGCTACCATACCGGTAACACCAAGCCCGGGTTGAGCGGTGATTTCGGTTGCCGGCAGGGGCGTGACATTTGCCGCTTTTGCTGCCTGAACAACCGCCCGCGCCAGGAGATGTTCAGAACCCTGCTCGACCGCGCCCGCAAGGGCAAGAAGGTGCTCCTCTGTTACACCGGACACTGGTACGATTTGCACAACCTGCGGTTTGCCCGCGGTTATGGTGCCGGTTTTGTCAAATACAATCGCCTTGACCCGGCGCAGGGTTTGCAGCGCCTCACCGGAGCGAAATATGATTCCCTTTGCTGCGGCAACGCCACTCGCCACCATCAATGCGGTTGGTGTTGCCAAGCCCAGGGCGCAGGGGCAGGCAATCACGAGAACCGCAATGCCGGCAAACAGGGCAAGGGAAACTCGCGACAGTTCAGGACTGACCCAGGGCAGAAAGGTGTTTGCCCAGATGAGGACCGGTTTAAGGGCTGGGGCAAAGAAGAACCACAATAGCGCGGTCAAAAGGGCAAGGCTGATGATGACCGGTACAAACCAGGCGGTGATGCGGTCAGCAAGCGCCTGAATCGGGATTTTTTTGCTCTGTGCCTCCTCAACCAGACGAATCACCTGAGAAAGGAAGGTGTCTTTGCCCACCCGGGTAACCGCGACTTTGATAAAGCCGGTCTGATTGATGGTGGCGCCAATTACCTCGTCTCCGGGTTTACGCTCCACGGGCAGTGATTCGCCGGTTGCCATTGACTCATCAATCGTAGTTTGACCCTCAACAATTTTACCATCGGTTGGGATTTTCTCACCAGGACGCACGACCATAATGTCACCCGGTTTCAATCGGTTGACCGGAACTTCAACTTCTTCTCCGTTAACATGGACCCGAGCGGTGCGGGCACCCAGCGCCATCAGTTTGCGAATTGCATCGGCGGCTTTGCCTTTTGCCCGGGCTTCAAGGAATCTGCCGGTGAGATAAACCGCTAAAAGCATGCCGGCAACCCTGCCGAGGTTTTCAACCCTTAAGCCCAGAAGCACCGCAATGCCCGATACGAGTGCGGCGATGGTACCAAGCGCGATTAAAACATCCATTGATGCGGCACCGACCTTTACCGAGTTAAAGGCGCTTTTCAATGTGTTTGCACCCGGACCGAGAAGAACCGCGATGCCAAACAGGAGTTCGATTGCGGTCATTATATGCATTGGCAGATGGAGAATCCCGGCAAGGTGCAGAATCATCAAAACCATCGGAGGAATAACAAGAATCCAGGACCAGACCATCCGGCGTTTTGCCCGGGTGAGTTCTTTGGTGATAGCGGTGGGGTCATCCTTTAACTCGCGGAGTTCGTAACCGGCAGCGGCGAGCGCCTTCTTGAACTGGTGCACCGGCGTGGTCTTCGGGTCAAACTCGACAATCGCTTCTTCCGCGGCGAAGTTGACCTGGGCGAGCACAACACCGGGCAGTCTGGTTAACGTCTTTTCAACGGTTCGGGCACAGCCGGCACAGTGCATACCACCGACGCTCAAGATGGCGGTCTCGGTCTTTTTTCCTTTTACTGGCGCCGCCATCGTCTTTGTTGTGTTGGGATTCAAGTACTGTTCCGGGTCGGACTGGAAAAGTTTCAGGCAGTTCAGGCTACAGAAATAGTATGTTTTCCCCTTGTACTCCCATTTACCTGCTTCGGCGCCCTCTTTTACGGTCATACCGCAGACCGGGTCAATATGGGTTATCTGTTCCATAACTATTAGACTGATGGGAACCAATAAAGGGTGCCGGAGAAGTATCCTCCCTGTTTAAGAAACGGTTAACGCCCCGGATACACAAGGCGCACCGTTTTGGTTTTGGCATCGGTCCGCATCAGGAGGTAGTAAACACCGGGTTCAATGTTATTGCCGGGTTGCCAGCGGACAACACCGGAAGAAATGGTCAAGCCGTCTTGATGCGAACGGGCGCGGATTCTGCCTACCGGGTCAACAATCGCCACCTGCGACACATTGTCCGAAAAGGTAATGGTAATATCAAAGCGGAACGGATTGGAAGATAAACGGACTGCGCCCAACATCTGGTTCGGATTTTCCGCGATGCCAATCGGTCCCCAGCGGGCAACAACAGTATAAGGCACACCGTTCAGAACATCAACCCGACCGGAATAGACCGGAAAACTGTCACCGGACACATCAACCGTGGTGGCGCACTCCACGCCGACAAACCAGCGACCCGAGATAGGATAGTTTACCCGCAGAAGTTTGGTATTGCCCGGGCTTGTGTCCGCATATTCCGCAACAGAGCGGAAGGCGAACTCGCCCGGATGCAGATACAGATTAAAGTCGGTCGATTCGGCACCGGTTAAATATACGGCAAGGGTTTCGCAGCCGGGTGGGATGTCACAGGCAAAGTGGTGGTACTGTTTGTCACCAATCATAATGAATGCCGGGTCACTACCAGTGGGCTGATTCATCACCCGGGGCACACCGTTTGTGAGCAGTCCTTTGAGCCGCGGCACACCCTGACCATCAAGGGCATAACGCACCATACCCATCATAAACTGCAGCCGTTCCCCGTAACTGTAGCCTTCAGGATGGGAACCGGTAAGGACAATTCTGCCGCTGGTGTCCGCACCTTTCCACGCCCAGCAACTTGCCTTACGATGCGCCCGGTGTCCGGTTGTGTCGTAACGGAGCAGGATCTCTGATTCCGGAGGAAAGTCAAGGGACTCATTGGCAAAGCAGCCACCGTTGTGCGGGACATTGGCGATGTAATGGTCGCCCCCAAAGTTGTAGTAGGACAACAAGGGCGAGGAGTCAGGGATAAAGTGTCCGGTTGAAGATGAGGTGATACCGGTCGCCTTTACCCTGCCGGGCCAGAGATGATAGAAGTAAGGGAACACGCCCGTGTCCTGATGGCTTAAGGCGGCAAGATAGGCGCCGGCACAGGTGCCGATGTAAGTTCCACCCCGGGCACAGAAGTCACGAATGCGCTGTCGGCCCGTGTCGCCCAGCGCTCTGCCATGCCGGCCCGCGTCGCCGCCATTGGTGTAAAGGAGCCGAAAACGTGGCGCACCATCCGGATAAAGCAGGTAGCCGTTGGCATCATCGGGGTTATTAACCATAATGTAATGCATCAGAGCACTGTCATCGTGCGCCAGAAGTTCCATTGTTAAACCAAGACTCTCTGCCGCGTAGAGGCGCAGGCGATGGGTCAAGCCGGTGCCGCCATCCATAAAGATGTCTTTGTAAAAACCTTCGGTTGCCGGTGTGGGGGACAATAGCGCGAAACAGAGTAACGCACAGAACTGTAAGAACCGCCGCAACAGAAAAATTATAGACACTGCTTATCGGTTGTAAATGGTGGGATTTTACCGCAGGCGATATTTACATAACTGGCGGAGAGGGTGGGATTCGAACCCACGGTACCCGTAAGAGTACACATGCTCTCCAGGCATGCCCGTTCGTCCACTCCGGCACCTCTCCGTTGCCGGTTTTATAGGAGAATAGAAGAAACTGTGCCCGATGTCAAACCGATTCATTGAGTTGACATTTTTCTATGGAGCGGTATTTTGTCCTGTGGTGTGGTTGAGCTGTGTTGCTCTAATTTTGAGCCCGCTTGCGGTGCCGGACACAGTTTTTCTTCTTGGCCGATGTCCGGTTGAATCGGTGATAAGTTTAACCGCCGGACCCTTTTTTTCTGATTCGAGTGACCAGGTGGTAGTTGAACAGCGGATGGGCGAATTGAGCCTGTTTTCTCTTAATGATAAAGAACGGGCGAAGGTGGTTGTTTCCCGGCTGGTTTTGCTTAGATATGGTTCCCGGGGTTTTGAGCCGGTGTGGCGGTCAGGTTTGATGGCTGAGCCGAAGGTGCTGAGTGCAAAAATGAGTTCGGATGTGGCAACGGTTGGTGATTTTGACCTTGACCGGTTTTATGAGGTTATTCTGGTCGGTGGGGATTCGGTGCGGATTTTGGAGTTGAACGGTGAGGAGCGAACGGTAGAATTTTCAGCAGGAACGGTTGAGGGTGCGGTAATCGCCGATGTTGATGGTGACTCTTTTCCCGAACTGGTGACCCTTGAGACGGTTTTTGATTCACTGGGGAAGCGGCAGGTGGTGAAGGTTTTGGCTTGGCAGGATGGTGGGTTGGCATTGAAGGGTAAGCCGGTTGAGATTTCAACGGGTGAAGGTGATTTCCGGTTTTCACTGTTGGGTGCGGCACGGCTGGAAGATTATCCCGGGATGCCGGTGATATTGGGAAGCGAGGAGAAGAGGATAAAGCCAGGAGTTTACGGTGCGGTTTATGCGGTAAGCCCGGACTCTTTTGCGGTTACTTTTATGCCTTTTCCAACGCGGGACTGGTTTTCTAAGGAGGAGGTTTTGCCCGCAGGCCGGTTGCAGCTTTTTAATGTTGGAGATACCCTAATGGCTTATGGTTTTTTTGTTCCCGGGTCAAGGCCGGGTGGTCCGGCAAAGAGTTTTGCCGCATTGCAGGACGGCGAGTGGCGATTGTTACGATTGCGGGAAAACGCCCAGCGTCTGAGCGGTTTAGTCTGCCGGTTTCGGTATCGGGGTGAAATGGGCTGGCTTGAGTTGCGGGACGGTCTATTTTACTTTTATCCGGAAGCGCCATTTTACTGGCGATAGTCAGTTTGACTGGGGAGCGGCCGTGGCTAAAATTGTCAGGTGCGTAAGGTTTATGTCCTGGAGCGGGACCTGCTTTTTGCTCTGACGAATCAGATGAAGGAGACCGCCCATTATCTGGATTTGGAGACCGGTGATGTGATTCCGGTTTTCAGTTTTAACCGGGATGAGATTCTTGCTCGGGTCCGGGCGAATCCGGAGAAGTATGTTCGACTGGTTCCTCAGACAAGAAGCCAGGGGATTGAGATGATACACCGGTTTATTGAAACGGTAAGCCGGGCGGATTTGAAGGCAAAACTGAAGGCGGCGGTTAAAGAGGGCAGGGTGTTCAGTCAATTTCGCTGGGTACTGGAAAATGAGCCCGATGAGTTGCGGCGCTGGAGGCAGTTCCGGGTGATGGTGCTCACCGAACCCCTGAAACAGAAGTTACAGAAACGGAATATAGAACTGGTTTTGGTTCCGGATGATGCTGCCGGAACAACACCCGCTGCAGTGCCCGAAGACGAACCGGACGAGGGTTAAAGCCGCTAATTCATCAGTACAAACTTTTTTGTCAGCCGTTGGGCGCCGGCAGTAAGTTGGATTAAATAGGTACCGGCAGGAACACGGTTGCCGTAATCATCAACACGGTGCCATTCGAGCCGATAGTGACCTCCGGGCTGTGTGCCCGTAACCAGTGTTTTCACCTTCCTGCCGGTTGGGGTAAAGATTTCGAGCCGGACATTTTCGGTTCGCGGTAGTGCATAGGTAATGGTGAGCCATCGGTTCGGAGTTGAGCGGAGGCTGAGTTCGTGCCGGCTGAACCGGGGTTTTTGGTTCGGTTCGGTTTGAAGCCCAGCCATAACATTGTGCTGGTCAAGAATCCATTCGTTCGGGTCAAACTCTAAGGCACTGGGCTGTGCCGGAACGGTGAAAACATTGCGCTGTGGGTTTTCGGTGACCGGGTAACGGATGATAGTGTCACCACCGGCAAAGGTGATTTTTACTTCAACCGGGATGTGGAATGTTGTTGGGGCGCCGTTCATATTGTCCTGGGCAAGGTCAATTATCACCTGCCAGCCATCTTGCGTTTCCTGCGCATACCAGCCAATCTGGTAGTTGGGATAACCGAGGTTGTAAACCCATTCGTCAAAGAACCAGCGCAAATCCAGGCCGCTCATTCGCTCAAGGATTCGGCGGTAGTCTTCGGTGTTGGCGTTACTGAAGCGGAAACTGTCGCCGTAGGCACGCAGGGCACGGAAGAATATGCCTGGTGCGTTCCAGACGGTGTCGCCAAGCACATAGCGGAGCATATGCTGGACCCAGGCTGCTTTGCAGTAGGAGTGGCCCCAGTCAAATTCGTGGCCCGCAGGCGGGTTGTATATCGGGTGCGGGTCCTGCGCCTCTTCGTCAAAGTAGTCCTGGGCGCGGTCGCGAATGAGGTTATGGAACGCGGCAAGTCCCTGCTGATGCCAGGTGTAGAGTTCGTCCGAGTAGGTGGCAAACCCTTCATTGAGCCAGATGTTCCGCCAGTCAAGACAGGTAACCATATCACCCCACCAGTGATGGGAAAGTTCGTGGGCGATGCCGTTGTCATTGCCAACCTGAACCCAGTAGCGGTGGACCATCGTCAAAGTCTGGTTTTCCATCCCGCCCCACTGGAACGGATAGGCGCAAACATGGCCATACTTTTCGTCGGCAAAGGGGTAGGGTCCATAACGCGCGGTATCGGAGAAGAACCGCATCATATCCGGGACATTGCGGAAGGCGTTGACCGCAAGGCTGGAGTCTTCAGGCCAGATGAAGTTCTGGATATAGAGCGATTCACCAGGCGCCGGATAAAACCACTGTTTGAAAGTTGCCCATTTTGAGGCGGCAAAGGTCACGAGATAGGTGCTGATTGGATAACGATGGGTCCACCAGCAGGTCTTTTTGCCACCGGCAACGGAGATGCTGTCAAGAACACCATTGGCACAACCTGAGAATGAGTCCGGTGTGGTGATGTTGACCCGACAACCCCGTTCGGCTTTGTCCCAGGGTTCATCAAAGCAGGGGAACCAGTAGCGGGCATCAGAGGGTTCGGTAGTAGAGTAGCAGATGGCGTGCGGGATACCCTGTGTTCCCCGGCTGTAGTAAAAGAAGCCGCGATTCTGAATCGTGGAATTGCGGTGATAGTAAATGTCAACAGCAAGCGATTCGCCATTGGCAAACTCCCGGTCAAGGTCGATAAGGAGGCGGCCGCTGCCCTGAGTAAAGATGCAGGTGTTACCTTCCCGGTATACGGAGTCGCAGATGAGGTTGACCATGTGAAGGCTGAAGGTGTCAAAGTTGTTATGCCGGGCGATAAGTTCGACTCGGGTGTGGCCGCTCATTGCCCTTGAGTTCATCGGCAGGTCAAGGTCAATTGTGTAGTGCCGGACATCAAAGTGGTGGGTCGATTCAGCAAAGGTGTAAATGGGTGGTTCGAAGGGCAGAAATTTGCCTTCAGTTAACGGCTGGGCAGAGCCGGCACCAGCCAGTAGTATCACAATCAAAACCAAGGCAGATTTTTTCATTTTTATCTCCTTTTTCTTTTCAATGTTTGTGGCGTGCCGGGAATATCAGCCCCATTAGCACAAATACGATGAGGCTGACTAGAATTCCCGGTATAAATCCGTGGATACGACCCGGGTTTTTCAATGCCATCCAGATTAAGGCGGTGCTGCTACCGGCAAGCATTGAGGTAAATGCGGCAACCCGACCGGGTCGATGCCAGTAGAGCCCAAAAAGGTAGGGCCAGAGGGTTGTTGCGGCAATTACCGCCCAGGAAAAACCGGTGATGACGAGAATCATCGCCGGTGGTTTGATGGCGATGAGGAAGGCAATTGTACCGATGCCAGCAGCGACAAGCCGGGAGATGGTGACCTCTTTTTCCGGGGTAAAATGGGCACCGAAGCTGTCGCGCAGCAGGTCCTTGACAATCGCGCTGGCAGCGGTGATGAGGACGGCAGCAAATGTTGACATTCCGGCAGCAACAACGCCGGTGAGGAAGACGGCAGCAGCGGCAGGGGGTAAGGCGGTTTTCACAAGGTGGGGGATTGCCTGGTCCGGATTGGCAAGGCTGGGAAAGAAAAGGCGCGCTGCAGCGCCGTTGAAATAGGGCAGAAGCGCCATTGCGGCACCGGCGGTTGCCAGAACCGTTCCCAGTTTCAAAACCCGAACCGTCTTGATGGAGTAGAACCGGCTGACCAGTTGCGGCATTCCCCAGACCCCAAAACTGACAATCGCCGAATAGGAAAGTAGTCCAGTCCAGCCCCAACTACCCGGGGTCTGGACAAATTTACCGCCCTCGATTGCGCTCAGCCGGGTAAACAACTGGTTAAGACCGCCGGCACGAAGGACCGAGGCTCCGGTTAGTAGAATGAGGGCGATAATCATCACCCAGGCTTGAAAGAATCCGGTCCAGACAACAGCAAGGTAACCGCCCAGGGCGACATAGACGATGATGACAACACCGGAAATCAATAACCCATAAATGTAGGGCAAATCCATCAGAACCGAGAAGGAGTGTCCCATTCCCTGAAGTACTGAGACGCTGTAGACGGTAAGGAAAAGCCCGATGATGAAGGCGGCAAACAGTTTTGCTTCTGGTGAATGGTACCTTTTACCGATGAGGTCAGGCAGGGTAAGGGCGTGGAGTTTGGCGGTCAGGGTGCGGGTTCGTTTACCCAGGACAATCCAGGCGAGGAGAGTGCCGACGAGGACATTGGTGGCACCAATCCAGAGTGTTGCCAGTCCGTATTTGTAACCGAAACCACCACCGCCGATAATGACAACCGAAGAAAAGTAGGCGGCGACAAAGGAGAAGGCGGTGACCCAGGGTCCAAGTGAGCGAGAGCCGAGATAAAACCCTTCAGCCGAGCGTTTCATCCGGGCGCTGGTGAGGACGCCAATCACAAAAAGGGTTGCGAGATAAAGGAATAAAATCAGGGCGTAGATGAGCGTGGGGCTCATTTAATCGTCCTCAAGATGGGTGAAAACCGCCCAGACGATTGCGGCAACGATGCTGCCGAGCGCCACAAAGACCGCCCCGAATGTGAGCCAGGGGCAGTTAAATGGTCCGTTCACAGGTTCTTATATTAGCCGGTACATCAGCGGTGTCAATAAATCGATAAATGCTTGACTTTCAATCACTGGGGTGTTATGATTGTAAGCCGGTGTATTACCGGCATTCAAAAAATGGCGTTTAAATTAACGAAAGGAGTGGCGATGCGTAAAGTAGCGTTAGTATGTCTGGCACTGGGTATTGGACTGGCGTTCGCCAGTGGCGAGCGCTGGCTGAGCCCAACACCAACCCATCATTACACGATTCCTGAGCCTGAGCATGGAATCTTTCCGCCGGCACCTGAGGTTTTCCTCTCGGTTACCGACACATTCAAGTACGACGACAATATGCCGGCGAGCGCCTGGGCTTGGAATCAGGGCGGTAATGGCTGGGGCGTGAAGTTTATCAGTCCGGCGAGCAGTTTCACTCTGAGTGGCGCGCTGATTCACTTCTATTCGGGCTGGCCGGTTCCGGGTGGCACACGGGCGATGGTTAAGGTTTATGCTGATGATGGTCCAGGTGGTTCACCTGGAACCGAAATCTGGCATTCAGAAACCCTGAACATCACCCGGGGTCAGTGGAACTACATCCCGATTGGTGAACCGATTGTGGGCACGAACTACTACATCTTCTATGTTCAGGTCGACTCCTATCCAATCTGTCCGGGACTTTCGATTGATGCGGCGAACAACGCACCTTCGCACCGGATGTGGAGTTTGCTGGGCGGTGCTTTCAGCGAAGACGCCCGAAGGGGTGAGTGGTTGATTCGTTCGGTAGTTGAGTGGGACCCGCCAACGACCGATGCCGCAACGCTCTGGTTTGCCACCAATATGCCAATGGATACGCTACCGAATGTCAACTTGACAATCCGGGCGACAATTAAGAATTTAGGAACCGACCCGCTACAATTAGGCACGCCGGTGCGGCTAAAAATCACCGGTCCGCAGAGTTACACCTATGAGGACACAATGACGACCAGCGCTGCTTTGCAGCGGGGTCAGACCGCGCAGATGAACTTCTCTCCGGCATGGCGTATTCCCAGTGTGACCGGTAACTATCAGATTAAGGTGTGGACCGAAGCAGCCGGCGAGCAGTATCCGGCAGACGATACGATAATTTACGACCTGAGCGTTGCCCGCTGGATTGAGTATGCGAACTTTAACAACCCGCGTTGGCTCACCTGGGCAGGTCCGGAGCGGGCAACAAAGTTCAATCCGGCGGACTTCGGTGTCCAGTATCCGGTAGGACTGGGCAGGGTTCGAAGCCAGTTCTATCTCCATCCCAGTTACCCCTGGCCCGATTCCACCTTCAGGTTCAAAATCTACTCGGGTGATGGTTCGACCCTGCTTTATGAATCAGGTGACCTTGAGGCGCCTGCGGGTGCGCCCGGCAGCGTAATTGCCTATGATTTGGACTCGCTGTTAATCTTCACCTCGGGTGAGTTCTATGTGGCAGTGGCGCCGGTGCACTCATCGGGTCATCCCTCAAGCCTCGCTGACGACACCAGCAACAACCGCAGTTATTACGGTGCGGCGGGTAGCTGGATGCCCTGGACCAATGGCGAACTTTTCATCTCGGCTTCGGTGCAGGGTGGGGTTGGTGTTGAAGAAGGGTTCAACCCGAATCTGCGTAACGCCCAGCTTGTGTTCACCAATCCAGCAACCGACCAGGTGGAAATCCGCTGGCAGGTGCCGAAGCCCGCACGGGTCCAGCTTGCGCTGTACGATGCCACGGGCCGACTGGTGCGCAATCTGTATCAGGCGGACGAAGCCCGGTCCGGCAGAGTTGCGGTTGACCTGAAGTCGCTGGCAGCAGGGATTTATCTGGTGCGGCTGGAAAGCCCAGCTGGTTCCACAACGCACAAGCTGACCGTCAACCGATAAGAGGTAAAGTCGCTTTTAAAGGGGGTCAATATTGACCCCCTTTTATTTTTCCTGTTCCAGGCGGTACAGTTGTTCGTCGGATAAGCCGAAGTAGTGGCCAATTTCGTGAATTGTGACCCGGCGCACCAGGTCGCGGATTTCCTGTTCCGTCTGGCATCGGGCTTCGATTGGCTCCTGAAAGATGACGATGGTGTCGGGCAGGACATTGCCGTAGAACGGTCCCCGGCGGTTAAATGGCACCCCCTGATACACACCGAGAATTGTCCAGGGGTCTTTGCCGAGATTTTCTGCCAGTTCAACCGGTGCCCGGGGCATCACCATCACATTCAAGTTGTGGATACGGTTGCGGAAGAATTCCGGGAGGTTGCGCACAACATCTTCTACTAAAAGGAAAAACTGCTCCTGGTCCAAATCAGCTCCGGGGTCCGAACAGGGCGGTGCCGATGCGGATGAGCGTGGCACCGGTTTCAATCCCAATCTCAAAGTCGGAACTCATTCCCATTGAAAGATGAGGCAGGGCGATGCCGAACTTTTGTTGCGCCTCCTGGCGCAAAAGGGCAAGGAGTTCAAAACAAGGTCTTGATGCCTCCGGGTCGTTAACAGCCCAGCCCGGACCAATCGTCATCAGCCCTTCAAGTTTAAGTTGGGGTAGTTTTAAGACAGCGGCGAGCAGGTCAAACAGGTTAGCAGGCGGCACGCCATGTTTGGTTGGTTCCTGGGAGGTGTTGACTTCAATCAGGACCGGGACGGTTTTGTTTAACTGTTCAGCCCGGCGTGCGAGTTCCTGCGCCAGATGCAGGGAGTCAACGCTTTCAATAATGTGGAACAGTTCCAGCGCCTTTTTCACTTTGTTAGTTTGCAGGGTACCGACAAGATGCCAGGTCACCGGTGCCTTGATTGAGGGGATTTTGGCGGCCGCTTCCTGAACCCGGTTTTCACCGAAATGGGTGATGCCGGCTGCAATCGCCTCGACAATCTGTTCAACCGGTTTTGTTTTGGTTACCGCAACGATGGTTATCTCTCTGGGGTCACGGCCGGAGCGGGCACAGGCGGCTTCAATGCGCTGGGTGAGGTGTTTCAGGTTTTCAGCGATGCTCATCAGGGGATTATAAAACACCACAAAGGGAAATCAAGGGGGGATACCGGTAACAGTTCCGAGGAGGGGTAGGGGTCTGTCCCAAAACCGAGAACTGGAAATTTTTTATTGTTGCCAACTGTTTGTAAAAAGATAGGTTAGGCGGGTGGCTATGATAAAAAGGTGAGTTCGGGCGTTAATTTAGTTCTCTTTCTGGGTCTAAAAGATGGGAAAGATGGCAGAAAAAGGGTGAAGTTACGGTTTTGTGCTTGACAACAGGCGGTTAGTGGTAATACTCAAAACCGGTGGCACGTAAGAAAAAGGTGATGCCTGAGCCTTCAGGTGTGCGACCGGTTGATAAGGGCGCACTACCCGGTTTTCTTCTAATATTCGGGGTGGCAATAACTTTGCGGGTTATTTACCTTTTTCAGGCGAAGGCAAACGACCCTCTGTTCTTCTCTCCCCAGATGGATGCGCTTTACCATCACCAGTGGGCGCAGGCGATTGTCGCCCGAACTGATTTTATCACTGACGCCTATTTTAGGGCGCCACTCTATCCATTTTTCCTTGCCCTGCTGTACAGGATTTTCGGGGTTGATTTTTTTGTTGTCCGGCTGGTGCAGGCGGTTTTGGGTGCGCTGAGTTGCGGTCTGTTGTTTCTTCTGGGAAAGCGGTTGTTTGACCGGCAGACAGGGTTGGCTGCGGGGTTGCTGATGGCGGTTTATCCTTTGTTTATCTATTTTGATGGTGAGTTGCTGATACCGGTTCTTTTAATTTTTCTCATCCTTGCCGGTTTTCTTGCCTTCTTTATCAGCAAAAAGTTGGACCGCCACTGGTATTTACCGGGGTTTATCTTCGGGCTGGCAGCGCTTGCCCGACCCAATGTACTGGCGTTTTTAGTTGCCCTTTTTTTCTGGTTTATATGGCGGTACCGCACGGGCTGGTGGCGTCGGGTTGTGCCGTTTTTCCTGGCGGTGCTCTTACCGATTGTGCCGGTTTCGGTCCGCAACTTTGTAAAGAGCGGCAAACTGGTTTTGATTGCCTGGCAGGCAGGGACAAACTTTTACATCGGGAACAACGAGCACTCGGATGGGACTACGGCAATTGTGCCGGGTACAAGGGGTTCCTGGTGGGGTGGTTACAACGATGTCAAAGTGGGTGCGGAACGGGCACTGGGTAGAACTCTGAAAGGGGCGGAGATTGACCGGTACTGGATGGCAAAGGGGCTGGAGTTCTGGAAGCGCAGTCCGGGCCGGGCGCTCATTTTGACCCTGAAAAAGATTTACCTGCTGTTTGCCGGTTATGAGGTTTCTAACAACCGGGACATCTACTTTTTCAAGCGCTACAGTTTTTTAAACTTTCTCGTTTTCTCCCTGCCCTTTTTCAAGTTTCCTTTCGGACTGGTCTTGCCTCTTGCCCTTGCCGGTTTTTATTTGAGCCGGGAAAAGTGGCGGACATTGCTGCCGGTTTATCTTTTTGTCACTGTTTACGGTTTCTCATTCGTGCCGTTTTTCATCACCGCGCGCTACCGGCTGCCACTAGTGCCGTTCTATCTTTTAGCCGCGGTTGTTGGATTAAGGCGCTGGCGCCTGGTGAAAGGAAGTGAAAGGGTACGCGCCGGCTTAATTTTTCTGATCGCTTTACTCGTATTTAACCTTAATATTGCTGGAGCAGGAAGAAGGGCGGACCGGGCGCAGAATCACTTTACCGCGGCGCTCGGTTACTACGAGAGCGGGAAACTAAAACAGGCAAAAATGGCAATCGAGCAGGCGCTCAAGATTGACTCAGCAACAAACATCATTGGTCTGGCAACAACGATTTATCTTGATGAGGGCAGGTTGGAACAGGCGCGGCAGTTGGCAAAAAGGGTGGTGCAACTTTATCCGGACGAACCGGATGCGTACGGCGTAGCGGGTAATGTGTTTGCCCGGACCGGTGAACTTGACACAGCAGAGATGATGTTTCGCCGAGTGGTGGAACTGGACCCTTATGGGCTGGAAGGGTGGAACAATCTTGGTAATATCGCACTGATGAAACACCGGTTTGGTGAAGCAAAGGGTCTGTACCAGCGGGCGCTGAGTTTGAACCCGGCATTCACCACCGCGCTGTTTTCTCTGGGTTTGGCTTATTACTATGAAGGCAAGGTTGACTCGGCGCACATTCTGTGGCAGAAGGTTCTGACGCTTGACCCGAAGCACGAGAAGGCGCGTCAGGCGCTGAACCAGTTGCGTTGAAGATGGGGTTTGACCGGACAATGGGAAGAGATATAATTGCCAAAACAGGAGGTGACTTTTGCGGTTTACAGTTCTGATTTTAGCCCTGATTCCGGTTTTGGTTCTGGCACAGGAGGATTCGCTAATCTTTTACGATAGCGGCATCAGTACCACCTGGTGGTGCTCGGACCGGGATTCGTTTGGCGCGGCGGTGCGGTTTACACCTGCCCTGTATCCCTGTGAGGTCCTCGGTTCAAGAGCCGAAATCAACTACAGTGGTGGCAGAGAGATTTATCTCCGGATTTACGACGATGACGGTCCGGACGGAAAGCCCGGAACGATTCTCTATAATGAACTGCGGCTCGATGTGCCGCCGGCACGAACCCCGGGTTTTCGGGACTATGACCTGACACAACCGGTGGTTTTTGACTCCGGTGACTTTTACATTGTCTGGTGGCAGAAGAATGTTTGGGATATGCATTTTTCAACTGATGACCATTTTGATTCCATATCCCGGCAGTGGTGGTTTTTCCCGGATATGGGCTGGGTGACACCGATGGGAATGGATGCGGCGGACCATCTGATTCGGGCAAAGGTGCGTTATGGAACTGGTGTGACCGAGCTGTTAACCGACCAGTTTAATGAGTTAGAACCGCGGGCTACGGTAGTGAAAAGCAGCCGGTTTTTATCCTCAAAGATGGGGACCGAAGGGCAACTGGTAGATGCCACAGGCCGACGGGTGATGAAACTCGGGTCCGGTAGCACTGACCTGAGGCGGTTGAGTTCCGGGGTTTACTTTATTAAGAGCCGTTTCCGGGTGAATAAGTTTGTGGTTGTTCAGTAATTTTAGAGCCGGTGTAATTGCGGTCGGATTGCGGTTACTATTAACAGGGTGGTGAGGACCAAAAGTCCGCTGACAAACAGGGCAAAGGGTGCACCCTTTGCCTGAGCCAGGGCACCGGCAATTAAACTACCAACCGGAAACATACCGTTGAAAAAGATGTTGAATACGCTCATTGCCCTGCCCCGAATATTATCCGGCGAGAGGGTTTGAATCAGGGTGTTGGTGAGGGCGGCGACGCTGGTCTGGCAGAAACCGATGAAGACAAACAGGGCAAGGGCGAGATTGGTGTTGCGGACAAACGAGAGGACAAGAAGCAGGATACCCAACAGGCAGGTGCCGGTGATGAGAATTTTGCCCCGGTGCGGGGTGCGACTTAATGTTGCGAGGGTAAGACCGCCGGTCAGGGCGCCGGCACCCAGCGCCGACATCAAAAAGCCATAACCCCGGGCACCGAGATTGAGCACATCGCGGGCGATTACCGGCATTAAAGGTATGTAACAGATGCCAAACGAGGAGAAGATGCCGGTCATTATCATCAAAAGCCGGATGTCGGGGTGGGACTTTACAAATTTCAACCCGGAACCGACACGATGAAGAAAAGGCTCGTTGGTTTGCGGTGGCGGCGGGGTGTTGAGTTTAATAAAGAACAGGGCGACGATGATGGCAAGAAAACTGAGCGAGTTGAGCGCAAAGCAGACCGCCGGACCGCTGAATGTCAGTATCGAGCCGGCGAGTGCCGGACCAATCAGCCGGGCAAGGTTGAACATAGAAGAGTTGAGGGCGATGGCGTTAAGGACATCTTTTCTTTCGACCAGGTCCGGGACAAGCGTTTGCGCGACCGGCGCGTTGAGTGCAACAAAGATACCGGCAAAACCGGAGATGAGCAGGATGTGGGTGATGGTGATGATTTGGAGCCAGGTCAAGAGGGCAAGGAGCAGGGCAAACAGGGCAAGGGCGGATTGGGTGATAATCATCAGGTTGCGCTTGTTGAACCGGTCAGCAAGGACACCAGCGGGCAGCGAGATAAACCAAACCGCAAGCCAGGACAGGGTCGAGTCGAGCCCGACAAAGAATGGCGAGTTGGTTATTGAAAGGACGAGCCAGCCTTTGGCGGTGTTCTGCATCCAGGTGCCGATAAATGACACCATATTGCCCAGCCAGTAGAGCCGGTAGTTGCGATATTTGAACGCGGCAAAGGTCGCGGTCCAGGTGATGGTGGAGTTTTTTTTGCCTTCCGACATCAAGAGGAAAATTTTACCAATTTTGCTCTATTTGTCCAATTACCAAAAAGGTGGTTAAAATCCGCTCGTCAGGTCGGTGAGTTTAAAACCGAGAGACCAGCGAAAGGCAAGGGGTTTTTCACCGGGTTCGGGTTTGCTCTTCCAAATAGGGAAGTCGGCATAGAGGGGACCCAGTTTGACCCGGATGCCAGCATCAAGGCAGGGCGAGAATAGTTCGCGACTTAAGGAGTTACCAACATTGCCGAGGTCAAAAAATGGTTGCAGTGCCGAAAGGGGAAAGCGAAAGGTGGTGGAGGGAAACAGAATGTGGATGTTGATACCATAGGCAAATTTGCCATGCCGGTATTGACCGTAGTAGCCCCGACAGTTGACATCGCCGTCGTAGTGCCAGTGTTCCTGTCCGGAGGCAAAACCTTCGTAAGCCCAGGAGACAGGCTCGGCTGGTGTGTAAGATAGTCCACCGGAAAGGTAGAACTCCTCCTGGGACGGGGTTGTGCCGAATATGGTGCCGGCAAAAAGCCGAATTGCAACCGGGATGATTTCCGGAATGAAGAGGGTGAAATTTTCGGTAAGGCTGATTTTCGAGTACTGGAACTGGGATAGCAGTTTTTTAATCCCCTGATTGAAAAGCAGTTCACCGTTGAGGTTGATAAGCGGAGATTGGAGATTATGGGCGAGGCGAGCCCGGAGTTCGGCAATGCGGGCAAGTTCCCAGGCACGGGGGTCACGGCCTGAGGAGTCAAGGAGCTCGTAAATTCGATAGCCGAAGTCAAACTCGGTCTGGGGTGGACGCAATGCCGGTCCAAAGTCGTTAAGAAGATACAACCGAACGCCCCGGTCGCGAAAGGAGTTGTCACCAGAGAAGTAAATTCGGGACTTAAACGGGTAAAAAATTATCGGTGTCTGATAGCTGACGCCGGTGTGCCAGTCGGATTTGTGGGAGGCGTAGTTTTGCAGGATAACCCAGTTGTGCTCGCCTTTTAATGGTCCGGTGTCGAGCAACTTTCTACCGGCGAGCCAGACTCCGGGTTGAAATCCGCGATAGCTGTCAAACCAGAACCAGGGTCCATAAAATAGCTGATAGGCGTCGAAACTGGGCAGGGCAAAGATGGGTTTGATTTCCACTCTTCGGGGGTAATGGTTGTTCCAGCGGTTGGCGTCAAGGATTTTTTCGTGCGGGTCGATGACGAGATGGGCAATTTTCTTTTCCCGGGAGAGAGATAGAGAACCGTTTTCCAGTGGTATGGTGTCGATGCGGGATGTGCCATCGGCAAACACGGTTTTAATTTCGACCGGTAAAGGATAAGCATCCTTTGCCGCGATGGATATTTCAGTGTTGTTGTCAGTACGACGAATCTGGCGGATGGCAAAATCGGCTTTGCCGTTTTGGCTGAGAAGCCGGTTTACGATAACCTCTTTTTCCGGTCCAGCGATATGGGTAAGGGATGCGATGAAAGCCGGAGTTGTTGGGTGGAGGTCGCGGTTGAGTTCAAGATAGCGGCGAATCGCTGAGTCGATGCGGGCGGTGCCTATCTCCTTTTCGAGCGATTTCAGCAAAAGGACGGCTTGGGAGGTAACAATTGCATCGGTGGCAAGCGGTTTGGCGACAGGTTGGGTTAAAGATGTGGTCAGGTTGTTGGTGGCGGCGAGGTAAAAGGAGATACGGTGGAGATAGGTGTCCGACAACCCGTTGAGGAACGGGAGAGAAAACGGCAGGTCAAGCAGGGTGTTTTCACCGTAAACTGTTTCAAGGTAGCGGTTAGCGGCATAGGCGGCGATGCCATTGGAAAGGAGCGGATCGCAAAAGGCATCCGGTGCCGGGTTGAAAGAAAAAAACTGCCGGGCGATTTCCTGGGCAAGGGTTTTTTCCCAGAGCCGGGTAAAGGGCAGCGGTTGTTGTCCGATGATGATGAGTCCCGGAGCGGAGATGGGCGTCTGAGTGATGCCGGGCGCGACAACGATGGTGAGTTGCGTCAAGGGAGGTGTGCCAAAGAAATGGGTGAAGACTGTGTTCATCAGACGGACCTGATGGACAATTTGATGAGCACGGGTGCTGAAGTTGCGGGTTAAGAATATATTGAGAGTGGGGGCGGATTTTGAGTCGTTGTAAGAGATGAGGTCCGGAGCGATAACCAATGCGAAGTCGGTGAGGTTTCCTGCCCGGAAACAGTAGAGGGTGTCAGAAAGATTTAAGACCTCTCCATTTGTGGCGACAACACACTTTTCCGGGAGGTGTAGTTTGACTTCGTAGTCGGCAAAGGCACCAGGCGGTGCGCCTTGCGGGTGAAAGTCGCCACGGTGCCAGCCGAACCGGTCAAATGCAACGACCTGGGGGTACCAGCGAGTTAAGATAAAAAAAGCGCCCTTTCTGCCGAAATTGAGTATTAAGTCGGGGATTTGGATTGTGAAAGACAGCGTCAAGGTTATTGACTCTTCAGGGGCAAGGGCGGAAGGCAGAAAGATTTCCATAAATGTTTCGTCGATTTGGAACTTTAACGGTGTATCTTTGTAACGGACATCTTTGATGATAAGCGCACCATGACTCCTTTTTGGTTGCCTTGCCCATTCAAAAGAGCCCTGTTGAATCAGTTCAGTTGCCATTCGGGTTTTGCGGTGTTGGAAGGCGTTAGGGTAGAGGTAAAGGTAAAGCGATTGCTGGGGTACAGAGGAGATATTACGGAAGGTTATCGTAGCACTGCCGGATAACATAGAATGGCGCGGAAGGAAATGGGCATCAATGTTGTAAGATACCGGAGGGTTAACTGCGATTACGAGTAAAAGAAAAAACATCAGGCGGGGGTTTCTGCGCCGAAGATTTTCAGGCAGACCTGTTTGATCTGTTCGAGGATTTGAGGGTCAAGTCCTTGTTTGGTTGCCCGCAGAAAAATTTTCTCAAGCGCGCTGTTCAGCGATTTCTTGTCGGTGCGGAATCGAGTAATCAGGGCACAGACCGAGCGGACAAAGGTGAAGTAGTACCGGCGTTTGATGCCGGTCTGGTGTGATATACGAAGCAGGTCCCAGAGATGGTCCTGCGCAATTTTAACCTGGCGCCAGAACTGTTCGGAAAACAGTTTCTTTTCCTCACTTTCTTCGGGTAGCGACCCACCCCAGGAAATGGCTTCTATTGTAGATTTTGTGGGTGGAATTATCACAGGTTCGGAAGGGGTGGGTTTGCTCTCCGCTGCTGGATTTATTCCAATTGAGGGAAGAACATCAGCGATGTCTTTCCAGGTGGCACCACAAGCGACAAGGAATCCGGTAATGGTCCGTAATGTTGGATTGGGTACCAGCCCCTTTTCTAATCTGAGGATGTACTTATAACCGTGGGTAGGGTTTAAGCCCAGCAGTTCTGCTAGCTTCATCTGAGAAATGCCAGCGTTTATCCGAATCTCTCTGAGCCGAGAGCCAAGGGCAACCAACCCCTGAAGCGCATACTTTTTTGAACCGCTCATTATCTATTTAAGAATAGATATTAATTAACCATTTGTCAAGTTTTGCCTGAAGTTGTTACGAAAATGTGTTTCATTACAGAAAATTAGTGTCTCATTATCGTTAACAATGATATAAGTTAAATATTTTCAAAGCGTTAAAGTTGTTATTCGATGTGTATCATAATTCTGAGTGTATCGCCAGATGAGACAGTTCTGGTTCAAGTTTTGGGAATTGAATTCGTAACTCATTGTAAAATAATTACTTGCTAATATTATTAATTATGGCACAGATGCTGCACATTTTTTCGAATGAGAGGAGGTAAGATGCTGGATACAAGATTTGGTCGGTTGATAGGTTTCTTGGTGGGAATAGGGCTGCTCGTAACCGCGGTGATGCTTTTTCGGTCGCATCGGAGTGATGGAAAAAGAGATGAGGTGGTGCAGTTTGATAACGAGGCGATGAGTGAGGTTTATCAGGAGCGTGTGGAGCAGACCAGGATTATTATGTCGGGCCTGGGTGGTAAATAGAGGTAAAGATGTTGCCATCATTTTGGGTATACGACCAAACCAGGGCGAATGAAGATTGGGTGGCGTTTATTGCCGGGTCATTATGGGATGGCTTAGAGTGGTTGAGATGTGAAGGCGAAGGTGGCTGGGGTTAATCTTTAACCCTGGCCACCTTTTCTTTCATCGTAACCGATTTGTCGCGCCGATCGTCAATTTTAATCGTGGTAACTAAACGGGTGCAGCCCAACGCGGCGAGTGTTTCGTGAATCTCTTTTATCACAGCAAAGATTTTGTCCCAGTCGCCTTCAATACAGGTTCCCATCGGGTTGAGTTCGTAGTTGAGTCCGCTCTTTTTTATAACCTCGAGCGCGGTCCGGACATACTGGCTGACGCTCGTGGAACCAGTTCCGACCGGCACAACGCTAATTTCAACAATCGGCATAACTCTTAATTTACATAAACCGTTCAAACCGGTCCTTTGTTGCCTTGCAAACCGGGCATTTGCCAGGTGGTTCTGGTCGAGCGCAAAGGTAGCCGCAAACTTTGCAACGCCAGACCGGATAGGGAAGGCGGTTCAAGGGTTTTTCAGATTGTTCTGAAGATGTTGGTTCTGAGTAGCCTTCAATCATAAATTTCGCAGGTCGACGTTCCGGAATTGACTTGTGCGGTATTTTACCATTAATCCATTCCTCGCTGACATAAAGGGCGCAGTAGCAGGCGCCAAACTCTTCTAGGTCGGAGTCACGATAATAGCAGGGGCAGATGATATCAATGTCTTTGGACTTTTCACCGAAAGCGATGCGGCACGGGCAGGCGCGATAGCCAAACCGCTTTTCGTTGGTCAATAACCCTTGAATCAGTCTCAAAGTGAACTGTTTGTCGGGATTGAGGTGATAGCCACCTTCTTCGGCTTCCTTGTTCAGTTGTTCGTAGACCTGTATTACTTCCGGTGGAAAATGTTCACCGCTCATTTTATTTCAAGAAGTTCTTTTATCCTTTCTTCGTCAAAACCGACCACGACCGCGTCGTCAATCTGAATCGTCGGAAATGAGACCCGGGGGTTGATTTGCTGAACATGATTTACCACCTCCTCCCGTTCCTTTCCGACACAGAGGTCAACATCAATGTACTCGTATTCAATGTTGTGGCTGTTTAACAAATCTTTGGCACGGCGGCACCAGCCGCAGGTGGAAAGGGCAAATAGCGTTACCCGGTGTTTTTTGTTGGTTCCGGCGACCCGAGTCAGGTTCATCTTTTCCTCCCTTGATTTTCTTTTATCTCTTTGCCGCATTCCGGGCAGGTGCGAGCACCCTGCGGCAATGGTTGATTGCAGTCCGGGCAGTAAACAATCTGTGCGCCGCACGGTTTACAGAAATTTTCTTCTTCAAGAAGCGGCTGGTCGCAATAGGGGCAGCGACAGCCCGTTGTGCGCCTGGCTTTCATTTTTCCCCCTTTGGTTTTTCGGATTCGGGACTACATCTGGACTTGCGCAGGTAGTCCTGGATTGCGGCGTGGAGCGCATCAGCACCGAGGTTGGAGCAGTGGAGTTTATTGGGTGGCAAACCGCCCAGTTCGGCAGCAACCGCCTCGTTGGTAATCTTCAGCGCCTCCTCAATTGTCTTACCCTTCGCCATTTCGCTGACCATTGACGAGACCGCAATAGCGGCACCACAGCCAAAGGTTTTGAATTTCACATCGGTAAGAATCCCGTTTTCAACCTTGATGTAAAAGGTCATCATATCACCGCATACCGGGTTGCCAACTTCTCCAACGCCATCGGGATTTTCAATCTCCCCGACATTGCGGGGGTTACGAAAGTGGTCCATTACCTTTTCTGAATACATAATTATCCTTCTTCTATATTTTCCCTATGTTCGGGCTCGTGTCCAGTTTGGTGTTCTTCATCAACGGTGCCAAACTGGTACGGGTCTTCGCCTTTAAGATAACGGGCGTAAAGGGGTGAAAAGGAACGCAACCGCTCAACAATCGGCGGGAATTTTGCTAAAAAGTAATCAACATCATCATCGGTGTTGTCTTTACCCAGTGTGAGCACGAGCGAAGACTGGGCGATAGCATGGGGCAAGCCAATCGCTAAAAGGACATGGGATGCCTTCAGGGTGCGGGCGGTGCAAGCAGAGCCGGATGCGGCAGCGATGCCCTGGTCATCAAGAGATAAAAGCATCGCTTCACCCTCAACAAACTCAACACAGAGGCTGATATGGCCCGGTAGCCTTTTTTCCGGATGACCCGTAAAAACAATCCGCTCAACCTTTTGGGGCAGTTCGGTGACAATGCGACGGGCAAGCGCCTGCATCTTTTGCGACCACTGGTTGACCTGGTGCTGGCAGATTTCGGCTGCTTTTCCCATACCAACAATTGCCGGAACATTCTCAGTTCCTGCCCGGCGTCCTTTTTCCTGAATCCCGCCTTCAATCAAAGGCACAAGCCTTTTACCCGGTTTCAAATAGAGCGCGGCAGCACCTTTCGGACCGTAAAACGACTGAGCCGAAAACGAATAGGCATCAACCCCGAGGTCGGTTACATCAACCGGCAGTCTGCCCAGCAGCGCAGTGCCGTCCGAATGGACCAATATGTTTTGCTCGTGGCATAGCGCAACAATCTCTTTGAGCGGTTCAATGGTGCCGATTTCGTTGTTGGCGTGCATTATTGTGACAAGGATGGTTTCCTTGCGGAGCGCCTTCTTCAGTGCATCGATATCAACCATTCCGAACCGGTCAACCGGTAGAATTGTATAGTCAAACCCGAGCCGCTTCAGGGTCTTCACCGGCTCAAGAACCGAGAAGTGTTCAATCGCCGATATCACAATGTGATTGCCCCGGGATTTGTTGGCAAGGGCAAAACCTTTGATTGCAAGATTGTTACTCTCGGAGGCGCTGGCGGTAAAGATGATGGATTCGGGTGGTGCGTTAATCAGGCGGGCAACCTGCTGCCGGGCGTGTTCAACCGCCTCCTTTGACTTTTTGCTATACTGATGAAAACTCTGGGGATTACCAAACTCCTCTTTCAGGAAGGGGAGCATCGCTTCCAGCGCTTCAGGCAAAACCGGGCTCGCTGAGGCGTGGTCAAAATAAACCTGTTTCATAACTGTTAGACCTTGAATTAACGATTCCGGGTGCAAAAGGGGCGGGGAGAATAACTCCCCGCCCATCCTTTCTCTTTAACTTAGCGCAGTATAACCGCTTTGGTCTGGGTGGTGTTATTGTTGCGGAACAGTTTAATAAAGTAGATCCCAGAGGAAACCGGCTTGCCGGTTTTATCTCTACCATCCCAGGTTATGCTGCCACCCCTGGCTTGGGTTATATCTTTTACCAGTTTGCCCGAGATGTCGTAAACCTCAAGACGCTGTCCGGTATGGATAACAAGCGGGAGCCGCAACGGATTTGCGAACCGCAAATCACTTATTGGCATACGCTTCTCTTCGGCAACACCAACTTGGTCCGGGCTGAATATCAGGGTGCCATATCTTGCGGCATTGTTCCATTCGGCGCCGGGCATGCGGGTGGGCCAGGTTGCCCAGTAGATGCTGCCAGCGGCAGCAGCGTAAACATAGAACCCGACGGTGTCACAGGTCTGATTTATGTTGTAGTTCCATTTCAGAGTTCCTTTTTGGACCGCCGCCTCGAACTGCAGGTTGCCAGAAGCGGTGCCTGCCCGGGATATGCCGTTTCCGCTTTGCCAGCGCTGCCAGTAGTTGCTGGGAAGGTTTCCCGGTCCAATCAAGGCACGGTAGATGACGGTGTCACCGGTTATCCAGACAAACCAGTGGTTGCCTTCAGATGAGTCAACTGCCCAGGTTCGGGACAGGTTTTCGTCAAGGTAACAGCCAAACTGGTCGTAGTCTTCAATCGTGGTTTTGGCTTTAAGGTCAAGCGCCCAGTAAACTTTGCTGGAATCGTGTTTCACATATAGATAGCAACTACCGGCGGGGCGCGCACCGCTGCCCTGCATATTCAATACATCGGAGATGTCCCACTTCAGGGCGTCAGACCATTCGGCATTCTGGATATTGCCGTCGAGCGTCGGGGTAACAATGGCAAAGGGAGCAACCAGCGTGTCCCGGATTAAGAAGGTTGTTGAGGTGAGACGGGCGGTGTCATTGATACGGTTTTCGTCGTTTGAAAGGTTGGTGAACATTTTTATGGAGTAGTTTGTTCCTGCCGGACCTGCGGTCCAGTTAGGAGAAAAGGAGACCGAATCGGTGGCACCAGGAGCAAGAATTTGAGTGTAGGTGTAGTTTGCGGTGTAGATGCGGGTTCCAGCCGAATCAATCCAGCAGGTGACCGGGAAGTTACTCTGCGGTGCGGTGCCAAAGTTGGTGATGCGGGCGATTGGGGTGATGGTGGTATTCGGGTCAACTATGGAAGTGGGAGATTTTATGGAACTGACACCAATGTCGTTTGTTCCGGACGGGCTATGGACAAGCATCTTGTAAGCCCAGAGGACATAAGCCGAGTTCGTGTAGCAGTAGCCATAACCGTTGTCCGGACCATAGAACCCGATGCCTTCTGCAGTACTACCCACGCCGGCGGGCGGTGTGAATGTAGCAAGAACCTGAAATGTGTTGGCAACGGTATCAAAGGCGCAGTAACAGGCAACATCGCTGATATTGTCATTGAGCCAGAGCCGATTCGGAATCATCCGGTCCAGGGTTAAATCCATTATCCAGCCCACCAGCGGTGCACCGGTGTTGGTTAAGGTTTTTAGCACTGTCCCAGACCGGTCAATAAGGTTAATCCGTGGCGGAGTAGTTGAATTGTCGCCGACCCAGAGCCGGCTACCATCCCAATCCATACCGCGGGTACGATTAGAACCGATAGGACCAATCTGGCGGATGTAAGTTTTTGTGGGCAGATAATAGACATCGATGTGCTCCGAAGGGTAGAACCCGGACACATACAGGGTGTCACCAACCTTGACCGGCGACATCTTGTATTCAACTGTATGACCAATCAGGGAATCAATGACCGCACCGGTCTGCCTGTTGAGTATTCGGACGATATAGGGTAAATCTGCCCGGTTCCAGACGAGAAAGATGGTGTCGCCATAAACCTTTAAGCCGCACAGAGCATCAGAACCACCAATCGGTGCCAGAGGGATTGAGTCGACTTTTATCCAGGATGAGTCGTCCGTGGGTGGAATCGGTATGGTTTTGTGCATTGAGGCGCCGGTAATTAGCGGGGAGATTCTTGACCGGTTAACTTCACCGGAGGCGAACAGGGCGCCAGCTTCTGCGGCGAAGAGCGTTGTAACCGCAACTATCCCGAGCAGGACGCCCACTTTTACTACTTTTTTGTAGAACACGATACCTCCTTTTGAGAGAAATTAACCGTCCGGAAAGCCCTTCTCTCGATGGAACAATCCGGGGCCAGAACCCTTTTAGCCTTTTTTCTGGTCAAGATAACTATACCGACAAAAAAGGTATTGTCAAGAGACGGGCACGCTTTAGCCCATCTAATGCTAACCCACTCTGAAATTATAAACCTGTCGTATTCGGTAATAGGAGACTAAGCTTTAGCCGGGCGGTTGAGCAGAGTTTTGGGTTTAGCAGATGAGTTGCGGTTGGTGTTAAAGTTTGAGTTCGCGGGTGGTGTCAGAGCGGCGAGCGGTTGGGCAGGGGTTTTTGATGCGGTAACTTAAGAGATTGGGGGTTGAGAAGTTAGCCCAAAATGTGCCTGAAAAACGGTAAGACCAACAATTTCCCATACCATTCCCGAGACTACCCCGGGGTTGGGTAGGGAAAATGGGGTGAAGTTGAGTTAAGTTTTTAAATTACAAATTGTTATAAGAAATCAGCCTGTTCTAAGTTGTATACTTTAAAGTATACTTTTCCCGGCTGGGTTTTCGGGCGGATTTACATCCGCTCCATCACTTCGATGCCCAGTAAGCCAAGGCCGGTTTTAAGGATGGTGCCGGTCATTTCAACCAGGGCGAGCCGGGCGAGTTGCAGTTCCCCGGTATCGGCGTTAAGCACCGGGATGCGGTCGTAAAAGGTGGAGAAGTCCCGGGCAAGGTTATAAAGGTGGTTGGCGATACGGTGGGGTTCATAGTTTTCCGCGGCAGAAAGGATGGCATCAGGAAAGCGGGCGATGTCAAGAAGCAGGGCCTGTTCTTCCGGGGCGATGAGCAGGCTGGGGTTGGCGCTTGATAGGTTGGTTGGGGAGGCTTTGCGCAGAATCGAGCGGGTGCGGGTGTAGGCGTACTGGAGGTAGGGCGCTGAGTCACCATCAAGGGAGAGCATCCGGTCCCAGTCAAACACCACATCTTTGCGCCGGTTCTGGGAGAGGTCGGCGTACTTTATCGCGCCGATGCCCACCTTGCGGGCGATATCCGCTTTTTCGTTTTCGGGCAGGTCCCGGCTCATCACAACCTTTTTTGCCCGCTCTATCGCCTCTTTAATGACATCTTCAAGAAGGATGACCCGACCTTCCCGGGTGGAAAGTTTGCCCTGGGGCAGGCGAATTAAGCCAAAGCCGATGTGGATGCAGGGGGTGGTGATGCCTAAGAGTTTGAGGGCGGCGTTGAACTGTTTGAAGTAAAGTTCCTGTTCGTTGCCGACGACATAGAGGATTTTTTCCGGGTGCCAGGTTTTGATACGGTACTCAACGGTCGCAATTTCCCGGGTCGCGTACAGGCTGGTGCCGTCCGACTTCTGGAGGATAAGAGGGACCGTAATGCCCATCTGGTCAAGGGGAATAAGGACAACCGGTTCTTCCGGGTTGACCTCGTCATCGATATTTTTTTCGTCCCGGGGCGGCGTCTGTTTCCGGGCAACACCCATTTGCAATGCCCGGTCAATCACATCCTGCAGAAAAGGGGCGTAAAAACTTTCGCCCAGGGTGACATCAAAGGTGATGCCGAGGAGCTGATAGATTTTTTCAAACTCCTTGAGGCTGAGAAGGACAAACTGCTGCCAGCGGTTACGTGCTTCCGGGTCGCCCTGTTCCAGCCGGCGGAACCAATCCCTTGCCTTGATTTCAAGTGCCGGGTCCTGTTTTGCCTTCTGGTGGAACTGGACATAGAGGTCAAGGAGGTGCAGGGTCGGGTTCTGGTTTAGCTGGGTTTCGTTTCCCCACAGTCCGTAGGCGGCAAGGAGTTTGCCAAACTGGGTTCCCCAGTCACCAAGGTGGTTGTCACCAATAACCTGATAGCCGAGATAGGAGAGGATGTTTTTTAACGCCTGACCGATAACGGTGGAGCGGAGATGGCCCACCGAGAACGGTTTGGCGATGTTGGGTGAGGAGTAGTCGATTACGACGGTTTTGCCTTTGCCCAGGGTAAAACTGCCGTACTTATCCGGTGCGGCACAGTAGTCGGCAAAAACGGCACAGGCGAACCGCTCGGGATGAAATTTTAAGTTGATGTAGCCATTGAGCGGTTTTGCCGAGGCAAACAGCGTGGCGCTGAGGTCAAGGCGCGGGCTGATTGCGGTTGCCAGTTCGTTCGGGTTTTTGCCGAGGGTTTTTGCCAGCCGGAAAACCGGGATGGCGAGGTCGGCTTGGACACCCGGGACCGGGGCGCGGATTTCGTCCGGCGCGATGGTGTAGCCCAGTTGATTGAACTTTTCTATCAAAAGTTGGCGGGCGCGGAAGAGCGTGTAGGTAATTTCCATCGCAGCGGCGGGTTTAATACCGTTCGTAACGCTCGATTATTGAATAAACCTCATCCACGGTTTGGGCTTTGGTGAGCCCGTTCCGTACCTCGTCGCGGCGCAACAAACTGGACAGTTTGGCAAGGGTCCAGATGTATTCCCGTTTCATCGTCTCTGGTGAGGCGATGAGAAAGATGAGATGGGAAGGCTTACCGTCCAGGCTGGAAAAGTCAACACCGGTGCTGGAACGGCCAAAGGCAAGGACGGTGCTGACCGCGGCGTTGGTGCGGGCATGGGGAATGGCAACACCAAAGCCGATGCCGGTACTCTCTAAGTTTTCCCGGCGCAGGATGGCGCTGACAAATTGCGCCTCATCGGTGACAAACCCGGCTTGCACAAGCGGGGCGGCGAGTTCTTTAATTGCCGCCTCTTTTTCTTTGGCGTTTAGTTCGAGAATAATAGCCGAACGGGGAAGAAGTTCTGAAACCTTTTTCAGCATCAATCCTCCTTACTATTTCCCGCAAGGGCGGGGATTTTTTTTACAAACACTACTGGCTGGGGTGACTGTTTGATGATTTCAACGGGAGAAAACGGACCATCGGCGCCGACCACGACCAGGTCCGGGTTGTAACTGGCGAGGATTTCACGAAATCGCTCAAGCGGTTCGCCCGGTTCAAAGAGCAACGATATCCGGACATCCTGGGCAAACGCCTCGTCCTCAACCTCATAGAGGAGTTCCCAGGCTTCTTCCTCTTTTTTGGTGTCTGTTTTCTGTGCCCGGGTTCGGGGAGTTGCCGGTTTTCCTTCCGGGGGCAGGACATAGAGGGCATAGACCCGAGCCGATAGGCGCTGGGCAAGGTTTATCGTCCAGGTGGCGGCAGCGCGTGCCGCCGGGGTGTGGTCAAGCCAGAGAAGAATCTTTTCCATCATTTGCCAACACAGAAGTTTTCAAAAATTCGGTTCAGGAGTTCTTCGCTGGTGAGCGGTCGGTCAATCTGGTTCAAGGCGTCAAGCGCAAAACCGATTTCAACGCTACGGGTTTCGAGGTTGGAACTCAAAAGGCTGGCGCAAAGCCGGTCCCGGCAGGTAATAAGCGCCTCAATTTGACGCCGGGTGATGACCGGACAGGTTGTGCGGATAGGAGAGGCGGAAAGATGGCGGACGAGCGCCCTGCGCAATCGGTTGATGCCGGTGCCGGTTTTGCAGGATAGGGTAATTGCGGGAGCGGGCAGGAAATGGTTATCAAGATGACGGTTGAGGTCACTCTTGTTGATAATATAAATTTTAGGGAAATTTTCGGTCAAGGCAAGAATTGACCGGTCCTGAGGTTGTGCCGGCTGAGAGCCGTCAAATACGACAAGGAGGAGGTCGCTGTTTTTAAGGGCGACTTCGGTTTTGCGGGTGCCGAGTCGGGTTAATGGGTTTCGGGTTTTCGGGTCAAAGCCGCAAGTGTCAATAAGCCGGACCAAAATACCGTTGATGGTGGTTGTGGCGTCAAGATAGTCACGGGTCGTGCCCGGGAATGGGCTGATGATTGCCCGTTCTTCACCCAGAAGGCGGTTAAACAGACTGGATTTGCCGACATTGGGACGGCCAATGATTGTTACCCGCGCCGGTTCCAGTAAAAAGCGGTTGCGTTCTGCCTGAGAGATTGCCTGGTTAAGTTGCGCGATGATTTCTTTGGATTTTTTATTGAGCCCGGTTTCGTCGGTCTTTTCTTCTTCATCAAAACCGAGGAGGTATTCGGTTAGGGTGTAGAGTTCGCGTATCTTTTCTCCGAGTTCGTTGACCAGCCGGCTGGTCGCGCCCTGATATGCGGCGATAAGAGAACGGTGCGCGGGCAGGGTCTGGGCATAGACGAGCGCGCCCAGCGCCTCAGCCTGAGAAAGGGTGAGTTTGCCGTTGAGCACCGCCCTACGGGTAAACTCACCGGGTTCGGCAATACGACAGCCATAACGCTGGCAAAGGCTGGTAATCAGGTCAATAATCAAGGGGCTGCCATGGCAGGAGATTTCCGCAAGGTCTTCGCCGGTGTAGGAGCGGGGTTTGGGGTAAAGGGTTATCATCACATGGTCCACCGGTTGGCCTTTTTCATCTTTGAGCCAGACCAGTTTTAAGGTCGGACCGCGCCTTTTTTCTAATGGAAAATCGGGCACAAGCCGGCGCAGGACAGACCAGGTGTCTGGTCCGGAAAGCCGAATTACCGCCAGGGCGCTGACCCCAGGCGGAGTTGCCGGGGCGACAATTGTGTCAGACCGCATTCAGTTTTTGCGGTCCGGTTTCAACCGGTGCAATCACGACGTTACGCCGCGGTCCGGTACCGACCGCATAAACCCGCACTCTGGGCATATCTTTTAACGCTTCCTGGACAACATTCTGCTCTTTCTCGGTAAGGAAGTCCAGTGCCATCTCGCGTCCGGTTTCCATAACAATCTTGGCAACGGCGAGCGCCTTTTTGCGCAGGAAGTTGTCCCGGCGCTGGCGATAACCGGCAACATCAACGAGAATTGGCGCGACATCAGGAAACTCCCGGCGGACAATGGTACGAACCAGGTGCTGCAGTGCCTTCAGGGTTGAGCCCCGGCGGCCAATGAGTATTGCGCTGGCACGTTTGGTTTTGATGTTTGCGAGATAGCCCTGCTCGTCCCGGGTCACTTCGACGCCGGCACGAACTCCAAGGTAACCGATAAGTGTCTGCACGACTCGAGTAATCCGCTCCATTTCAGCGGAGTTTGTCTTTTCGGTGTCTTTTACTTCACCCCCAGATTCGGGGACTTTCTGATTTTCTGCCATATATTACCTCCTTTGGTTGCGATTACACTCTCCAGAATCGAGAGGATATTATAGATAAACCAGTACAACTGCAGACCGCTCGAAAGGTTTAAGAAGATAGCGGTGATGAAGACCGGAAAGATGATAGTCATCGCCCAGTTCCGTTTATCGGTTGAGGTCAGAAGGTTCTGGGCGATGAATGATATTCCCATCAGGATGGGCAAAAGACCAATGGCAAACCCACCGATGAGCGGCACCCCATGGGGTATGTGACCGAAAAGGGTGTCGGGCTGGGACAGGTCTTTAAGCCAGAGCAAAAAGCCGGCACCGCGCAGTTCGATGAAGTTGCGCAACACCGCGTAAAGGGCAAAGAAGACCGGCATCTGGACAAGTAGGGGCAGGCAACCCGAAAGCGGGTTGACTTTGTAGAGCTGGTACAGGCGCATCGTCTCCTGATTGAGCATCTGGGGGTCGTCCTTATACTTCTTTTTCAGTTCCTCAATCTTGGGCTGGAGGAGCTGTAAGTTACGCATCTGTTTTAACTGGGTGCGGGACAGGGGATAGAAAATCGCTTTCATCAGGATTGAGAATATGACGATTGCCCAGCCCCAGTTGCGCACCAGTTGATAGAAGAGCCGTAAGAGATAAAGGATGCCCAAAGCGATTGGTTTGAGCCAGCCCAGACTGACAACATTCTCAAATCCGAGATGGAAGGAGCGCAACCGGTTGTATTCAATCGGTCCGGCATAGACAAGGAAGCGGGCACCGTTTGCGGATTTTACCGGCGCGATAAAGCCAATCCGGTTGTCGGCAAGCGGTTCAGCCCGAACCGAGTCGAAATTACCGGTCTGGTTTACTATGGCAAGGAAGAAGTATTTGGACTTTAAGCCAACCCAGTCCGCGGTGGTAAAAAACGGTTTTTTGCGTAGTTGCCCCGAGGAGATTTGACTGATTTTGCCGGCGGTGCGGGCGTAGAAATGGAAGTTGGCAAGGTCTTCTTTGACCTCCTTCTCGGTTGTTGGAATGCCAGCCCGGGCATCAAAGGTCAGGGTGCCTTCAGGCGGCAAGCCCTCAAAGTGAACAAGGATGGTGTAATCTTTTCCCAGTACCAAGGTCTTTTTCAACTGCCCCTGAGGCAGATTGTAGGTGAAGGTTACCGTGGATTCGGTCTGAATGAGGGTTGCGGGCAGGTTAAGCAGTTGGGTGTTAGCGAGCAGGGTGCTGTTTTCCGGAACCAGTTGCACCTGGTAGCGTTTAAGATAGCAAGATTTGAGCGCACCGCCCCGGCTGGTGAATTCGACCTGCAAAAACTTGTTTTCAAGAAGAGCGGTGGTTTCGGCAACCGGGGTATCAACAGGCGGTGCGGGCGCGAGGGCAACCGTTTCCCGGGGTGCAGGTTGGACCGCGGGCTGGGTTTGAACTGTATCGGGTACAGGTGCGGGTCTCGGTCTTTTGGGCAGAATCATCGGGTAGAAGATGAGGATTAAGACGATGATTACAAAGCCGATTAGCATTCGTAGGTTGTCGTTCACTTTTTAACTCCTTTTATTTCTTTTTTCTCGGGTACCGGGTCATAGCCACCAGGTGAAAAGGGGTGGCAGCGTAAGACCCGACGGACAGCAAGCACGATACCTATACCGGCGCCGTGTTTTTCCAGCGCCTCCAGCGCATAATGGGAACAGGTCGGATAAAACCGGCAGGAGTTAGGTAAAACGGTGCCGAGCGTCCACTGATAGAGCCGAATAAGGAGTTTAAGCAGCGTTTTGAGCATTACCGCTCCTCGGTTTAGGAACAAACGGTTTTGTTTGGTAGGTGGTGTCCGGCAAGGTGACACCCTCCCCTTTGTTCCCTCCTGTCAAGGGAGAAGAAGAGGTGCGGGATTCGGTCAAGGTAGAGGAAGGAGTGTAAGTGGCGCGGGCAAGGTTCTGCAGTTCCTGTTTTAACTGGTGAAAGTTGAGCCGAGCCGCATCGGGCTTTACCTGAATTAGATAGTCAAACCCCGGAGCAAACCAGTCTTTGTTACGGCGGTAGATTTCCCGGAGCCAGCGTTTGAGCCGATTGCGGACCACCGCACCTTTGATTCGAGAACTTAAATGAATGGCAACGCGGCGGGGAGGAAGAGTTGCCTGGTTATTTGATGGTTGATGCCGGAAGCGGAGGGTAAGGGTAACACCGGCTACCCTTTTGTCCGAGCGCAAAATTGCCGCAATCAAGCGGCGACCCCGGACAATCTCCTCTCGCTTCAGGCTCTCGCGCATAAATCAAGATGTGCCTTGCGGGCACCGGTCGATTCATACGGTCAGACGATGACGACCCTTACGCCGGCGATTGCTGAGCACCCGTCTGCCACCGACCTTTTTCATCCGGGCGCGAAAGCCGTGCGTGCGCTTGCGACGAATCTTTGACGGTTGATAAGTTCTTTTAGGCATAATTTTATCCTATAGCCGATTATAGGAAACTTTTCATCTGAGTCAAGTTAAAAAGGGTGGTTTTTAACCGGCGATAGACAAAGTGATGTCCAAACTTCTATTCTTGACGATGGAATTTCAATCGGTAAACTCATTTTTGTGAAAAGTTTGGCTTTCAGAATAGTTTTACTGGTCGGTTTGATTTTCCCAGTTTCCTGCGGGGCGTTACCACAGGCACCTACCGGTAACCAAAAGGTTTCTCCGGCAACGGTTCAGGAGGATGTTACCCGTTCCCGGGTGAATGCGATTGTTGTTGCTGCCCGGAATGTAAGTCCAGCGGTGGTTTCGGTTGTTGTTACCCAGACCCGGGTGGTGAGTTATGAGCCATTTGACATCTTTGGGTTTGACGACTTCTTTCGAGACTTTTTCCCCCGCCACACATTCCGTCAGGAGATTAAGTCGATGGGTTCGGGTGTGATTGTTGACCAGAAAGGTTATATTGTCACCAATGCCCATGTTGTGACCAATGCCACCCGGATTAAGGTGACGCTGCCCGACAACCGCAGTTTTGACGCGGAACTGGTGGCACTGGACCCGGACCGGGACCTGGCACTTTTGAAAATACCCGGAGAAAATTTGCCGGTTGCGACGCTCGGCAATTCTGATGAGCTGATGACTGGTGAATGGGCGATCGCGATTGGCAACCCGTTCGGTTTTCTGATTGAAGATGCCCAGCCCACGGTTACGGTTGGGGTGATTTCTGCTTTGCATCGGGACATTAAGTCGGGAAGGGGTGATGCGGTTTATACCGATATGATTCAGACCGATGCGGCAATCAATCCGGGAAATTCTGGAGGTCCGCTGGTCAATGCCCTGGGCGAGGTAATCGGGATTAATACTTTTATCTTCTCTCATGCCGGTGGTTCAGAAGGGGTGGGTTTTGCCCGACCGATAAATGAGGTGAAGCGGTTTATCAATGAGGCGCTGGGTCAGGCATCAGCCGATTATGAGAAGTTTTCCACAAAGATTGGGGCGGTGGTTGCGGATATCAATCCCGCACTGCGAACCCGGTTTGGTATCGCCCATAAGAAAGGGGTGGTGGTGGTTGAGGTGAAGGGTAACAGTATCGCCGAGAAGATTGGTTTGATGCCGGGAGATGTGATTCTTTTGAGTAATGGGAAGGTGGTGGATGGGGCGCGCACTTTTAAGGAGCGGCTGGAACGGCGGTTGAATTTTATCGACCTGGTGATTGACCGCAAGGGTGAACAGTTAAGGGTTCTGTACCAGTTACAATGAGTACGAGATATTCAACCCCAGAAATGGCAGAACTGTGGAGCGAAGAGGCAAAGTTTGCCTCCTGGCTTGAGGTTGAGAAGGCGGTTGCGATAGTTCAGGGAGAGATGGGGATTATTCCGAAGCGCGCAGCAAAAGAAATCCAGCGTGCCAGTTTTAAGGTCAGGGAGATTGAGCGGTTTGAAAAAATCACCAATCACGATGTAATTGCCTTTACCCGGAGCGTTGCCAAGAGCATTGGCGAGTGGGGGCGGTATGTCCATTATGGACTCACCTCCTATGATGTTGTTGATACGGGACTGGCGTTGCGGTGCCGTCGTGCCTGGGAGATTGTGCTGGCGGCGCTTGATGAGTTAAGAAGAACCGTTGCCCATCTGGCACTGGAGCATCAGGACACGCCAATGATGGGCAGAACGCACGGGGTTCATGCCGAGCCGATTACCTTCGGTTTGAAGTGTCTTTCCTGGCTGGCAGAAATTGAGCGGGGTATTGAGCGGGCGCGCCGGGAAAGGGAAGAGATAAGTTACGGTAAGATTTCCGGTGTTGTTGGAGCCTATACGATACTGCCGCCGGAAGTAGAGAAAAGGGTGCTGAAGCGTCTTGGTTTGAAGGTTGAGCCGGTTTCAACACAGGTTATACCCCGGGACCGGCACGCATCAACCATCCTTGCCCTAACGCTGATTGCGGCAGGGCTGGAGCGTATCGCCACCGAAATTAGAAACCTGCAGCGTACCGAGATTGGCGAACTAGGAGAACCGTTTGGGAAAACCCAGGCAGGGTCCTCAGCGATGCCCCACAAGAAAAATCCGATTATCTGCGAGCGTGTCTGTTCTCTGGCGCGGATTATTCGGGGCTACGCCCTGGTGGCGCTGGAGAATATCGCTTTGTGGCATGAGCGGGATTTGACCAATTCAGCAGCGGAGCGAATAACCATCCCCGAAGGTTTTACTCTGGTTCATTACTGTTTGCGGCAGATGAATAAGGTGCTTGCCGGGCTGGTGGTAAACAAAGAAAAGATGAAAAGGAATTTGCTTCTTTCCGGCGAGACATTTTTCTCCCAGTCATTGCTCTCGGCGCTGGTTGAGAAAGGATTGAGTCGCACCCGGGCATATCGGTTGGTTCAGCGCCTTGCCTTTGAAGCAACAGAGCAGGGAGAACGGTTCACCGACCGGGCGCGCGCGAATAAACAGGTGCAGAGGTTCTTGACTCCGAAAGAGTTAGACCGGGTGTTTGACATCAGGGAGCTTTTGAAAAATGTTAAGGCGGTATACCGGCGACTCGGGCTTTTGCCGGACAAAATAGGGGAGAAGAAACGGTCAAAGTTAAAATTGGGCAGGGCAGGCGGTCTGCGGTATGGTTTTAACTGACGGCTCGCGTCTGATAATAGAGTCACTTGCCCGGGCTGGTGCTGATGTTTTTGTCGGTTATCCCATAACCCCGGCAAATCTCCTTTACCGATATGCGATTATGAGGTTTCCGGCGGCGCTCAGCGCGCCTGATGAAATTACCACGATGCAGTGGCTCTGTGGTTTTTCTGCCACCGGGCTTTTACCTGTTACCGCGACATCATTCCCCGGTTTTGCCTTGATGCTCGAGTCAATCAATATGGCGTATATGATGGAGTTACCGGTTGTTGTAGTTCTGGCACAGCGGCTTGGTCCGGCAACCGGTTCAGCAACTGCGGGCGCTGATGGTGACCTGTTGCTTTTACGTGGAACGATTTCCGGGGGGCATCCGTTACCGGTGATTTGTATCAACAGTCTGGAGGATTGCTGGACGGTTCCGCCGCTGGCGCTGGCAACTGCAGCCAGTCTGCGAACGCCGGTTGTGCTTTTGACCACCAAAGAGATTGTGATGACCCAATGCAGTTTTGACCTCAAAAAACTGCCGGAAGTGCAGCCGATATCACGTCCCGGGTGTCCTGATGTGGAACATTATGAACCTTATGCACCAGGAGCAGACCTTGTTCCGCATTTTCTGCCGGTTGGTAATACTCTTCACCAGGTTCGGTTGAACGCTTCAACCCACAACCAGCAGGGCATCATTCAGCATCTTTCTGCTCCGGGGCTGGAAAATACCGCCCGGCTGGAAAAGAAGATGTACGCCAACCTGAGCCGTTACACAAGATACAGCCTTGATGAGGAAACGGGTGCTGACACCTTGATTGTTGCCTGGGGGAATGCGGCGCTGGCAGCACGTGAGGCGGTTAAGTTGCTTCGCAGTAAAGGGAAAAAGGTCTCGCTGCTTTTACCTAACACTTTGCTGCCGGTGCCGCCTGAGTATCTTGACATCATTTCCCGTTATCCCCGAGTTGTTGTTGCCGAGGAGAATCTATCGGGTCATTTCCGGACCGTTCTGTTCGGTGTGCAGGGACGGGACGGTGTTGTTGGCGTGAACTCGCTGGGGAAGATGATTGCACCCGAAGAGATTGTCGATAGGGTGATGGAAAATGGTCGAGTCGCCTTTTTTATCTCCTGAACCACTGCCGTTTTGTCCGGGCTGTTCGCACCATTTGGTAGTTCGGCAAACCGCCAAGGCGCTCACCCGGCTCGGGCTGAAGCCACTGGAGGTGGTTCTGGTCACCGACATCGGCTGTCATGGCATCGTTGACCCGTTTTTCCGCACCCACACGGTTCACGGGCTCCATGGCCGTTCTTCAGCGCTGGGCGCGGGAATTGCTGCGGGACTAAAAAAGGGTAAGGTGGTCGTTTATATGGGAGATGGCGGGGCTTCAATCGGCATTCAGCATTTGATTGAATGTGCCCGGATGAACTTCCCGCTCACGGTTCTGGTGTTGAACAATATGCTTTACGGAATGACCGGCGGTCAACCAAGCTCTCTTACACCCTGCGGTTTTAAGACCCCTTTGCGCCCGGAGGGGAAACTGGAACCTCATTATGACCTGTGCCGAATTGTTCATAGCGCGGGTGCGGAATATGTAAGCCGCCTCAATGGAACAGGTGATTTTTCTGACGGTCTGGTCGAGGCTTTTTCAGTACCGGGTTTTTCTCTGGTGGAGGTTGTGGAAATCTGCACGAGTTACGGTTTGAGGTACAATCCCGGGCAGAAAACAGAGGCGCTTGCGCAAAATGCCGGGCTGGAGTTTGGTGTCTGGCGCAATCCGGCAAAACCGGTCCTACGGTTAACATTGGACACCAACCGGGCTTCGCTTTTAGACGAGGAGCCAATTACCCGGCAATGGACGGCAAAAGTTGAGAATCGGCTGGGCATCTTACTTGGTGGTTCGGCAGGCGGTGGGGTGCAACAAGCCGCTGAGTTGCTGGCAAGAGCAGCGATTGTCAGTGGTCTTTACAGTACCAAAAAGGGTACCTATCCGGTAACTGTTGGCACCGGTTACTCAGTAGCCGAGGTTGTGATTGACCGGCAGCCGATACTGTATACCGGTATTCAAACTCCCGATGTGGTGGTCGTTGTTTCTCAGGATGGACTTTCCTATACAGAAAAGTTGTTGAGCAAAATGAGCCAGGGGTTGTTGATAATCGATGAGTCGTTGACCTTGCCGCCGAGCGGAGCAAAGGTGATAACTCAGCCCTTTGTTAAGATGGCTGGGGCAAAAAATGCAACACTGCTCGCGCTGCTTTACTTTTTAAAAAGCACGGGTACCTTTCCGGTTGAGGCGCTTTTGAACCAAATTAAAAATGCGAGCCGGGGCGGAGCAGAAGTTGCATCCCGGCTGGAAGTTCAATTAAGTGAACTTACCAAGGAAGAAGAGCACAGAAGCGCAGAAGAGCATAAGGAGGTATAATGATAGATTTCACAATTACGGAAGAACAGCAGGCGGTTGCTACACTCGCCCGCAACTGGGCGCAAAAGGAGGTAAAGCCCAATATAAAGGAATGGGATGCCCGACATGAGTTTAACCGGGACATCCGCCGCCAGATGGCGGAACTGGGGCTCTTAGGTCTGACAATACCATCTCGTTACGGTGGTACCGGACAGGACTATATTGCGCTGGGGCTTGCCTGTGAAGAACTGGAGTATGTTGACACATCTTTACGGGTAATTCTTTCGGTGCACATCGGTCTTACCTCGCTGACACTTCTTACCTGGGGTAGTGAGGAACAGAAGCAGCGGTTCCTTGTTCCGCTGGCAAAGGGGGAGCGATTAGGGGCGTTCGGTCTCACCGAGCCGGGTGCGGGTTCGGATGTGGTCGGGTTGAAGACCTGGGCGCGTAAAGACGGGAACCGCTACATCATCAATGGCGAGAAAACCTGGATTTCGCTCGCCGATGTTGCTGATACATTTCTCATTTTTGCCTGGACCGACCTCGAAAAGCAGAAACGCCGGGACCACTCGGGAATATCGTGCTTTATTCTCGAACGGGGGATGCCAGGGCTAACAACCTCGACAATTAAAGGAAAACTGGGCGTCCGCGCCGGCAATACCGGTTCAATTGCAATGATGGATGTTGCGGTGCCTGAGGAAAATATGCTCGGCCTGCCAAATGAAGGGTTCAAAATTGCAATGTTTTCCTTGGACCAGGGACGCTACACCGTTGGTGCTGGTGCAACCGGTTTAATCCGTGCCTGTCTTGATGCTTCGGTTGAGTATGCCAAGACCCGGTACACATTTGGCAAACCGATTGCCGAGCACCAGCTGGTGAAGGAGATGATTGCTGAGATGGCAATGGATTACGAAATTGCCCGGCTTCTTTACCTCAAAGCGGGCTGGGTGAAGAATCAGGGAAGGCCCGGAACCCGGGAAACCTCAGCGGCAAAGTTTTATGCCTGCGCCGCCTCAGAAAAGGCGGCAAGTAATGCCGTACAGATTTTCGGTGCCTATGGATTTTCGGACGAGTATCCAGTGGAGCGGTTCTATCGTAACGCCAAAGGTGCCCAGATTTACGAAGGGACGCGCGAGATTCACAAACTGCTTCAAGCAGACTATGTGCTGGGATTGCGGGTTGACAAACCCTTGCGCTGTCCGTTGCCGAAGCCCGAGGTGTAAAACGGAGGTGTAAATGCCGGTCGTGTTTCTTAAATCGGGGGGAAGTGCGGTCTGTGGCGGATACACGATTAAAGAAGGTGTCGTGAAGATGGTCGATGTGACCTTTAAAGATGCGGGTGTACCTGAGGGCAAAGAGAAACAGCCTGAGGCGATTGTGTCGCTCGCCAATGTGCTTTACATAATCCCCGGGCAATAACCGCAGCACCGCTTGGACCGTGTCCTTGTCCGAAAGGTTGATGATTTAGAATCGGCGGTTGAGGAGGTATTTGACTTTCTTGGGTTTGACTTTACCGGGAAAAGGGTCTGGGTTAAACCCAATCTCCTTGCACCGCACCCGCCCGAGCGGAGCGTAACCACTAATCCAGAACTTGTTCGGCTCGCGGTACAGGAGCTGAAACGGCGCGGGGCAAGCCGGATCTGGGTGGGTGACAATCCGGCGGGTGTGCGCAAAATTCCGCTTGAAGAGTACCTAAAACCAACCGGCGTGGTGGAGGCAGCAGGGGAGTATTTTGTTAATCCCGGGCTGGAGGTCTTTAATCTGCCCCTTAAGTCGCGCTTCGTTGCCACGGTACCGGTCTCGGGTCTGCTTCGGGAAGCGGATGTGATTCTCAACCTGCCGGTGTTCAAAACGCACGGGTTAACGATAATTACCGGCGCGGTCAAAAACATCTTTGGTATCATCCCTGGGGGACACAAAACCTATCTTCATGCCGTAGCGAAGAGCGGTCTGGAGTTTGCTGAACTACTGGTTGACATCTATCAGGCGGTGCCGATTCCGATTGTCAATATTATGGATGGGATTCGGGGAATGGATGGTCCGAACGGGCCAAGTGGCGGTCGGGTCCTGAATCTTAAACTGCTGATTGCGAGTACTAACGCGGTTGCCCTTGATGCGGTGATGGTACTTCTTGCCGGCGGCAAGCCGGAGAAGATTCCAATCTGCCGGACTGCTGCGGCGCGTAACCTGGGTCCGATACTGCGGGAGAAAATAGAGATTCACGGTGATTTTCAGCCGATAAAAGGGTTTCGCTTACCACCCGTAGGGCTTGCAGCGGCTGTTAGTAAGGTGTCAACCCTTATTTATCCTCTTTTGCGCCGCACCCCGCAACTAAACCGTCGTTTTTGTACTCAATGCGGTGAATGTGTCCAAAACTGTCCGGTTCAGGCGATTAACCTCAACCCTTATCCGGTGATAAATTGTAAGAGATGTATCGCCTGTTTTTGCTGTGCGGAAATCTGTCCGGCACGGGCAATGACCATCGCCTCTTTGGCCAAAAGTCTGTTTTTACGAATGGTGAAAAGTTAACTTATAAACGCTTTCTTTGTCCCGTTCTGGGAACACAGCGTTTGCGGCGAGTATCAGCGCTTTTTTACTCTTTTTTGCCGCGCCTTTTTCCACTCTTCGTCTTCAATCCCCTGTCTAATCTGCCGAATTCGGTCGCGCAGTTGTGCTGCCTTCTCAAACTCAAGGGCAAGGGCAGCGGCTTTCATTTCCTTTTCCAAGCGCTCAAGCAGTTCCAGCGGGTTTGTTCCTTCGGCGACCAGCCACTTTTCTTCATCCAGTTTCCTTTCCTGGTTAGCATCGGCAACCGCCGTAGTCTCAAGGACCTCTTGCGCGGTCTTTTCAATTGAGCGCGGGACAATGCCGTGCCGTTTATTGAACTCAAGTTGCTTCTGACGACGCCTTTCGGTCTCAGCAAGGGCATTACGGATTGAGCGGGTGAGATTGTCGGCGTAGAGAATCACCTCACCCTGAACATTTCTTGCGGCGCGGCCCGCGGTCTGAATCAGCGAACGGGCGTCGCGGAGAAAACCCTCTTTGTCGGCATCAAGCACCGCGACAAGAGACACTTCCGGCAAATCCAGCCCTTCGCGTAACAGATTAATGCCCACCAGGACATCAAACTCACCGAGGCGCAGCCCGCGCAGAATCTGCACCCGCTCCAGGGGTTCAATTTCGGAGTGGAGATAACGGACCCGGATACCCATTTCGGTTAGATACTCTGCCAGGTCTTCAGCCATCCGTTTGGTCAGGGTTGTGACCAGCACCCGTTCCTGCTGTGCAACCCGCGTGCGGATTTCATTGATTAGGTCATCAACCTGATTTTTAGTCGGCTTGACCGTCATCTTCGGGTCTACCAGTCCGGTTGGACGGACGATAAGTTCTGCGACCCGGCCCTGGCTTACAGTGAGTTCGTAGTCGCCCGGAGTTGCTGAGGTGAAAATTGCCTGATTGATTAAGCGTTCAAACTCGTCAAATCTTAGGGGCCGGTTGTCAAGGCAGGAAGGAAGACGGAAGCCGTAATCGACCAAAACCTGTTTACGGGCTCGGTCGCCATTGTACATACCCTGAATCTGGGGAACAGTCACATGGGATTCGTCGATAAACATTAGATAGTCTGCCGGGAAGTAGTCAAGGAGACAGTAGGGTCTTTCGCCCGGTGCTTTGCCCAGAAAGTGGCGGGAGTAGTTTTCAATTCCCGGGCAGTAGCCAAATTCTCTTATCATTTCCAGGTCGAACTTGGTACGCGTCTTCAACCGCTGCGCTTCGAGTAGTTTACCCTGTGCCTCCAGTTCTGCCACCCGCTGCCGCAGCTCGTGTTCAATGGATTTTAGTGCCCGTTCAACCCGTTCTTCTCCGGTGACAAAGTGCCTTGCCGGGTAGATTACAGCCCGTTCCCGGCGTTCAATTAAATCACCGGTAAGGATGTCGAAGATGCTCAATCGTACGACGCGGTCGCCGTCGAATTCGCACCGGACACCGTAGTCACGATGGGAGGGGTGGATTTCGACGACATCACCCCGGACCCGGAAAGTTGACCTTTTCAACTCAAAGTCGTTTCGGGTGTACTGGAGTTTCACCAGTTGGTCGAGGAGCTGGTCGCGGTTTAACTCCTTGTTCAGTTCAATGGGGAAGAGTGATTCTTTAAACTCCCAGGGTTCACCGAGGTTGTAGATGCAGGAGACTGAGGCGACAACAATCACATCGCGGCGCTCGATCAAGCTGGAAGTGGCACGCAACCGCAATCTTTCAATCTCTTCGTTGATCGACGCATCCTTTTCGATGTAAAGGTCGCGCTCCGGGACATAAGCCTCAGGTTGATAGTAGTCGTAATAGGAGATGAAGTATTCAACGGCATTCTCGGGGAAGAACTGCTTGAACTCGCCGTAGAGTTGTGCCGCAAGGGTTTTGTTATGGGAAAGAACGATTGTGGGCCGGTTAAGGCGGGCGATGACATTTGCCATAACAAAGGTTTTGCCGGAGCCGGTGACCCCTAACAGGGTGGAAAAGCGGGCGCCGGACTCGATGAACTCAACGAGTCGGGCAATCGCCTCAGGCTGGTCACCGGCAGGCTTAAATGGGGCACGGAGTTTGAACCTCCCGCTCATAGCTAAATTCTATTTGCCGGCAGTGGTAGGTCAAGCCGATTTGGTTAATACCTCAGGGTCTATACAGTTTAGCCGAAGCCGCGATAACAGATAGGGCCTGACGGGATTTACTACTCTTGACTTAAGCGGGTTTTACTTTATGCTGAACCAATATGAGGACTTTTGCTGTGTTCTTATGGGCGGTTTTCGCTTTACCTGCGGCTGGGGTGATTTACCATATCGACCAGCCGGTGCCGATTTCGTTAGCCCACGGCGAGTACTATGGCGGGATACGGATGTGGGGCGAAGGTGGAGTCCTGGCGCGGTTCAGCGTTGGGCTCTTTGACCGGCTAACGATGGGGATGTCTTACAGCGTGAATCGATTGATCGGCAGCGGTGTCCCGGAAATGTCAAGACCAAGGCCGGAACTAATGGCAAGGGTTGCAATTCTGAAGGAAATGGGCTATGTGCCTGACTTGGCACTCGGATTTGAGAGTCAGGGTTATGACTATTGTGATGGCGAGCGGTTTACGGTAAAAGAAAAAGGGGTGTATCTGGCGTTAGGGAAGACGATTGAGGTAAGCCGGACCTATTGCGAATTGGGCGTGAACTGGTGGCAGGGGTTTAACGGCTTTTTGGTTGTCAATCAGTTGCTACCCGGAGATGTGGAACTTGTGGTAGAATACGACCCGGCGTTGAATGACCTGCCCGCCGAGAATCGTTGGCGGGGTGGTTGGCTAAACACCGGTATTGCCTGGACTTTTCAGGAACGGGTCCGGCTTGGTTTTGCCTTGCGGGATATTTTCGGGAATAACGAGCAAACCCGAATGAACCGGGTTTTCTGGGTTTCGATTCAGGAGCATTTTTAAGGAGGAACTATGGACCTCAATGGCTTGAAAAATTTTCTTAGGGGCATCGAGGGTTTTGAACGGCTGGATGAAGAGGAACTGGAGCGAATTGCCCGTATTGCCCGGTTAAATTCGGTAAAGGCAGGAGAGTTAATTGATGTGCAGGGTGAGCCGGCGACTAAGTTTTACATTCTGGTTTCAGGCCGGCTGGCGGTTATCCTGACACTGGATTTCGGTGTGGCGCATCAGACCTATCAAGTGCTGACTCTTGGTCCTGGGCAGATGTTTGCCTGGTCAGGATTGGTCGGTAACCCTCACTACACCGCGGGCAGTCGGGCGATTACCGATTGTAGTTATCTGGAGTTTGATGTTAAAGAATTGGAGCGATTGTTTGACGAAGACCCTCGACTGGGCTATGTGATGATGCGGCTTGTTGCCCGAACGATTGCGTCAAGGTTACGGCAGATGCAGTTGCAACTGGCGCAGCAGTACGCCCTGCGGGAGTCAGCGGAGTGAAGAAAACGGGATTCGTCATCGCGATTGATGGACCTGCTGGGTCCGGTAAATCCACGACCGCACGGTTGTGTGCCCAAAAGTTAGGTTTTTGTTATCTTGATACCGGCGCGATGTACCGGGCGATAACTTTGAAGGTGCTGAGGAGTGGGATTGATATCGGAGATGAAGATGCCCTAAAACGGTTACTTGATTCAACCAAGGTCGATGTTGTCTGGCATCGAGGTAAATTGCAGGTATTGTTAGACGGCAAGGATGTGACCGCGGCAATAAGAAGTCCAGAGGTTAGCGGGTTAGTTTCGGAAGTTAGTGCTATTGCTGCGGTACGAGCAAAAATGGTCCGGGAACAGCGTCGCCTGGCAAGAGGTAAAAATGTGGTATGCGAAGGTCGGGATATCGGCAGCGTTGTTTTTCCTAAGGCACAGTTGAAGGTTTTTCTTGATTGCGCACTTTGGGAAAGGGTGAAGCGCCGAGAACAGGAATTGAATAGTAGCGGGCGGACCAAAGTAGGAAAAGAAGCGGTAAGGAGAAATCTTTTGAAGCGGGACCGAATTGATTCCCAGCGGAGGATTTCACCCTTGCGCCGGGTACCCGATGCGGTTTTGATTGATACAACCGATTTGACAATTGAGGAACAGGTGGCGGTGGTTTGTGCTCTGGCACGGCAACGCCTTGCAGGAAGACGATGAGGTTACGGTGGCGGATTGCCTGGATCGGGACCTATCCGCTGGCAAAGTTGTTATTGGGACTACGGGTTGTGGGACGGGAGCATCTTGTTGCCGGTGGACAGATAATCGCAGCGAATCATACTTCCAATTTTGACCCTTTAATTGTGGGATGGGCAGCGGCAAGAGAGGTTTACTTCCTTGCGAAAGAGGAGCTTTTTCGGTATCGTCCTTTTGCCTGGTTAATCAAGAGATGGAATGCGCTGCCCGTGGGGAGAAAAGGAATTGACCTGGGCGCAATAAAGCGCTGTGGAGCGGTTTTGCGGCGGAATCAGACGCTGGTGTTGTTTCCTGAAGGAACAAGGAGCAGAAACGGTGAAATCCATGAGTTTAAACCCGGTGTCGGGATGCTGGCGGTTCTTAATCGGGTGCCGGTTGTTCCCACGTATATATCTGGTGTGGCGCAGTCGATTATTTCTTACTGGGTTGACCGGGATTTCGTGAGGCTGGGGTTGCGCCATAAACCCAAGTGGCGAGGAGCAATCGAGGTGCGGTTTGGTTTGCCGGTGTACCCAGATGATTATGAGGCGAGTCGGGCCGGTTACGAACGGTTAACCGCCGAGGTTTTTAAGCGGGTTCAGGCAGAGGCGCAGAAGAGCAGAGGCACGGAAGTAAAGTAGATATGTCGAGGGTGATTGTTGCTAAACCTAATGGATTTTGTTTCGGGGTGGAAAGGGCAATCAAACTGGCAAAAGGGGGATTAAAACGATTTGGGAGGGTTTATACATTCGGGCAACTGGTGCATAATCCGCAAGTGCTCGACGAACTCGCAAGCGCGGGAATAAGGGCAATACGAAGCCTGGATGAAGTGCAGGGTGGGGCGTTGGTGATAAGGGCTCATGGATGCCCACCCGAGGTTTTTGTTGAATGTGAACGAAAAGGGATTGAGGTGATTGATGCGACCTGCCCTTATGTGCGGCGGGTTCAGCAGGTTGCCCGGCGGCTGGCAGCAGAAGGTTATCAGGTTGTTGTTGTTGGGGAAAAGAACCATCCCGAGGTTAAAGCGATTCTTGCTGCTGCCGGCAATGGGGCAAGGGTGTTCGTACCGAGAATGAAAATCTCAGGCCGGGTTGGGATTGTGGCGCAGACGACAATCGGGCGGGAGCGGCTTAAGGAAGCAGTTGCCAATCTGCTTAATTTTCGCTATACTGAAATCCGGGTTTTCGACACCGTCTGTGCCGAGGTAGTGGCGCGACAGGAAGCGGCGCTGCGGCTGGCAAAGCGTGTTGATGCGATTGTGGTGGTAGGAGGTAAGAACAGCGCCAATACCCGACGGCTGGCAGAGATTGTCCGGTCCAGCGGTAAACCGGTGGTTCATCTGACTGGGGCGGCTGGATTTAATTTGAGACGCTGGGCGCGCTTTAAAAAAATCGGGATTGTTGCTGGTGCTTCAACTCCGGCCAAGGCGGTGGAAGAAATTGCCCGAATACTTAGAGATTCTGGTTGTGATAAACAACCAAGTTTAAGGAGGTCTGTCAGTAATGAGTGAAGGTATTAATAACAACAGTCAAATCCGGGTAGAGTCCTCAGATATCTACACCGAATCCTTCCCATCATATCGGGAGGGTGAGATCGTTACCGGTACGATTATTAAGAAGTTGCCCAATGCGGTACTGGTCGATATTGGGTTGAAAGCAGAAGGTATTCTGCCACTGGATGAGTTCCGCAATCCCGAAGAGGCGGTTGAGGGACAGCAGGTCCAGGTGTATATCGATGCGCTCGAAGACAAAGAGGGCTTTCCGGTCATCTCCAAGAAGAAGGCTGATTTTCAGCTGGCGTGGGAGACGATTAAGCAGAAGTCCGAACAGGGTGAGCCGGTAAATGCGGTAGTGTTGCGCCGGGTTAAAGGGGGACTGGCAGTTGATGTTTTGGGGCTGGATGCTTTTTTGCCCGGTTCACAGGTTGATATGAGGCCAGTAGCAAATCTCGATGCTCTGGTAGGTAAGGTGTTTGAGGTGAAAATTCTGTCGGTGAACTGGCATAAGAAAAACATCGTCGTATCCCGGCGGGCGTTGCTTGAGGAACGACAGGAGGCGTTGCGCCAGGAGTTGTTGTCGAAGTTGCAGGTCGGCGATGTCATCGAAGGAACGGTCAAAACGATAACCGAGTTTGGTGCGTTTATTGATATTGGCGGTGTTGATGCCTTGCTGCACATTTCAGATTTGGCATGGGTAAAAGTGGTTCATCCCAGCGAAGTGGTTCAGGTGGGCGAGAAGTTGAAAGTGAAGGTACTTTCCGCCGATATGAGTACGGGTCGGATTACGGTGGGGTTGAAGCAGTTGACGCCGCATCCCTGGGAGAAGGTGGAGGAGAAGTATCAGATTGGTTCGCGGGTAAGAGGCCGGGTGACAACGCTCGCAGAGTATGGGGCTTTTGTAGAATTAGAAAAAGGTATCGAGGGGCTAATCCACATTTCCGAAATGTCCTGGACGAAGACGATTCACCATCCCGCCCAGATACTTTCAGTTGACCAGGAGGTGGAGGCGGTTGTGTTGAACATCGACAAAGAGAACCGCCGGATTTCCCTTGGTTTGAAACAGACGATGCCCGACCCCTGGTCGCTAATTGATGAACGCTACAAGGTGGGGCAGCGGGTTACCGGTAAGGTGAAGGCGCTCAAGGATTTTGGAGCATTTGTGGAACTGGAGGAGGGTATTGAAGGTTTAATCCATAATGGCGACCTGTCCTGGACGAAAAAGGTTAAGCATCCGCGCGAGGTGGTGAAGAAGGGGCAGACGGTGGAAACGATAATCCTGGAGATCGACAAGGAGAACCGCCGCATATCCCTCGGTTTGAAGCAGACGCAGGAGGACCCGTTTTACCGACTGACCCAGGAGATGAAAGAGGGTGATATCGTCAAGGCACGGATTCTTGACATTCCCAAACCCGGAATCGTGGTTGGGTTGAACTACGGAATTGAGGGGTTTGTGCCGTTGAGCCAGTTGGCGCAAGGTGCGGGTAAGAAGGTTAAGGAAAGTTATCAGATTGGTCAGGAACTGGAGTTGAAGGTGCTGCGGGTCGATGTGAATAATCGGCGGGTGATTTTAAGTGAGAAGGCGCTGCAGCCCCGCTTTAAACAGGAAGAGGAAACCGAAGAGATTATCGAAGAAGAGTTGCCACCGGACAAATTTACCCTTGAAGACCATCTGCGCGATATCGAGGGTCTTTAATTAATGACCGCAGCGGTTATAACCGTTGGCTGTCGGCTGAATCAAGCCGAGAGTGACTGCTTGCGGGCGCGGCTTCAGCAGCAGGGTGTAAAACTGGTAACCAATCCCCGGGAGGCGGATGCGGTGTATGTCAATACCTGCACCGTTACCGGCAATGCCGACCGGAATTCGCTGGCGCTAATTCGGCGACTAAGCCGATTACAGCCCAAGCCACGGATTGTGGTCCTTGGTTGTTACGCTGAACGGGTCGGCGCTCAGTTGACCTCAATTCCCGGTGTGGACGAAGTATGGAACAACCAGCGGAAGCAAAAGGAGATTGCGGGTGTTGTGCCGATGGCGTTGCGCAGTCGAGCGCTACTTAAGGTCCAGGATGGCTGCGACAATGGGTGTAGTTACTGTGTGGTGGCACAGGTAAGAGGCAAGCCGGTTTCTTTACCGGCGGCGATGGTTCGGGAGCAGTTCCTCGAGCTTCTGAAACAGGGTTTTCAAGAGGTGGTGCTTACGGGCTTGAACCTCGGGAAGTATCAGAGTGAGGGTTATAAACTGGCAGGTTTGCTTGCTATGCTGCTGAAAATTCCGGGGCGGTTCCGAATCAGGCTGGCATCGGTTGAACCGGACTGTTTTGACGAAGAGTTCCTGGAAGTTATCCAGGATTCAAGGGTGTGTGCTCATTTTCACATTCCGTTGCAGAGTGGCGATGACCGAATTTTGGCGGCGATGGGTCGGCGCTATACCGGTGCATATTATCGACAGGTAATCGAACGACTGGAGGCGGTGAAGCCGGGAGCGAACATCGGCGCCGATGTGATAGTAGGCTTTCCCGGTGAAGACGAAGCGTCGTTTGTCCGCACGGAAGATTTCCTGCGTACGGTACCGGTCAAATATCTCCATGTCTTTCCTTATGCGCTGCGTCCTGGAACGCGGGCGGCGATCTGGGGTGATGTTGTGGACAGGTCGATAAAGCAGGAGCGGGTGCAGCGATTGCGGGACTTTTCGGAAAAAAATCGCATGGTTTATTACCGGCAATTTGACGAAACAGTACGCGAGGCGGTGCTGGAACCGGGTGGCAAGGCATTAACCGATAACTATATGAGGGTGGCTATCGTGCCAACCGGGAAAAATTACCGATGCGGGCAACTTGCCCAGATTAAATTGCGGGTCGAAGCAGATGGCCGGCTGATATCGGGCCAGTTGCTTGATACTGCAGAAAAGGAGGCGCAATGAAAGCGCAGAAGCAGAGAAGAACAGAAGTGGGGCTGCCGCGCTTTTTAGCGGCGGCGTTATTCGGCTCAATTGGATGGCTGCTGATTTTAGTTCTCGGTGCGCGGGCTGATGGTAAAGAGTTCAAGGTTGGTTATGTGAATTCGGAGCGGATTATCGCTCAGTACGAGGGTGCAAGGGCGGCAAAAAAGGAGCTGGATAAAGAGATTGCGGCTTACGAGGCAAAGGCAGAGTCGCTGCGACAGGAGTATGAACAGGCAAAAGAGGAGTATGAGTCACAGCAGCTTTCCCTTTCTGAGGAGGGAAAACGGGCAAAAATGGCAGAGGTGGAAAGCCGGAAGCGCCGCTACGACAGTTATCTCGTCCAGGTTTACGGCAAAAATGGGAAGATTGAGCAAAAGAATCAGGAGCTCCTGGCACCAATTGTTGAGCAGATTGACTCGGCGGTGCGCACGGTAGCACAACAGGAGGGGTTTGCCTTAGTGGTTGATGCGGAAAAAGCGGGGATTATTTTCGGTGAGGTGGGGCTGGATTTGACCGAACTGGTGCTTGAAGAGTTGAACCGGCGCTATGCCCCGGTACCGACAACCGGTCCGATTAAGAAGATATATGCAATTATGCCGATTTACGATGCCAACGATGAAGCACAGCGGGAGCGAATTGGAGCGCAGATTAGAGGGTTTGTCAATGCCCTGCTTGGTTCCAAGGCAAATGTCGAGGTGGTGCCGGACCGAAAGGTGGATGAGGTGGTGCAGGCGCGCGGCTATGGCAGCCAGCAGATTCAAATGGAGCAGGCGCTTGATGTCGCACGCGCCCTTGATGCCGACTACTGCATTTTCGGCGAATGTTCCAAGCGGGAGCGCCAGATAACATTTCAGCTGTCGGTGGTTGATGTACGAACCGGAGTGCTGATCAAATCGCAGGATGGCACGGCGGAGCGCAAAGAGGTGCTGCGTGAGCGGGTGAGCAGCGTTGTCCAGACGCTTTATTCAAGCATTAATCCTTAAACAGGTTAATAGTGAACGAACCGGAAAAACCGGATTCGCAAAGAGCCGAGAGTCAGATAAAGTTCGGGTCCGGTTCTTTTGTATGGATTGAACCCGGAGCAAAGGTCGCGGATAAGGTGCAACTGGCACCGTTTGTTTATATTGGTCCAGAGGTGGAGATTGGTGCTGAGACGGTGCTGGGTGCCGGGGTAATTATCTGGCGAAGGGTTAAAATTGGCTGCCGGGTCAGGATTGGTCCTGGCACGGTGATTGGCTGGGATGGTTTTGGCTATGAGAAGGATGGGGCAGTTTTCCGGAGGCTGGAGCACGACGGCTGGGTGATTGTCGAGGACGATGTTGAAATTGGTCCTAATGTTACGGTGGCACAGGCAAAGACCGGAAGAAAGACGATAATCGGACAGGGAACAAAAATTGATGCCCAGGTACACATCGCTCACAATGTGAAAATTGGGAAGAACTGTATTATTGTTGCCCAGAGCGGTATCGCAGGGAGCACAACAGTTGGCGATGGGGTGATGATTGCAGGTCAGAGCGGGATAAAGGACCATATTGCAATCGGTGCCAACAGTGTGATTTATGCGAAGTCGGCGGTGTTCCGGTCGGTTCCTGCCGGAGCAAAATACTGGGGAATACCGGCTCGTCCTTACGAGGAGATGGTCAGGTTCTGGGCAAAGTTGTGGCAAGCATTTGGCAGGGATAAGTGAGCCGATTTATCATCAGGCGAGAGGTAGAGATTGCAGGTTGGGGGGTGAAAACCAATAAAAGGGTAAAAATGAAAGTTCGACCCGGAGTTCCGGGTTCGGGAATAGTTTTTAATCGGGTCATTAAAGCCGATTGGACAAACGCCGGTGCCGGTAATGGTTACACCTATCTTACCGAAGGAAAGTGCCGGCTCTTGATGGTGGAGCATTTTCTCGCCACCTGTTACTGCCTTGGGGTTACTGACATTGAGGTTGAGGTTGAAGGTGAGGAGTTACCATTTGGCGATGGCAGCGCCCGGCAATTTGTCCGGCTTTTACAGCGGGCGGGTTTGCGCCGTCAGAATAACAGTATCAAAGTTTTAAGAGTTAACCAGCCAGTAGGTGTAAATTCGGGAGAGCGGTTTATCATTGCCCTGCCTGGTGCCGGTTTAAAAGTTCACATTTTTTTTGAGATTAAGGGTGTTGTCCCGATGCAATTTTTTTCCTGCCGGATTACACCCGGTTTTTTTATCCGGGAGATTGCGCCGGCGCGGACATTTGGAAAGACAACTGCTGGCAGACGAGTGGAAAAGTTGGTCGGTTTCAAGTTACGGCAGGTAAACGGCTGGCTTTTTCCAGCACGCTGGCGGTTTGTGAACGAGCCCTGCCGGCACAAGGTGCTCGATTTGGTCGGTGACCTGGCGCTTCTGGGGTGTCAACTTGAGGCGGAGCTTATCGCATTTAACCCCGGGCACAGATTAAACCTGGGTCTGGTCCAGAAGTTAGGAGAGTTGTTAAAGTTTGGCGAGTCAAGGATAGGTATGGGATATTTTGTCCATACAAAGGAGGGTTGATGGCAGTTGACATCAATGTCAAGGAGTATCTGCCCCATCGTGAGCCGTTTTTGTTTATCGATGGTGTGGCACGGCTTGAGGGTGATGAGATTGAGGCGTGGCGCGATGTCCGCGCCGATGAGTTTTACTTTGCCGGACACTTTCCGGGAAACCCGATTCTACCCGGTGTTTTGATGGTTGAGGCGATTGCTCAGGCGGGCATTGTGCTGGCGCTGGTAAAAGAGCCGGAAAAGAAAGGCGGGACGACCCTTTTTGCCGGGATAGAACGGGTCCGGTTTCGACGCGTGGTTCGGCCCGGAGAACGGTTGCGCATTTTGGTAAGGCTGGTTACGGCGAAAGCCGGTGTGTACAAGTTTGAAGGCAGCGTTTTCGTGGGAGGAGAGCTGGCGTGCGAGGCGGTGGTGATGGGCGCAGTCCGTTAGTGCACCCGAGTGCCCTTGTTGGTGCCGAAGTGGTGCTGGGCCCGGGGTGCGAAATTGGACCATTCTGCCGTTTCGAAGGCAAGGTGACGGTCGGTGATGGTTGCCGGTTTGGCACCGGCGTAGTTGTGGGCACCGAGCCGATGGACCGTTCTTATCAGGGCGAAGAGAGTGGAGTGGTGATTGGTAGTAACAATGTTTTTTTTGAATATGTTACGGTGCACCGTGCCTGTGGAGCAGGAAAGGCAACCTTGATTGGCGACGGCAATTACATAATGAACTATGTCCACATCGCCCATAACTGCCGGCTCGGCAACAACTGCGTTTTGACCAATGGGGTACAGTTAGGCGGTTACAGCGAGGTAAACGACGGTGCCAATCTTGGCGGATTGACCGGGGTTCATCAGTTTTGCCGGATTGGCAAACTGGCAATGGTCGGTGCCCACTCTTATGTCAATCGTGATATCCCGCCGTTTGTGCTTGCCGCAGGCAAACCCTGTCGGGTGCGCGGGTTAAATATGGTTGGTTTGCGCCGTGCCGGAATGGCACAGGAAAAGATTGAAATCCTAAGCGAGTTATTTCGGATTGTGTACCGGTCCGGGCTTAATTTGAGTCAGGCACTGAAAAGGATTGAGCAGGAGCTGCAGAGGAGTTGTGCGGGTGACGAGGTCAAAGAGTTTATTGAGTTCTGTGCCAGTTCGAAACGGGGTATTGAGTTACGCACCGGTCCTGAGGAAGTGACCTGTGACCTATAAGACAGCGCGAGCGTTTCTTGACTCACTGGTAAATTACGAAAAGAAGGCGGTGGTTCGGAACGAGTTTAAACTTGATAACATCAGGCGTCTGCTGGAACTTGCCGGTAACCCGCAGAAACAGCTCAACAATGTGGTTCTGATTGCCGGGACCAAGGGTAAAGGTTCGGTGGCTTATATGGTTGAAGCCGGTTTGCGAGGGTGCGGACTTCGGACCGGACTTTTTGTTTCACCCCATGTGATTTCGGTTCGGGAGCGGATTCAACTTGCCGGAAACATGATAACAAAAAGGGATTTTGCCCGTTTGGTAGAAAGGTTCGTGCCCCTGGTCAAGCGTCAGAGGGTAAGTTACTTTGAGCTACTCACCGCAATGGCGTTTGACTTTTTTGCCCGTGCCCGGGTTGATTATGCGGTTATTGAGGTCGGGATGGGTGGCAGGCTGGATGCGACCAATCTGTCCGAGCCAATGGTGTCGGTGATTACGAGAATCGGTTATGACCATATAAAGGTACTTGGTGGCACGCTGCGAAAAATCGCAAGGGAAAAAGCGGGTATCATGCGTGCCGGAAAACCGGTTGTGATTGGGGCGCAATTTGCTGAGGCAAGACAGGAGCTGGAGGTTCAAGCCCGTAAAATTGGCGCGATTCCATTCTGGGTCGAAGAGCGGTCACGGGTCTGGGATGAGAGTGTGGGCGAGGGCGGGATTGGTTTTTCCTGCTGGACTGAGTTGGGCGGCGGCAGGGTAAATCTCAACCTTCTGGGCCGGCACCAGATTGAGAACTGCCGGACCGCATTAACGGTGCTTGGGGTTCTGGCAAAAAGCGATGTACGGATTAGGTTTGAACCGGCGGTTCAAGGGTTGTCTAAGGTTGTGATTCCGGCGCGCTGCCAGATTGTGCGCTCAAATCCGCTGTTGATAGTTGACTCCTGTCACAATCCCGAGTCCGGACAGGCGCTTGCCAATGTGATTCGGGAGTACTTAAAGGATAAGGTGGTTTTAATCTACGGTTCACTACGGGGTAAACTGGTTAAAAAAACGATAGCGCCGCTCGCACCTTATACCGATACCGCAATTGTTGTTGCACCCGATTCACCGCGGGCGATGAACCCATCGATACTTAAAGGGGTGTTCCGGCGGCTTGGGGTTCTTGCCGAAACGGCACCAGATCTGAAGGCGGCGCTGAAACGAGCCGAGGAGCTATCGGCGGGCCGGTTGCCGATTGTTGTTGCCGGGTCGTTTTACCTTGCCGGCGCGGTACTGGCGCTTTTAAGTTCGACCAGGGTACAAAAACGGAATGCTTGACATTTTGAAGTCTCATTTTTATAATTAGTTATGCCAATCAGAGAGTTTTGTTGCAGCTCCTGTGGCAAAGTGTTTGAGGAGCTGTTATGGAATGAGGAAGAGGAAAAGGGATTAGTCTGCCCCGATTGCGGGAGTAGACAGATTTCAAGGGTTTTTTCCGTATTCGGTGTTGCCGGAGCGGAAAAGAAGGTGCAGTCCAGCAGTAAGGGCTGCAGTAGTTGTAGTTCTCATAAGTGTAGTAGTTGCTCATAGGAGGGAGCGAATATGACCATCACTAAAGCCGATATTGTTGAGAACATCTCCCGTCAGATGGCACCGAATATTACCAAGCGCGATGTCGGTAGAATTGTCCAGTTGTTTATTGAGGAGTTGTGTCGCGCACTCCAGGAGGGTAACCGGGTTGAAATCAGAGGGTTTGGTGTTCTGTCAACCAAACTACGCAAGCCCAAGGTTGCCCGAAATCCGAGAACAAAGGCGACGGTAAACATTCCACCCCGAAGGGTGCCGGTATTCAAAGCGTCGCGTCTTTTGAAGGCAAATTTGATGAAGGGTGGCGTGTCGTAAAATGATAAAAAGGAGCGTTAATGCCCTGCGGTCGGAAGCGTAAATTACGGAAAATCAAAAGGCACAAATTCAAGAAGCGTCGTAAGGCACTGCGCCACAAAAAGAAAATTCGTTAAAAACGGCTGAAACCCTTCAGCCGGGCTTTACGCGGCAGCGCGCGGAATTAAATTGTATGAACCTTGCCAGCGGGCGAAGTAATGCGGTTTTAATCTTTCTTGAACTGCTTTTGCTTTTTATCGTCGTTTCCCTGCTGCGGCTTTTTTTTGTTCCCTTTTCCATCGGCGTAACTACGGTTGTAGTTGTCTGGTTTCTTTTGGCGCTTGCCAGTTATCTGGTTGGTGAGTTTGAGTCCACCGCGCGTGCCAATTACGGGCTAACAATCCGAACCCAGGCGGCATTTGCCCTAACTTATGTCTCTTACAGTGTTGTCCATTCGGTCTGGTCCTGGTGTGAACCGCTCACGGTAAAGTTCTGGTTGTTGTTGTGGTGTTATTTAACTTTTCTGGCGCCGTTAATCGGGGTTGTACTCCGGCGGCTTGCGCCCCAAAGGGTGCTTTATGTTACCGACTTTAACCGGGATAAGGTCAACCTTTTACGGTGGTGGGGTTTTCACTGTGTCGAGACGGTCCTGATTGAGGATTTAGAGCGGTGGATGAAGGCAAATAGTGATAAGATTGGTAGAATCGACCGGGTTGATTTGATTGTTGTTGACATTACCGACCCGAAAACCGAATACCTCGTTAGCCTGGTGGCACCGCGTTACTTTGTGGACTTTGTTGGTATCCCTTCGTTTCGGATGTCCGCCTATTTTCTCGGTCCTCATCCCCGGCCCATTGGCCCATTTGTACCCTACAGCATCGGTCGCCGTTTGAAGCGGATTGTTGACCTGGTAATCTCATTACTTGTTCTGTTGATTCTCGGGCTGCCGATGCTCCTGGTTGCCCTGCTCGTCAAACTGACCAGCCCGGGTCCGGTTTTCTATAAACATCGCCGGTTAGGCAGAAATATGCGAGAGTTTTACTTGCTGAAATTCCGGACGATGTATAAAGATGCCGAACAGCGGCTTGAGGAGATTTTAAAAAACGACCCGGTGAAGCGGGCGGAGTTTGAGCAGACATTCAAGTTGAAGGACGACCCGAGGGTAACACCGCTGGGCCGCTGGTTGCGTAAATTCAGCATCGATGAACTTCCCCAGTTGCTCAATGTCCTAATTGGTCAGATGAGTCTGGTGGGACCCAGGCCCATTGTCGAGAAAGAGGTCGGCTACTACAAAGACTATTCACTGCTGTTGTTTCGGGTTCCGCCCGGCTTAACCGGGCTCTGGCAGGTTTCGGGCAGAACCGACACCGCTTATGAGGAGCGGGTGAAACTGGACACCCGCTATGTGCGGGAGTGGACGCTTACCGGCGACCTGATGATAATTCTGAAAACGGTGCCGGCGGTTCTTTCCCGGCGTGGTGCCTACTGATTTGAGGGAAAGGGGTGTTGCCCGTTCCGAAAGGTTGGGAAAAGAAGAAAAGGAGGCAAGATGATTGTTCTTGAGCCGGCAGACCTTGCGGCGCTGAGAATTGCCGAGGTCAGGGGCTTGTTTCCGGATGAGGCTGATTTAAAGCCGGCAGGATTAAACGAAGATGAGTATCGGCGCCGGCTGGAGCGGCTGGTGAAAGATGGTCTTATCCGCTCATTCCATCTCACGCTCGTGGTGCCACCTTTGTTGGGCGGTAACTGGGTGATGGGTGCCCTGCAGATTAAGAGTGATGAGCCGCGGACGCTTGCTGAGAGTATCATCAGCCGGTTGCCATTTGTTACCGAGATTTTTATCAACGCCGCATTGCCTTCGGGTGTTGGACATAATCTGGCGCTCGTTTTCTACTCGCGTGATTTTGAGAATGAGACCCGATTTATCCAGACCTTTAGTGCCAGTTCCGAGGTCGAGGTTTTTCGGGTCCAGGAGTACACATTTCCGGTCTCGATGCCGCTGACCCGCGAGGAGCGGGCGTTTGTGCAGTTTCTCTATCAGAACCCGGCGCTGCCCCGAACAGAGATTGCCCGGGCGTTTGGTCAAAGTGAAAACTGGATAAAGGCGAAACTGTCCCGTCTGTTCTGGTCGGCAAACAACCCTGCAGGTATCTTACGAATTCAACCGAGTGTTGACTGGACCGGTTGTGCCAACTTTGGCCATTTTCATTTTCTGCTTGAGACCGGACATCGGCCTGAGGTGCTAAAAAAACTGATTGAGGACAACGGCTTTGAACTGGTGCTTGGTGGCAGGGTGGTCAATCGTCGTTATATTGAGGTTGAGTCTGATGTCTGGGGTGTTGCCGACCTGTTGGCACGGGTGTCGTTTCTTGACAAAATTAACGGCGTACGGGTCGCGGGAGTTGTTCACAATCAGGAGATAATCATTAACGACCGGTGGGTAAAAAATATCGTTTCCCTTACCTGATTAAGACAATCTTTCCCCATTGGGGCGTCGTGTTCAGCCTTTTAATTTGATACAGATAAACTCCACTGGGCAGTTTTTTCCCGGAGTTGTCGGTGTAGTACCAGTAGAACTGCCGGTTGTGAGATTCGATGCGGGTAACCTGTCTGCCATCTGGTGTCCAGATATCCATTACACTCTGGGGCGGTACCATCAAAAAGGAAAACCGGCTGTTGTGTAAACCGGGATAGGGGTTGCGCTTTTCCCTTGTCTTTATTTGTTCGTGCTCTTCGGCGATGCAGATGGGCAATCCCTGGATTCCCCCCCGAATTACCAGCGCGTAAGGCTGACGCGGGGTATAGACATTTCTGCCATAGATGCGGATTTTCCAGACGCCAGCAAGGGGCCGCGCGATGCGAATCACCTCTTCAACATTTCTTTCGTCCCAGGCGGTAGGGTTGGCAATAGACTGGCTGAGGTAAAGTTGATTTCCCCGATACCGGTTTCCATCCGGGCTTATCGCCTCTAAGTTCAGGTCGTTAACCAGAGCGATTTCAGCGTTAGGCAGTGCCGCGGTGTCGGTCCAGGCAAGGGTGATAGAGAGCGGCTCGCGCCGGTCCAGGACAATTTCGTACTCATCAAACTGCCCGGTTTCCAATCCGAACGAGTCGTCAACAAAGGTTAATGCCAGTGAGTCGTCAGGTAGATGCATAATCCGGGACAGGTTGAGTCTGCCCCAGCCGATGCGGTTGTCCGGAATCGTGCCACTGCCGACATTGGTGTCGGTGGCGCAGATGGCAAAGGCGCGCATCAGTGCCGCACTGGGCGCATCAATACCCCTTTCCGGGTTGGGTCTGCCATCTGGATACCAGCCCTCTTTGAGATACTGGCGGAGCAAAGTCAGGGCACCGCTGACCGCAGGTGCGGCAAAACTGGTGCCTTCGCGGGCGCGATAGGTGTTGATGCCGGCACCGTAAACGGTGAAGATGCTGTCGGCAGGTGCCACAATGTTGGGTTTGATTCTTAAGTCCCGGGTTGGACCGGCAGAGGAAAGGGAGTAGACCAGATTGCTCATTGTGCCGTTGCCGGTACCGCCAACGGTCAGGCAGTTTTTCGCACAGGCGGGATGGCCAATCCGATACTGGGTGCCGGCGCCATTACCTGCTGCCCAGACCACAAGAAACTTCTTATCCTGCCAGGTAACCGCATCAAGGGTGGCATCGGGCAGGGTGTAATATCCGGTCTGGTCCATTGAGCCAAACGAACCGGACACCTGGCGTACCGGTTCGGGCATCCCATAACTGAGCCGGATTGAGTCGAGCATTTCGGTCATATTGTCATCAAACAGGTACTGGCCACTGGCGGTGGCGATGTCAAGAAAGTAGATGCGGGCATCGGGTGCAACACCGTCCAGGTCGCTTAAATTGCCGCAGATGGAGTCGTTACCGGCAAGGGTTCCGGCAACTGCGGACCCGTGATAGACAACCGCGCTCGGGTCACCAAAATCGGCATTGCGGAACAGTTTGTAGGCAACAATTTTGCGGTGATTGAGATAGATGCCCGGGCTTTCCAGTGGCACCCAGGGGTCACGGAACATATCGTGCTCAATGATTATCCCCGAATCAAACAGCCCGACAACCATACCCTGCCCGCGCAGTCCGGCGTTCCAGAACCGGCGAAAGTTTTGACCTGGTTCTATCGGTCCGATTGAGTCCCAGCCGGTCTGTACCACCCATTGCACATCGCGGTTGAACGGTTCGAACCGGTGCCGGCGTTCAACATAATAGACCGCATCAAGTTCGGTTAACTGGCGCGCATTCCGGCGGGAAAGATGTAAGGGCTTTTTCTCTCCGGGCCAGAGGGCAAATGACAAATTGTCAACCCGGGTTGATGGTTCGACACCGCGGCTTAACTTGTATTCGGGCAGAAAAGGTCCAATCCAGTCAACGGAAATGTCCAAAAGTTGAGGCAGGAGTTCGTCAGGTGAACGGCTGCTCAAGTTCCGGACCACAACCGTTTGATATGCGATGTAACAGACCGGCTCCAGACCAATGCGGCGCAAATGGCAGAGAAACTCCTGCCGGACCGGTTGAGAAAAGTGGACAAGCCAGTAGCGTGTGGAAAGCGGCTTATTGTCAACCGGTTCCGCTGGCAGTGTTAAAACTATGCCATTGGCAAAACGAATCTCATTTGCGCCCGCATAAGGCTCCGGTGTAAAATGGGCGGCGCTCTGAGTTTTAGTTATTCCTGGCCCAGCATATAAAAAGAGCGCCCAGCCGAGCCAAAGAAAGAGACTCACAATTTAAGGATTTCGACAATCGCCGCGGTCACCGCCTCCATATCTTTCATTGTCAGGTCACCCATATGGGCGATGCGGAAGGTTTTCTCCTTCAGGTCGCCATAACCGTTGGAGATTTGCATTCCCCGCTCACCAAGCGCGCTGTTCAAATCCTTGACGCTGATGCCCCGGGTGTTGGTCACGGTGGTCAATGTCACCGACTCATAACCCGGTTCGGGAAATACAGCAAAGTACTTCTTTGCCCACTCCCGGGTGAACTGCGCCATCTTCTGGTGGCGCTGATACCGATTTTCCATCCCTTCGGCAAGGATGGCGTCTAACTGAACATCAAGCGCCCAGAAAAGCGAAATCGCCGGCGTGGTCGGGGTCTGCTTGTCCTTTTCGTACCGCTTGAGCATCGCCTCAAAATCAAAGTAGTAACCGCGGTCCGGATTGTTCCGGCACTTCTCCATCGCCCGGGCTGAGATGATGGCAACCGCCAGACCCGGCGGCAGGGCAACACACTTCTGGCTCGAGGCGACAACCACATCCAGGCCCAGTTCGTCGATGTCAAACCAGTCGCCCATCAAACTGGAAACCGCATCAACCAGAATCAGAACATCCGGATACTTGCTGCGTACCATCCGGGCGATATCCTCAAGCGGTGAACGAACCCCGGTTGAGGTTTCGTTCTGGGTAATCGTGACCGCCTCAAAACCGCCTTTGGCAAGCGCCTGGTCAACCATCTCCGGTTTTATCGCCTTGCCCCACTCCACACGCAGCGCCTCGGGCTCTTTACCGCAAGCCTGGGAGATTTTGAACCAGCGGTCCGAGAAGGCGCCATTGACGCAGTGCAGCACCTTGCGCCGCACCACATTCCGGATGGTGCCTTCCATCAAGCCGGTGCCGGATGCGGTCCACCAGAACACATAGTTCTTGGTCTTCAAGATTTTCTGGGTTTTTTCAATGCACCGGGCGTTCAGGTCACCAAACTCCTTAGAACGGTGACCAATCATCCATTTTGCCTGTGCTTTAAGCACCTCTTCCCGGACTTCGGTTGGACCGGGGACAAAAAGTTTCTTATGGCTCATTTATCCTCCTTAAAAGTTGAGTTGCTTACGACCTGAACAAAACAGCTCCGCTGACGCGGACCATCAAACTCACAAAAAAAAATCCCCTGCCACCGACCCAGACGCAGTTTGCCGTTTTCCACCGGAATCGCCTGACTGGTACCGACCAGAACCGATTTGATATGGGCATCGGCATTGCCTTCGGTGTGCTGGTAATGGGCATCAGCCGGCACAAGTTTGGACAGGGTGCGGGTAATGTCTTCGGCAACATCCGGGTCATAACTTTCATTTACGCAGACGCCGGCGGTGGTGTGGGGCACATAGATAAAGCAGACCCCGTTTGAAACTCCGGTTTGGGCAACCGCATCCTGGACCTGACCGGTAATGTCAACAAGTTCGGTGCGGCGCTGGGTCTTAACCGTAAAGGAAATCATACCCTTACTTATATTATCCGAGATTAAGTTTCAGTCAACTTAATTTTCCTTCCCTTGATGGGATGGAACAAAAGATAGGGTGCGTATAGGAGCGGTTGCCGGAGAACTTTTGCGGGCACGATTGCGAGTTTTTCCGGAACAACAGAACAGTCTAACATCGGCACCAAAACAGAGATAAAATCGGGCATCAGGTCAAAAATGGTGGAAAAACCCACGGCTAAACCGAAAATCCATCAAAATCCCATACCATCCCTGAAACTACCCCGGGGTTGGGTATGGAAAATGCGGTCAAAACAATTTAACACACTAAATTACAGAAACTTATCCCATCACACCCCAAATTTTGCTGTATACTTTAAAGTATAATTTTCCAGGTGTGTTTCAATTGGACACCAAGGAGTTTGCCGGTAAAGTGGTCAGAAGCCGGTATTGGGGAAATGCCGGTTTATTGACAGCGGGTACAGTTCCATTTTATAATAGAACTGTCTAATTTTTGCTTGGATTAAAAAAGGGTTGTTATGCAAATTAAGATTGGCAATGTGGAACTGGAGTGTGTGCGGGGGGATATTACAAAGCAGGAGGGGTTTGAAGCGGTGGTGAATGCGGCGAATGCTCGACTGGCACCGGGTGGCGGTGTTGCCGGCGCGATTCATCGGGCAGCAGGTCCGGGACTTTACGAGGAGTGTAAGCCGCTGGCGCCGATTAAACCTGGTGATGCGGTGATTACCGGTGGGCACAATTTGCCCAATAAATATGTGATTCACTGTCTCGGACCGGTTTACAGGGTTGATAAACCTGAAGAGGAGTTTCTTGCCCGCTGTTATGAGAACGCCCTGAAGATTGCCGAGGAGCGCCAGATTAAGTCAATCGCCTTTCCATCAATTTCTACTGGATACTTTGGTTATCCAGTTGAAGAGGCGGCAGAGGTGGCGCTCAGGACGGTTCTTAAGATGATGCCAGATTTGAAGTCTGTCCGGCGGATAAGGTTTGTTTTGTATAGTGAGGCAGACCTTGATGTTTACCAGACTGTTCTGACCCGGATGGCAAAGAGGTTGGAGTGAGTTTTTTCGCAGCGCTGATGTTCACGCTGGGCGCGGTTGGGACGCCATTTTTCGCGGATACGGTTGAGAATTTTGAGTCCGGAAATGTTAATCTGTTCTCATTTCCCGGAGAGGATGTTCAGCCCGACTCCTGGGTTCTGGATTCAGCGCTAACCCATAACAGTTCCCGCTACGCTTTGAAACTGTTCGGCAACACCTGGAAGGTTGAACCGATTCCACCAATGGCGCTGGACTCTGCAAAGGTGTGGGAGGTGTGGGCTTATGTGGAGAGTGTCGGTGCAATCCAGGGGTTTGGTCTGGTGTCGGAAACGGAGACGCTTTTGTACGCATTTGCTGGTCGGGAGCGAGTTGACCCGGCACGCTGGGTGACCGTTTATCAGGGCGCATTTCCGGTGCGAAACTGGAATCGGTATCTTTTGCCCGTGGGCGCAGATTGGCTGAGCCGGTTCGGGCATCTGACGACTTTGAACGGGATGGTGTTTATCAACGATGCGGACCAGGGTGCAAGGGGCAAGGTCTATTTTGACGACATTTCCGATGTCACCCTTGACCAGCCGCAGGCGCCCGAGGTTGAGGCGTGGTTTGTGCCCGCAGGGTTGATTGACAATCAGGATGGTACCTGGAGTCTGACTGTACACTTTTACAGCCGGGTGCAGGATCCGGACAGCCGAACCCATTTTTATCACTGGGAGTTTGGCGACGACTCAACAAGTAGTGACTCCTGCCCGATTCACACCTATATTGTGCGGGACAATCACACCTATACCGTTCTGGTTCAGGTGAGGGATGAAAGCGGCCGGGTGGGCAGGGACTCGTGCCGGGTGAACTTGGAGCCCGGACCGGGCTCTTATCCTTTGCGATTGAATTTTGTCGGTGATGTGATGCTGGCAAGACGGTACGAGCCGCTGATTGACAGTTTAGGGGTTGAGGCGATTTTTCGGGAGGTAAAACCCTATTTAGGTGATGTTGCGGATGTCACCGTGGCGAATCTTGAGTGTCCTTTGACCGACCGCGGTACGCCGCATCCGACCAAGCCGATTGTTTTCCGGGGCCGGCCGGCTAATGGGCAGGGGTTGAAGTTTGCCGGAATAGATGTGGTTTCGCTTGCCAACAACCACATAATTGATTACGGGCTGGAAGGGTTGCGGCAAACCCAGGTGGTGCTGGACACACTCGGGATAGTGTACTCAGGTGCGGGTGAAGATGCTTATGAGGCGTATCAACCGGTCTTTCTTGTGAAGCACGGAACCGCGCTCGGGTTTCTTGCTTATAGCGACCGAACCGGTCAGTACGACAATTATCAACCTTATCTCAATGCCGGGGAGAACAAACCGGGATTTGCCGACCTTGACACCTTTCGGGTGTTTCAGGCGCTGCAGCGGGCAAAAAGGGTTGCGGACTTTCTGGTGGTGGAACTGCATTCAGGCGAAGAGTACCAGCCAGAACCGGCTGATGAGGAGTGGTTTAGACCCGGTGCGCTCCAGCCCACCGCAAGTCAGATTGCGTTGCGCCGCCGAATTGTTGACCAGGGTGCGGAACTTGTGGTCTGTCACCATCCCCATATTCTGCAGGGGTTTGAGGTTTATCAGGGCAAGTTGATCGCCCATTCGCTGGGCAATTTTGCGTTTGACCAGGAGTATCCGGAAACCTATCCCTCAGTGATTCTCAATGGACTTTTGGATGAAAGGGGTTTTTACCGCTACTGGTTAGTGCCGGTTTACATTGACGACTACATCCCGCACCGGGCAAGAGGCGAATTGGGAACAAGAATCCTGCGCTATCTGGCGCGGCGTTCCCGCGAGTTAAACAGTTACCTTGTCGTGGACCGGGAAAGTGTGATCGCCGAGATAGTGCTGGACAGTACGAGGATGAACCGTCTGACGAGGCGGTATGGTGTGGTGTTGGCACTGCTGCCCGATTCTGGAGGTTATCGGTCGGCGCCGCACAGTTTGAATGATACCGGAGACCTGTCAACGGTTGTGAGTATTACTCCGGCTGGGGCGTGGCAAATCCGACTGGGCAGAGATTTGCTCTGGATGGGTAATATGGAAGATGAAGGGGCGAGTTTCTGGCTGTTGAATCAGGCGGATGAGTTTTACGACTCACTGGCACACCGTGGTGCAAGGTCGTTATGCCAGCGCCGGAGCGCTGGGACCGGGACGATTGTGACCAATCTTGAGGAGCGGATGGTGTGCTCGGCAGATTCGCACCGGCTGGGTGTTTACGGCTGGATGAAGACGGAGAATTGCGGCAGTGCGGTGGTGGTGTTAAATGTTTACAACAGCCGGATTGGCGGCATGCGGATTGCGGTTTGCAGTCTACCGGTAATTAACGGAACAAATGAGTGGCAGGAGTTTTATGCTGAAGTACCGGCACCGGTGTCAGGCGGATACTTTGATGTCCTGCTAATGAGCACAGGACCGGATTCGGGCATAGGTCAGGTTTGGTTTGATGACATCCGGGTAATTGAGTGGGAAGAATGGGAGGAGTGTTCTGGACCATTGACGGTTGCGACACCAAACGACTACACCTGGCTTCAGGTGCAAACTGGTGATTCAGTGCCCGAGGCGATTGTTACCTATGAAAATACGGTATTTCAAACAATGACCGGCGTAGCGACACCGCGCCCGGTTGGTTACCCTCCAGACGGCTTGACGGTCAAGCCCAGTCCGACCCGCGGCAGGGTTCTGGTCAATTACCATCTGAGGGATGGTGAGCACGCGCTTTTAAGGGTTTACAACAGCCTTGGTCAAATGGTGCGTCAATGGAACGATGAAGGTAGGGCAAGGGGTTTACGAGTTGTCAACTGGGATTTGAAAGATGAGCAGGGCAGGCGGGTTCCGAGCGGAACCTACTTCTTCCGATTGGAGACGGAGGGCACAAAAAGCCGGGCGCGGGTGGTGGTGTTGAGCACCGATTTCTGATTGCCCGGGGTCTAATTGATAAAAAAGGAGGATTAATGAGTTTGGTTCAGGAATCGGTAAAAAGGCAGCTTGAGCCGGTTCTCAAAAATTTGCCCAATCCGGTGCGGCTGGTGGTTTTCACGCAGGAGATGGAGTGTCAGTTCTGTCGGGAAAACCGGCAACTGGCAGAGGAGATTGCGGCGCTTTCGGATAAGGTCAAACTGGAGGTTTACAACTTTTTGCTTGACAAAGAGAAGGTGGAGGAGTTCAAGGTGGAAAGGGTGCCGGCACTGGTGGTGGCGGGCGAGAAGGATTACGGGATAAGGTTTTATGGCGTTCCCGCGGGTTATGAGTTTACCTCACTGGTCAATGCGATTCAGCTGGTCGGAAAAAGAGAGTCCGGGTTAAAACCCGAAACCAGAGAGAGGTTGAGCCAGATTACCCAGCCGGTTAAGATTGATGTGTTTGTTACTCTGACCTGCCCATACTGTCCAATGATGGTCTCTTTAGCCCATCGTTTTGCAATGGAGAGTGATAATATTACCGCAAGCGCCATTGATGCCCAGGAGTTTCCGGTTCTGGCAAACTACTATGAGGTGATGGCGGTGCCCAAGACCGTGCTCAATCAGCGTCATCAGTTTGAGGGTGCATTACCAGAGGAGCGGTTCCTGCAGGAGGTTATGAAGGCGGTTGATGCGGGCGCAGGATAGGGCTGAGCAATTTGTCTATTATAATTAAATAATTGGACAAGTACAACGACCAGGAACTGGTTCTTTCGGCCCAGAACGGTGATTTAGCCGCATTTGAGACGCTGGTCCGGCAGCACGGTCCAGCACTATACGCATTTATCTACCGTCTTGTTGGCGACCCAACCGATGCTGATGAGTTAACCCAGGAAACCTGGGTCAAGGCGTGGCGGTCGCTTAGTGGTTTCAAGGGCAAAAGCGAGTTCAAAACCTGGCTTTTCAGGATTGGAATGAATCTAACATTTAATTGGAAAAAGAGAAGGAAGCCGGTTGAGGAGTTGACTGAACTTTTGCCCGGTTCAAGCAATAATGAGCCGGTTACGGTTTTTGAACAGAAGCGCCGGGAAGAGGTGGTAAAAGCGGCTCTGGCACAGTTGCCACCTGACCAGCGGACCGCGCTGGTTCTGAACATCTATGAGGGGATGAGTTATCGGGAGGTTGCTGAGGTTATGGGGCGCTCGGTGCGCGCAGTCGATGCCCTTTTGTTTCGGGCAAAGGCAAATCTGCGCCAGATTCTCATTCCGGCGCGAAGGAAAGGTATTGTATGAACACCGCAGGAAAAGCACAGGGAAAGGGGTCTAATAGTATGAAGATGAATTGTGCCAAGGTGAAAAGGATGCTATCTCTGGTGCTGGATGGGGAAGCACCGGCAGAGTTGCGCGCCGCGGTTGAAGACCATCTTGAACGGTGTGCAGGATGCCGCAAAGAGTTTCAGGAGCTAAAGGAGATAAAGGCGCTATTGCAATCAATGCCGAGCCCGGAGATGCCTTCTTATCTGACGGCGCGGGTACTCGCACGGTTGCAGGAAAAAAAGGTTTTTCATCCCCGATTCATCCCGGTACTGTGGCGCATTGCCGCGGCGCTCTTGATTGCGATTGGTCTTGGGCTCGGGGTTGTTATTGGTCAGGGTCTGGCGGGTAACGGTGGTACCGGTGACGAGATAGCAACGCTCAACGCCGAGCCGACGCTTGAGGAATTCTGGGGCGGAGGTAGGTGATGAAAGGACGCTGGGTTTATCTTATACTTGCGGTTTCGCTGGCGCTGAATCTTGCCGCGGTTGGGACCTTCACTTATTACCGTTACCGAAGGTGGCAGCGGCAAAAAGGAGATTTTCGTTATCTTGTCCGAAGGTTAAGGCCACAATTGCAGCCCGTACTTGATGAGCATCGTTTCAAGATGGATTCGCTGCGCCTTGAGTACTGGAAGGCACGGCAGGAGCTGGCACGATTGGGGTTTGCGGAGAACCCGGACCCGGCAAGGGTTGAACAGACGCTAACACGAATCGGGGTGCTGCATCAGGAGATGCACCGCCAGGTGTTTGAAATGGGAAGACAGAGTGAAACACTCTTGCCACCACCTTATCGGGAGATGATGCGGCGACGGTGTTGCGAGGTGATTGAAGGTCCGCCTCCACCGTTCGGACCACGAAGGTTTCCCCCTCCCGATGATAAACGGGGCAGGCGAAGATTTTAACTAAACAGGAGGATAATATGAAGAGAGTAACTAAAATAACCACGATCGCGGTACTGGCACTTTTGGTTGTCACCGGATGGGCAATTGCCCAGTCGCCGAAACCAGAGCAGACACCGGCACCAGTTGAGCAACCGATGGCGCCACCGTGCCATGAGATGGGAATGCCCGGAATGGGTAAGATGAATATGCCCGAACTGACCGATGCCCAGCGTGAGCAAATTCAGAACCTGCGGATAAAACATCTAAAAGAGGTTATGCCCATGGAGACAGAATTGAAGATTAAGGACCTGGAACTGGCGATGCTCTGGCAGGCGGAGAAGTTTGATGCGAAGCAGATTATCGCAAAGGTCAAGGAGATTAACGAACTGAGGAATAAACTGGAACTGGCGCGGGTGAATCATCAGATTGAGATTTACAACCTGTTGACACCAGAACAACGTAAGGCATTTCGGCCTGGTATGGGTATGGGGCGTGGTATGATGCGCGGTAGGGGTGGAATGGGCCGCCGCGCTCGACAGTGCCATTTTGGCGAAGGGCTGGATGGACCGGGCGCGATGCCCTGCTGTCCGCAGCGCTAAACGCCTCCTTTCGGCTCGGTCTAACCGGGAGTTCCTTTTGGGCTCCCGGTTTTTTTATGTTGACTAATTGGTGAGGGAGCATATATTTTACAGTTAAGTGTACATAAAAGAGTTACAGATATTTGGTTTCAAGTCTTTTCAGGAGAAGACAACGGTCCGGTTTTCGCCTGGGCTGAACTGTATTGTGGGACCCAACGGATGCGGCAAGTCCAATATCCTTGATGCCCTGCGTTGGGTCCTGGGCGAACAGTCGTTCTCGGTATTACGCTGTGCCAAAACCGAGGATTTGATTTTTGCCGGAACCGCAACCGCACCGCCCGTGAATTACGCAGAGGTTAAACTTTTACTTTCAACCGAAGACCGTCCGGAATTGAGCAGTGCCTGGTTCCAGGGTGAGGGCGTTTCAGAAGTGGAAATCCGGAGGCGGTTTTTCCGTTCCGGGGAAAGCGAGTACTATCTGAATCGCCAGCCCTGCCGGTTGCGTGATATTCAGGACCTGTTTCTTTCCCAGGGGATTGGTACCAAGGCGTACTCGATATTTGACCTGCGCCAGATGAGGGAGATAATCGCCGGGAACATCCGAAAGATGTTTGAGGAGGCGGCATCACTGGCAAAGTTCCGGGATGCCAAGGAGGAGTGTCAGCGCAAACTGGAGTTGACCCAGGCTGATTTAACCCGGCTTGAGGACATTATTGCCGAAAGGGAACGGATTGTGCGCAGTCTGCAGCGTCAGGCAGGAAAATTGCGGGCGTTTCAACGGCTGAAAGAAGAGGAAAAGGGGCTTAGGTTAATTGAACTGAAACGGATTTATGAGGGGCTTGTTGCGGAACAGGAACAGGTGAAGGCTGAGGTCGAGGCATTAGAGCGGTCTGAGGCGGAACGGCTTACCGAGATAAAGCGGCTCGAGGCGGAGTTGCGACAGCTTCACTCCCGGTTGCTTGATGTTGAAGGCGAACGGGAAAAGGTGCTGGCTGAGGTGGAACGGCGCCGGAAGCTTATTGCCGAAATTGAGAAGCAGGCGGCAATGGAAGGGCAGGAGTTGCTGTTTCTCAAACAGCGTGCCGAAGAGGCAAAATCAATCCAGTCAAGGTTGAAAGAGGAGGTGGCGCGGCTCGAGCAGCTTTTTGACCAGACAGTTCAGCAGTTAGCCCAAAGGAATCACCGACTCGAGGCGGTACTGAGGCAACTGGAAAAGACCCGAGAGCAGACAAAAGCGCACGAGGAGGAGTTGTATCGACGACAACAGGAGGTGAAGGAGGTCCGGGAGCGGTTGCAGAATCTCCTTGAAGAGGAGCAACAGCTACTCAATGCGCGGTCAAAAACTGAAGCCGAGCTGGAGAACACGATTGGTGCCCAGGAGCGGGTGAGACAGGAATGGACAGTTATAACGGAACGGATTAAGCAGGTTGAGATGGAGTTGAAGGAGTTGAGCAGCGGGGTGGAGAAGGCGCAGACGGTAAAGAGGACATTGCAGGACCGGGTGGCAGCGCTCCAATCCGAGATAAAATCAATTGAGGAGAGGATGGAGGAAAGGAGGCGAAAACGGCGGGCGCTGCAGGAAGAGAAGGGGTTGCTGGAGCAGGCGCTTGCCGGACTTGCGGCGCGGTTTGCCCGGGAGGAGACAAGGGTGGCGAAAGGTGTTTTGGGGGCACAGGGTGCGGTTGAAGCCGGGAAATTTCTTGAGCCGATGCCGGGCTGGGAACGAGCGTGTGAAGCGGCGTTTTTCCCTTTACTTGATTTTATCACCTGTTCCGATTTTAGCACTGAAAGTTTGACACAACTGGAGCAGGACGGAGGAAAGTTGCGTATTGGATTTCTTGTTGACACAGCGCGGTCCAGGATAACCAGCGGTGCGGATAATTTAATACAGGATGAACGGGTGCTTGGGACACTTGCCGATTTTGTAAAGGTCAAATTAGAGGCGCCGGTGCTACTTTCTCAAATCGCGCAGAATTTTCTTGTGGTCCGGGACCGGCAAGCCCTTGCCGAGTTGAAGGAGAGGTTTCCGGAACGTTTTTTCGTCAGCGCGGATGGGGTTGCCTGGTTTGGTGATGGCAGGCTGGTGTTTGTGGGCTCAGGGGCAAGCCGTTTGGCACTGGGTCGGGAAATTGCGGAGAAGGAGCAGCGGCTTAGAGAGATAAGAGGGGAAATTGAACGGCTCAACGATGAGGAGGCCGAAGACGAGCAAAGAAAAGAGGCACTCATCAAAGAACTGGAGGGAGTAGAAAGTGAATCGGTCGTTTCGGAAAAGGAGCAGGTACGAGCCGAGTCAAGGTCAGCGATGGCGCAAACGCTGCGGGCGGAACTGCAACGGGAAATGGAGCGATTAAGGGGAGAGGCGGTGCGACTGGAAGGGGTCCAAAAACGGCTTGAGGCGAAGATGGAGGAAATCAACGAGCAGCGGGCAAATGTTTCCCAATTGATAAGTGCGGCAAAAGGCGAACTGGCGCGGGTGGAAAGTGCGGCAAACGAGGAGGCGGCAGTTGTGAAGAAGGGGCTGGAGGAGGCGACCCAACTGCTTGCGGCGGTGAGCGAAGAACGGCGCCATATTGAGCGGCTCGAGGTGGAGAGTGAGCACATCCGTCAGGAGATTGAGGAGAAGCGGCGCGAGATTAACGCCGCGCAACAGGTAATTGCCCGTGCCGAGGAAAAGCAGAGCGGTGCGGTGGTGAAGGCACAGGAGCGGCAGGGCGCGCTGGCGAGTTTACAGGCGGAACTGAAGGCGCTGGAGCGTGAACTGGAGCGTTTCAGTACTCAGGAGATTGCCCGGGCACAGGAGGTACTGGAGAAGAACATTGCCGAGCGGCGCCAGAGTCAGGAACAGGGACAGAAGGTGCTGTTCGAAAGGCGGCTGCGAATTGCGGAACTGGAGACGAAGATAAAAGCGGTGGTGGAGGAGGCGCAGTCCAGTTATCAGACCGATATTGCGACCTTTGTGCCGGAAACGGTTGAGGGTTTTGAAGAGCGATTACAGAAGGTCCGGCACCGGATTGAGGCGCTGGGACAGGTCAATCCGCTTGCCGCGACCGAGTATGAGGAGGAGCGCAAGGACCTGGAGCGGCTTCTGTTTCAACGGGACGATGTGCGGCAGGCGCAGGAGAATCTGCAGCAGTCGCTGCTTGAGATTGACCGCCACGCCCGCGAGCAGTTCCTTGCCACCTACCAGGGGGTCCGTGCCGAGTTTCAGAAGATTTTTAAGGAGTTGTTTCTGGAAGGTGAAGCGGACCTGGTGCTGGTCAACGACGCCAATCCGTTAGAGTCGGAAGTGGCGATAATCGCCAAGCCGCGAGGCAAGAATCCGAAACGGCTCGAGCAACTTTCCGATGGCGAAAAGGCACTGCTCGCGGTCTCGTTGCTTTTCGCCTTTTATCAGGTGAAGCCGGCGCCGTTCTGTTTTCTTGACGAGGTTGATGCGCCGCTGGACGATGTCAATGTTGGTAGGTTTGCCGATTACCTGAAACGGCTTTCCGAGCGAACTCAGGTTATTATCATTACCCACAACCGTTCTACCGTAGAACGAGCCGATGTCCTGCTCGGCGTGACCGCGGAGGAGCCGGGCGTTTCCAAGGTGGTTTCGGTGAGTCTTGCCGAGTATCGGGCAAAGGAGCAAGGTACAGCAGAAGAAAGGGCGTCAAACTGAATGGGCATCTGGCAGGGGCTGGCAAAGACCAGAGAGTTTTTCCGCCGGTTAGTCAAGTCGGTTAATACCGAGGAGCTGGAGGAGTTGTTGCTGGCGGCGGATGTCGGGGTTAAGGCGACAACGCAACTGGTTGAGGCGGTGCGGCGCAGTCACGGTGAGCCCGCGGAAGTACTGAAAAAGGAGATTGTCAAGATTTTTGCGGCGGCGAACCGGGCGCCTTTGAAGGATGTTGAGCCGCCGCTGGTTATTATGGTTGTCGGCGTGAATGGCTCGGGTAAGACGACCACCATCGGTAAGTTGTGTTACCGATTTGCCCGTGAGAATAAGCGGGTTTTGGTCGCAGCAGCGGATACCTATCGCGATGCGGCGGCAGAACAGGTGCGCATCTGGGCAAACCGTTCTGATGTGGAACTGGTGTTTTCGCAGAAGGGACAGGATGCGGCGGCGGTGGCGTTTGACACCCTGCAAAAGGCGGTGCGAGAGAAACGGGATGTGGTGCTGATTGACACCGCGGGTCGGCTGCACACCCGTAAAGATTTGATGGCCGAGGCGGTAAAGATAAAACGGGTCTGCGGCAAGGTTAAGCCCGGTGCCCCGGAAGAAATCTGGCTGGTGCTTGACGCCACGGTGGGCCAGAATGGCATCAAGCAGGCGCTGGCTTTTCATCAGGAACTGGGGCTTACCGGGATAATAATGGCGAAACTGGACGGCACCGCAAAGGGCGGGGTTTTGATTCCGGTGGTACTGGAACTGGGGTTACCGGTGCGGTTTGTCGGTGTCGGGGAAGGGGTTGAGGACCTGGTGCCTTTTGTGCCGGAGGAGTATGTTAAGGCGCTGTTTGAAGGGTAAACAGTTTGCCGCCGGCATGGCGCTGAGCCGGCACTAATCCTTTGGTTTTATTCGGGAAAGGGTCTCAATTGCCCAGCGTGCCATATCCTTTACCGCTCCTAATTCGCGGCTGAGGGGCCAGGGACGGGCAATCCGCTGCAGTCTTCCAATGATATCGGTCACCCGCAGGTCGGTGAGTGCTTCAATCGCCGCGATGCGGACCTCCGGTTCAGGGTCGTCAAGGGCTTTGATGAGTAACGGGACCGCGGCCGGGTTGCCAATTTTTCCCAGGGCGCGGAAGGTGTTACTGCGTACCAGGTCACTGGGGTCGTTTGCCATCTCCATAAGTTTGATACTCGAGCGGTAATCACGCAGTTTGCCCAGTGCCTGCGCCGCCATCGCCCGGACGATATGATTGGTGTCGTCCAGGGCGGCAAGCAGCGCCGGTGCAACTGACGGTTCACCGATTTCGCCCAGTGCCTGGGCTGAGACGATTCGCACCCAGACATTGTTGTCGGTCAAGCCGAGGCAGAGCCGTTCGCAGGCGCCCTGATAGCGCAACCTGCCCAGGACATCAATCGCCCGGGCACGCACTTCAGCCGAAGGATGGGTTAAGAGGGCAAAGGTTGGTTCAACCGCCAGTTCGCCCAGCAGTTCCAGCTGGTTTGCCGCGAGTCCGGCGACCTTGGGGTCGGCATCTTCCAGGGCATGGCTCAATTTTTCTGCAGCGCGGAGATGGCGGATTTTACCGAGGGCGCGGACCGCGACGATGCGCACATTGACATCAGAGTCAAGTAGTAAGCGGGCAAGGAGGTCAATTGTCACCGGTTTGCCCAGAGTTCCCAGTGCTTCGGCGGCGATGACCCGGATAAACTGGTTGTCGTGGTTGAGCAGTTCGGTAAGGGGCGGAATTGCGGCATCACCCAGTTCAACCAGCCGATTTAACACCTGATTTACGGCGCCGGGGTCGTCGGGTGAAAGGGAGTGAAGGATATTTTTAACCGAGCGGTCGGAAAGTTCCTGAAGCGCCCGCACCGCGGTGTTGCGTACTTCGGGTGACGGGTCTTCAGCCGCAAGCCGTGCCAGTGCGGTCGCAGCGGCACGGTCGCCAATCTTACCCAACGCCTGAGCCGCTGCCTGGCGGACCTCGGGATGGCTATCCGCCAGTTCATCGATGAGCGGGTTGACCGCTTCTTGGGTGCCGATTTCGCCCAGTGCCTGGGCAGCGGTGATTTGAACTTCCGGGTTGAGGTCGCGGAGCAGTTCAAGTAAGCCGAAGACCGCCGGTTCGGTGTTGATTTTTTTCAGCGCCCGGGCAATCGCTTTACGCAGTGCCGGGTCTGGTTCATTCAGATGGTTGAGCAGGATGTCAACTGCGCCCGGATGGTTCAGGTTGCCAAGCAGTTCAACAATCTCAACTGCCAGAGGTCCCCGACTGCCAGCGAGATAGCGAATCACCGGTTCGGCGGCTGCCTTTCCCATGGATGTTAACACGGCGATTGTTTTGGTCCGGATGGCTGGTTCCGGGTCGTCAAGCAGAAATACAAGAGCGCCTGCCGCGGTTTCCGGTTCAATGGTGCGTAACTGGTCAATCGCATGACTGCGCACCGCCGGGTCCGGGTGCTGGAGTTGTGCGAGCAGGGCTTGTAAGGGCATTTTACTTGCGGCGCGGGTCTGGTCGGTTCAACGCGACTTTGAGCCAGTCAAGGTACTTGTGGTAACCGGTGGCAATCGGCAGGGCGATAATTTCCGGAACTTCGTAGGGGTGAAGGGCTTTAACCGTTTTTTCCAGTAGCGAGTAAGAAGACCGGTCCGTTTTCGCAATACATAGGTACTCGCGGGAGGAGGCAATTTTCCCCTGCCACCAGTAACGGCTCGTAATCGGTCCAATTGTTTGGACACAGGCGGCGAGTTTTTTCTCAAGTAAAGTGCGGGTAATTTTTCGGGCGGTTGCCCGGTCTGGAACGGTGATAAACACCTGGAGATAGGAAAAGTGACTTTTCACCCTAAAAGTGTGCCGGCAGTTTTCCTCGTAGTCAAGAGGTAATGGCAGTGTTTGCTGTATCAATTTCACCGTTCGCGAATGGGTGGTGTTCAGCGGTTTCACCCTTGAGACTGTTAGATAAAGCCGGTCGCAATTCCCTTGGATGGCCGGTACGGGGTGGTTTGGGATGGGCACAAGATGGTTCGGTTTTAGTTTCGCGAGATGAGCAAAGGGTGCGAGAAGAATCCTGAAGTTAGGAATTTCCCATACCATCCCTGAAACTACCCCGGGGTTGGGTATGGAAAATGGGGTGCAGTTTGTTAACGCTTTGAATAATAAAAACTTACACATAAAACACCATTTTGCCTGATTATACTTTAAAGTATACAGTCATAATGATGGGTAAACGGGTTTTCAGTCAACTGCGCCTTAACTGGACAATGGCTTGCTATTGCAGTTTGTCTGCCACTGTTTACAGTTTTTTGCTGATGCCGCGAGTTGGTGAATAAAGCGAAGCGGGGTAAGCGTCTCTTAATATCTTTCATATATTGACCGGAATGGGATTCTACTTATAATTGAACAAGCAGCAGGTGTTATGCCGCTGGTTGGTTAATTTAAAACTCAAAAGGAGGCGTTATGAGAAGAGTTGTCCTGGTGCTGCTTGCGCTTTTGCTTGGCGCAAGTTTCGGGCTAATCAGTCCGGACTTAGAGCGGCGTTTGGCAGAGGCGGATGGTGGTCGTCTGCCGGTGCAGATTGTGTTGAAGCGGCAGTTTGACCGTGATTTGCTGTACTCTTTGGTTGATGGTATGCCGCGGCGCGAGCGGCGGGTGGAGGTGGCGCGGATATTGAGTGATTTTGCGGCGCGGGAGCAGGCGGATTTGCTGAAGGAACTCAACGCTTATGTGGAGTCGGGAGCGGTGGCGGACATCAGGCCGATGTGGATAGTGAATGCGGTGTACTGTGAGGCGACGCCGGAGGTGATTCGGCGGATTGCGGCGCGTGCGGATGTGCACTATGTGAACTACGACCTGGTGCAGTGTCCAGATTTGCTTGACCCGCAGATTGAGGTTGATGGAGGTGATGAGATTGCCTGGGGTGTGCGTAAGATACGGGCGCCTGAGGTGTGGGCGCAGGGATTTACCGGTGCTGGTGTGGTGTGTGGTCACATAGACACCGGTTGTGATTACACCCATCCGGACCTTGCCGACCACATGTGGGAAGACCCCAACTATCCTCGATATGGCTGGAACTTTGAGAACAACACCAACGACCCGATGGATGTGCAGGGTCATGGTACGCATACGGCGGGCACGGTGGCGAGTGATGGGACGAGTGGCAGTCAGTGTGGAGTGGCGCCGGATGCGCGGATAATGGTTTGTCGGGTGCGCACGGTGGCGGATTCGGTGGCAGAGAGTCAGTGCTGGCAGGCGATGCAGTTTGTGGTAGCGCCGCCCTTGTCGCCGGGCAATGGTGCGGATTTGTACACGATGTCACTGGGCTGGATGATTGCGTGGGCGCCGCATCAGGCGACCTGGCGTCAGGTGGCGGACAATGTGAATGCGGCGGGAGTGATTCAGATTGTTGCGGCGGGCAATGAGCGGCAGAGTGCCACGCCGCCCAATGCGTTGCGTTGTCCGGGCAATGTGCCGCCGCCCTGGTGGAATCCGCAGAACACGGGCAGTGGTAGTTTATCCGGGATAATATCGATTGGTGCGACCGACTCGCTGGATGCGATTGCCTACTTTTCCAGTCCGGGACCTGTGACCTGGCAGACGGTAGCGCCCTACAACGACTATGTGTATCCGCCGGGATTGACCAAGCCGGATGTGAGTGCGCCCGGTGTAGCGGTGAAGTCCTGTCTGCGGGGTGGTGGTTATACTTTGATGGATGGGACATCGATGGCGACGCCCCATGTGGCGGGTACGGTTTGCCTGATGTTGTCGAAGAATCCGAATTTGATGCCGGCGGTGGTGGATTCGATACTTGAGGTGACCGCGGTTGACCTTGGTCCTTCGGGCAAGGACAACGACTTTGGTGCCGGCAGAATCGACGCCCTCGCGGCGGTGAACTATGTCACTGGCTCGGGTGGTCCGATGATTGTGTTGCGCGGTGTAGCGGTTCACGATTCGCCCCCGGGTGGTAACAACAACGGCAGAGTTGACCCGGGCGAATCGGCGCGCTTGCGCATAACACTGCGCAACTCCGGTGGTGCTGGCTGTAACAACACCGCAGGAACTTTTAGGGCGTTTGATGCCCGCTTGACTGTGACCGATTCGCTTGGCACCTGGGGCAACATCCCTTCAGGCAGCGAGGCGACGAACACCGCCGACCCGATTGCGGTTACCGCGGCAGGAACGATTCCACCCGGGACAAATGTCGCCTGCACTCTGTATGTAACCGGTGACAGTGCCGACTATGCAACCAGAATCCCGATTACCCTGCGTATTGGTGAACCACCACCTCAGCCTGGAACCATCATCTGGGGACCGAGAGTGTGTCCGGGTATGCCGACCGATTGGGGTCTTTACGGTGTTGCCTACAACAGCCGGGATAGCCTGATTTACTGCATCTACTTTATGAGCGCTACACTCTACAAGTACACATCGGACTCTTTGCTTCAGGCACGGGGCACAATTACTCTGCCTGAAGACTCCTGCACCGATATCGCCTACAACGCCTACGACAACACCTTCTGGGTTGTTGCCAATCCGTCAAAGCGGGTGTACAAGATTACACCAACCGGTTCGGTAATTAGGTACTTCACCGTTCCTCAGGCAGAATACCCGTGCGGTGTGGTTGAGTATGAGGCAACCCATCAGGTTTATGTGAGCGACCGGCGTACCACTACCCAGCAGATGATTTTCGTTTACGATACGCTGGGCAACATACAGGACACGATTGTTCATCCGGTTGCCTGGTATTATGGCACACGCTGTCTGGCACTTGACTACCGGGCGCCGAGCAACGCCCCTTCACTTTTGAATATGTACTCCTTCTTCGACGCTTCCGGTACGACCCTTGACTCCTGTGCGATGATGGAGATTGACCGGGTAACGGGCACACTGCGCAATCGGTTCCGGTTCGCCAACACCGAATGGAATATGCGGGGGATTGAGTACGACCCGCGCGACGGCTCCTACTGGGTGACGATTATGCAGTACAGTTCCGGTAACAACAACCAGATTCTCAAGGTGGTTGGCTTCAATATGGGTGCGACCGGCACCGAGGAGGAAAAGGTTGAACTGCCTGGTGAGAACCGAGCGCTCTCGGTTGCTGCCCGTCCCAATCCGTTTACCGGTAGAACGGTGCTCTCGGTTACACTCAATCAGCCTTCCAATGTTGACCTGCTGGTGTACGACAACACCGGACGGCTGGTAAAGAGTGTGGCGCGGGCGAAGTCGGTAACGACCGGGGCGGACTTTGTCTGGGATGGCAGAGACGATGAAGGTCGCGAAGTGGCGCGCGGTGTTTACTTCTACCGGGTTAAGAGCGCAACCGACGAAGCCTGGGGTAAACTGGTTCTGACAAAATAGAGCACAAGATAACAACCGGGGCTGGGCAAATAAGTCTCAGCCCCGGTTTTCTTTATAAATTAGAGATATATATTGCCAGTGGTAGGGGCAGATTAAGATGTTTGGGTCACCCGAAGAATAAACTTGACCGTTGGTACATTTTGGGTTATAGTTAAAAACAGGGCGGGTTGGACCGCCCGACAGTTTTGCCGACATAGCTCAGCCGGTAGAGCAGAGGTTTTGTAAACCTCAGGTCGGGGGTTCGACTCCCTCTGTCGGCTGGAAAATTTTGGACGGGTTCCCGAGTGGTTAAAGGGGGCAGACTGTAAATCTGCTGGCGAACGCCTACGGAGGTTCGAATCCTTCCCCGTCCATCATCGGTTTTGCCCGTACGGTGCGGGCGTGGTGTAATGGTAGCACAACAGCCTTCCAAGCTGTTTGCGTGGGTTCGACTCCCATCGCCCGCTGGATGGGTTGTTTTTTACCTATTATTTTTTAATCAGTTAGTTGTTGACAGATAAAAATTTAATCGTATAATTTCAGAACTGTGAAAAATTGCCCATGTAGCTCAGTCGGCAGAGCACTTCCTTGGTAAGGAAGAGGTCGCCGGTTCAATTCCGGCCGTGGGCTGAAGAGTTAGAGTTGCGTCGCTCAGGCAGAAGCGCCAAGGAGTGGACGTTTTGTTTAAAGTTGTGGGAGTGAACATAGCCAAGTAAGGAGGATAAGAAAATGGCTAAGGCAAAGTTTGAACGTAAGAAGCCACATGTCAATGTCGGGACGATAGGTCACGTGGACCACGGCAAGACGACACTGACTTCTGCCATCACCAAGGTGCTGGCAACAAAAGGTCTCGCCACCTACACAACCTACGACCAGGTGGCAAAGGCAAGTGAAGCCCATGGCCGCCGGGACGAGACCAAAATTTTGACCATTGCCGTTTCTCATGTGGAGTATGAGAGTGAAAAACGGCACTATGCGCATATCGACTGTCCGGGTCACGCCGACTATATCAAGAATATGATTACCGGCGCGGCGCAGATGGACGGCGCGATTCTTGTGGTGTCGGCGGCAGATGGTCCGATGCCTCAGACAACAGAACATGTCCTTCTGGCACGGCAGGTCAATGTGCCGGCAATCGTTGTCTATCTGAATAAGGTTGATTTAGTGGATGACCCGGATTTGGTGGAACTTGTTTCTGAGGAGATTCGGGACATTCTCAATAAGTACGAATTTCCCGGGGATAAGACACCGATTATTAAAGGTAGTGCGTTGAAGGCGTTGCAGGAGGATTCAGGACCCAATGTTGATTCAATCTGGGAGTTGATAAAGGCGCTGGACGACTTCATTCCGGAGCCGGTACGCGATATTGACAAGCCATTCTTGATGCCGATTGAAGACATCTTTTCGATTACTGGACGAGGGACCGTAGTTACGGGCCGGGTAGAGCGAGGCGTTCTTAAACCGGGTAGTGAGGTCGAGATTGTTGGATTCGGTAAGCACGACAAGGTTGTAGTGACCAGTATCGAGATGTTCCGCAAGATTCTGGATGATGCCCGGGCTGGAGACAATGTTGGTCTTTTGTTACGGGGCGTCGGGAAAGATGAGGTGGAGCGTGGGATGGTGATTGCCGCTCCGGGCTCGATTAAGCCCTACAAGAAGTTTAAGGCGGAAGTTTATGTTCTTACGAAGGAAGAGGGCGGCAGACACACGCCGTTTTTCCCGGGATATCGGCCGCAGTTTTACATCCGGACGACCGATGTTACCGGAACAGTGCAGCTGCCACCCGGGGTGGAGATGGTTATGCCCGGAGACCATGTGACAATGGAAATTGAGTTGATTACACCCGTGGCTCTGGAGCAGAATTCTAAGTTCGCCATCCGTGAGGGTGGTCGGACCGTTGGTGCTGGCACGGTAGTGGAGATTATCGAGTAGTGCGATGCGGATATTTGTTACTCTTTCCTGTACCGAGTGTAAAAATCGGAATTATCATACCAACAAGAATAAGAAGAAGACCGAGCGGCTGGAGATTAAAAAGTTTTGTCCGGTCTGCCGGAAACACACTGTGCACAAGGAGGTTAAATAGGCCAGTAGCTCTAACGGTAGAGCAGCGGACTCCAAATCCGAAGGATGGGGGTTCAAATCCCTCCTGGCCTGTAGAAGAAAGATGAACTTAATAAAGCGACTTAAAGAGTATATCAAAGATGTGGTTGCCGAGATGAAAAAGGTTTCCTGGGCGAAACCACGCGAGTTATGGACAACCACATTGGTTGTCATTGTGTTTTCGGCGGTACTGGCGGCGTTTATCGGGTTGTGTGATTTCATCTTTTCCCATCTTCTGGCTTTGATACTCCGTTGACGTAGTAAAGCATGGCGATGAAGTTTTTTGTTGTACACACCTACACCGGTCGGGAGAAAAAGGTGAAGGAGCTGTTAGAGAAGGCGATTGAGGCGAAAGGTTTAAAGGAGTTTTTTGGTCGAGTAATGGTTCCTTCGGAACGGGTGGCGCGAGTGCGCAAGTCGAAGATTGTTGCAGAGGAAAGGCGGCTTTATCCCGGTTACATCGTTGTTGAAATGGAACCCAACGAGGAAGCACTGAAACTGGTTACCTCGATTCCGGGCGTGACCCATATGCTGGGCACGAAGAAGGAGCCACTGGCACTCACCGAGGGTGAAGTAATGGCAATGCTGGAGCAGGTGGAGCGAGGGGCGGACAAGGTGCAGCCCGAGGCGCCATTTGAGAAGGGTGAGACGGTGAAGGTGACCAAGGGTCCGTTTGCCGGTTTTACCGGTACAGTGGAAGAAATTATGAGTGAGCGGCGGCGGGTCAAAGTTATTGTGACGATATTTGGCAGACCGACGCCAATCGACCTCGATTTTCTTGAGGTCCAGCCGATTTAGGAGGCAAGTTTATGGCGAAGAAAGTTCAGGCGGTGGTAAAACTTCAGATACCGGCGGGACAGGCAACAGCGGCACCGCCGGTGGGCCCGGCATTGGGTCAGCACGGTGTTAATATTGCAGAGTTTATTAAGGCGGTTAACGAGGCGACGCGTAAGGAGCCACCAGGAATGATTATTCCGGTTGTGGTGACAATATACTCGGACCGCAAGTTTACCTTTGAAATAAAGAGCCCACCAGCATCGGTGCTGTTAAAACAGGCGGTTGGTCTGGCAAAGGGTTCGGGCGAACCTAATCGCGCAAAGGTTGGTGTGGTTAAGCGGTCGGTTTTGCGAAATATCGCCCAGCGGAAGATGAAGGATTTGAACGCTGCCAGTATTGAGGCGGCGATGCGGATTATCGAGGGTACGGCAAAGTCGATGGGTCTGACCGTGGAGGAGGATTAAATGAGGCACAGCAAACGATATGAACAGTTGCGCCAGAAGGTGGACCGGAATCGACTTTATTCCCTGAATGAAGCGGTGCGTTTGGTAAAGGAAAATGCCAATGCGAAGTTCGATGAGTCGGTTGAGGTGGCGGTGAAATTAGGAATTGACCCGAAGAAGCAGGACCAGATGGTTTCCGGCACAGTAAGTTTACCGCATGGGACGGGGAAAAAGGTGCGAGTTTTGGCATTTGTGAAGGGTGATAAGGTGGATGAAGCCCAGGCGGCTGGTGCTGACTATGTGGGCTTTGAGGATTTGATTGAAAAGATTAGTTCGGGATGGACCGATTTTGATGTGGCGGTTGCAACTCCGGATACGATGGCGGGTGTCGGACGGCTAGGTAAAATTTTAGGACCCAAAGGGTTGATGCCGTCCCCGAAAACCCAGACGGTTACTTTTGACATCGGGCTGGCAATTAAGGCACTTAAAGCGGGACGGATTAGTTATCGAACGGATAAAACGGGCAATGTTCATGCGGCGGTGGGAAAGGTCTCTTTTGATGAAAAGCAGCTAATAGAAAATATTCGTTCGTTTATGGCGGAGTTGATAAGGAGTAAACCCGCGAGTGCCAAGGGGCAGTTTATTCGAAAAGTAGTGCTTTCTTCGACGATGGGTGTTGGGGTACGGGTTGACCCAAAAGAGTTTACCGATTCGGTAAGACGCGAGGTGTAATATGGCAAAAGAAGAAAAGACTAAGGTTATTGAGGAGTTACGAGAACAGATTGGACGGGCGCAGTCGATTTTTTTTGTGGACTTTACCGGTGTGGCGGCGAACGATTTTAATGAGTTGCGGCGCCGCGCCCGGGAGAAGAATTTAACGGTTAAGGTTGTGAAAAATACCTTAGCGCTGCGGGCGCTCGAGGAGTGCGGTGTGCCCAGAGCAATTGCCGACATACTGCGCGGTCCGACTTCGCTGATATTTGCACCCGAAGACCCGGTGGCACCAGCCCGGCTTTTGAAAGAGGCGAAGGAACTGGTGTCCGGGATCAAATTCAAGGGTGCTTATCTCGAAAAGACGATTTATCCAGCATCGCAGTTTGAGTTGCTGGCAACATTGCCCACAAAAGAGGATGTCCGGGCGCAGCTGGTGGGATTGCTCAGCTCCCCGCTGTCCGGACTGGTCGGTGTGTTAGAGGGATTGTTAGGAGAGCTGGTATGGGCATTGGAAGAGATTTCTCGTCGCCCTCGAGCAGAGGCGAAATCGGAAGTTCCAGCAGGAGAGTAAAATTGCTGCTTCTAAGTAATGTAGTTAAAAAACATCGGGTTTTATCGGTTGACCTGAAAACAGGTCATAACCGATACTCAGTTCTGGACCCTATTTTTGGCAAAGGAAAGGAGAACAGGAGGATTTATGGCAGAGGATAAAATCCAGCAGTTGGTCTCAACAATTGAGAGCCTGACCGTGACGGAACTTGCCGCACTGGTCAAAGAACTTAAAGATAAGTTTGGGGTAACGGCGCCAGCGTTTGTTGCGGCCGGAGCGGTGCCGCAAGCCGCTGGTGCGCCAGCCGCGGGTGAAGCGAAGGCTGAGGATAAGACTGAGTTCACCGTGACCCTGGTTTCGGTTGGGGACAAAAAGATTCAGGTGTTGAAGGAGCTCAGGGCTTTGACACAGCTGGGGCTTAAAGAGGCAAAGGATATCATTGACAAAACGCCAAGTGTGATAAAAGAGAACGCCACAAAAGAGGAGGCGGAAAAGCTGAAGGCAAAACTTGAAGAGGTGGGCGCAAAGGTGGAAATAAAGTGAAGTGTCGGAACCACCGTAGAGCAGGGGCAACAGACCGGGTTGCCAGGGTCGAATTTAGAGGCAAGAATTTTTTGCCTTGGTAATTTAAGGGGGTAGCGTGGTGAAAATGATGCAGAAAAACTTTGCCCACCGGGAGACGCCGCTGGAGATTCCCAGCTTGCTCTCTTTGCAGATTGAATCTTTTGCGCACTTTACCCAGGCTGATGTAGCGCCCGCCGAACGCCGGGTAGAGGGGCTGGAGGCGGTGTTTCGAGAGATGTTTCCCATTGAGGACGAACACAAGAACTTCCGTCTCGAGTATGTCCGGTATGAATTTGGCACCCCTCGTTATTCACCGGAAGAGGCTACGGCGCGAGGTGTAACTTATTCCCGGCCCCTAAAGGTGTTTTTCCGGTTGGTGAAAAAGGGGTTTGGGAAAGGTTCTGATGAGGTGCGCGATATTATTGAGCAGGAAGTTTATTTCTGCGAGTTCCCCTGGATGACCCGCGGTGGCTCGTTTATCATCAACGGTGTGGAACGGGTTGTGGTCAGTCAGTTGCATCGTTCCCCTGGTGTTTACTTCACCCGAGAAGGTGAAGAGGTCTCGGCTTTACTTGTACCCCTGCGCGGTGCATGGTTTGAGATGGTCGTTGATAAGGGCGGTGAGCTCGTTGTTTTGCTCGACCGCAAACGGCGCATTCCGGCAGCAACTTTCTTTCGCGCCATTGGCTTAACCCATGTTGATGTACTGAAGAGCCTCTTTTATACCGAAGAGCGTGTCCTGCAACCGGGCGATGTTCTGGTTCAGGATGTTGTTGATTCAGCGACGGGAGAGGTTTATGCTCGTGCCGGCGAACGGCTGACCGAGGGATTAATTGAACTGCTCCATAACCGCGGTGTCACCAAGGCGCTGATTGCACCGCAAGGACAGCCTGGTTTGGGTATCATTGTCAACACGCTCAAAGAGGACCGTTCAACATCAGCCGAAGACGCAATTAAGCGGATTTACTACCGGTTACGGTCGATTGCGCCCCATTCGCTTGATATCGCCCAGCAGATGATATTGGGAATGCTGTTTGACAATCGGCGTTTTGACCTGGGTGCGGTGGGTAGATACAAACTAAATCGACGGTTATTTTTGAGTGCGCCCGATGGCGTTACGACTCTGACTCCAGCAGATATTGTTGCCATCACAAGGTATCTTATCAGGCTCGCAGATGAGAGCCAGTATTTCACGATTCTTCTGGCTTGCGATAGTGCCGAGGAGCGGGACCGGGTTTTAAGAATTTTGAAGGATGGTGATTGTCAACCGGATGGATATATCTATGACCAGTATCGGCACTCGTTACTTTTGACTTACTGGGATAGCAAAGTTGGCGAGCAGGCGCAGAGTCGATTGCGTGCCAATGGTTTCAAACCCAATGGCGATGTAGTTCGTTACGGCACAGATGATGTTGACCATTTAGGAAGTCGCCGGGTGCGACGGGTAGGCGAGCTTTTAGAGAATCAAGTTCGGCAGGCACTCTTACAACTCGCCCAGAACATAAGGGAACGGGCGGCGTTTATCGAGGACAGTGCGCTTGTTCCCCAGGAGTTGGTAAATACCCGGGTGGTCGCCAATGCTATAATGCAGTTTTTTACCCAGAATCAGCTTTGCCAGTTTATGGAGCAGACCAATCCGCTGGCAGAGTTGACCCATAAGCGACGGGTTTCCACTCTTGGTCCTGGTGGTTTAACAAAGGAAACAGCAGGGTTCGAGGTGCGTGATGTCCATTACTCGCATTACGGTAGAATTTGTCCAATTGAAACGCCCGAAGGTCCTAATATTGGATTGATTGCGACGGTATCCACTTATGCTGATATTGACCATTATGGGTTTATCAGCACGCCTTACTGGCGGGTGAAAGATGGTAGGGTGATTATGGGTAAGGGGAAGGAGATTTATCTCACTCCGGAAGAGGAGGACCGCTATACGATCGCTCAGTACACGAGCGAACTCTTGCCCGATGGACGGTTTGCGGAAAAAGAGGTCATCTGCCGGCGGCGTGGTGATGTGATAAGTGTGCCACCAGAGCAGGTCGATTTTATGGATGTTTCACCCAAGCAGCTGTTTGCCCCTTCGACGGTGATGATTCCGTTTCTCGAGCATGACGATGCCGACCGCGCATTGATGGGAGCGAATATGCAGCGGCAAGCGGTCCCGCTGCTGGTGCCGGAAAAGCCAGTAGTAGCAACCGGTGTTGAAGGTAAGTTTGCCAGTGAGTCAGGAGCGGTGTTGCTTGCGGAAGAGGATGGTATTGTGACGCAAGTTGATGCCCGGACGATTACGATGCGGACGGAGAGCGGATTGAAGGAGTACCGCTTGACAAAGTTCCGAAAGTCAAATCAGTACACCTGTCTCACGCAGCGGCCGGTAGTCCAACCGGGCGACGAGGTGAAAAAGGGTGGTATTCTTGCTGATGGTCCGGCGACCGATGGTGGCCAACTGGCGCTCGGGCGAAATGTTCTGGTCGCATTTGTACCCTGGCGCGGCTACAATTATGAAGATGCGATTATCGTCTCGGAAAATCTGCTGAAAGAGGATGCCTTTACATCAATTCAAATTCTTGAGTTTGAAATTCAGGCCCGGGAGACAAGGCTGGGACCCGAAATAATTACCCGTGATATTCCTGGTGCCAGTGAGGATGAGCTTCGCAATCTCGATGAGTTTGGCATTGTCCGGGTTGGCGCTGAGGTGGGTCCGGGCGATATTTTAGTGGGCAGAATTACGCCCAAAGGCGAGACCGAGTACACCCCGGAGGAACGGTTGTTACGGGCGATTTTTGGAGAGAAGGCGGCTAATGTGCGCGATAGTTCGCTGCGGGTAGAGCCGGGAGTTTTTGGTACGGTCGTCGAACGCCGAATTCTTTCCCGCAAACTGAATGATGCGCTTTCCCGAAGGCTGGAACGGGAGCGCATTGAGGAGGCGAATCGTAAATTTGAGGTTAAGAAGGAGTTTTTTGCCGAGCGCCGGGATGAAAAGTTGCGTTCTATCCTCCGGGGCCACAAGGCGGCAGCAAACGCTAAGACGCGGAGCGGGAAAGTTGTACATAAAGCCGGATTGGTGATGGATGATGAGTTTCTGAATAGTGAAGATTTCCCGAGCGTGGTAAACATTGCTCAACTGGTTTCAAATCCGCGGCTTCAGGAGCAGATAAACAAAGCGCTCGAAGAGTACGAGGAAGCGGTGGCGCAAGCAAAGCGGGAGCGGGATGATGAGGTGGAGCGGGTTACGCGCGGTGACGAGTTGCCGCACGGGGTGCTGCGCTGGGTTACTGTTTTTATTGCCCAGAAGCGGCGACTATCGGTTGGTGACAAAATGGCAGGGCGCCACGGTAATAAAGGTGTCGTGGCGAAGGTCTTGCCGGTTGAGGATATGCCATTTCTTGCGGTAGACCCGGGAGAGGAGAAGGTTTCTGCCACTTTGAAGGAGATGCGGGGGGTTACGGTCGATATGGTGTTGAATCCTCTGGGGGTGCCATCGCGAATGAATATCGGGCAGGTGCTTGAGGCACATCTGGGCTGGGCGGCGAAGATTTTAGGATACCAGGCGGTGTGTCCGGTGTTTGAAAGCGCAACGCCCGAAGAAATTAAGGAGGAGTTGCGTAAAGCGGGACTGCCCGAAGACGGTAAGGTGGTGCTTTACGATGGCCGCACCGGTGAGCGATTTGAGGGCAAGGTCACGGTGGGTGTGATGTATATGATGAAACTTATTCATATGGTCGATGATAAGATTCATGCCCGCTCGACCGGTCGTTATTCATTGATTACCCAGCAGCCTTTAGGTGGTAAGGCACAGTTCGGGGGCCAGAGGTTTGGCGAGATGGAAGTATGGGCGCTCGAGGCATATGGAGCGGCTCATGCCCTTCAGGAGGTACTGACAATTAAGTCCGATGATGTCGAAGGGCGAAGCGCACTTTACGAGGCGCTAGCACGCGGCAAGAATCCACCCAAGCCCAAAGCACCGGCGTCGTTTATGGTGCTGGTAAAGGAGTTGCAGGGGCTGGGATTGGAACTGGTGCCAGAGCAGGAAAAGAAGGGCGAGAAAGGGGAGGCGTAAGGTATGAGCACAATGCGTGAGTTTGCGTTTGATTTTGATGCGCTGCGTTTAAGGATTGCATCGCCCGAGACGATTCGTAAATGGTCCAGTGGTGAGGTTATTAAGCCGGAAACGATTAATTATCGAACCCAGAAGCCAGAACGGGATGGTTTGTTCTGTGAGCGGATATTCGGTCCGGTAAAGGATTACGAGTGTAACTGCGGTAAGTATAAAAAGGTGCGCTATAAAGGCATTGTTTGCGACCGTTGCGGTGTTGAAGTAACCAGTTCCGCGGTGCGGCGCTACCGGATGGGACATATTGAGCTGGTGGTACCAGTGGCGCACACTTTGTTTTATCAAGTTCCACCATCTAAGATCGGTTTAATGCTGGATTTGTCGATCAATGAGGTGGAGACGATTTTGAACTACGAGGTTTATGTCGTGGTTGAACCGGGTAGTTCACCTTACAAGCGGATGGAGTTGATTTCCGAAGAGGATTATCGCCAGGCGGTAGGGAAATATGAAGGTTTTGACGCCGATACCGGAGCAGGGGCGTTAAAACGGTTGTTGAGTGCAATTGAACTGGAAGACCTGGCAGCGGAGTTGCGGACGCGCATTAAGCATGAAAGTTCAAGACGCTTTAATCTTTTGCGGCGGTTGCGGGTGGTTGAAGCCTTCAGAACTTCCGGCGCAAAACCGGAATGGATGATTCTTGATGTCCTCCCCGTAATCCCGCCCGACCTGCGTCCATTGGTGCCGCTTGAGGGGGGACGGTATGCCACCTCAGATTTAAATGACCTCTATAAACGGGTGATTGTCCGAAATAATCGGTTGCGACATTTGATGTCAATCCGGACGCCGGAGATAATTTTGAAGAATGAAAAACGGATGCTTCAGGATGCGGTTGATGCGCTGTTTTCCAATGAAACAAGGCCCAGACCGGTTCGGGGAAGAGGCAATCGACCGCTCAAGTCGCTGTGTGAGGCGTTGCGGGGGAAACAGGGGCGGTTTCGCCGGAATCTGTTGGGTAAGCGGGTTGATTATTCGGGCCGTTCGGTGATTGTCGTTGACCCGACGCTGAAGTTGCATCAGTGTAGTTTGCCCAAAGAGATGGCTCTGGAGCTGTTCAAGCCGATGATTCTGCGCCGGCTCGAGGAACGAAAACTGGCTGAGAGTGAACGCGGGGCAAAGAGTATGTATCGGAAAGAAACTCCGGAGGTATGGGAGGTGCTGGAAGAGGTGACCCGGGAACATCCGGTACTGTTAAACCGGGCGCCTACCTTACACCGGGTTTCAATCGAAGCGTTCTATCCGGTTCTCTCTGAGCACCGTGCAATCGGGATTCATCCCTTGGTATGTCCACCGTTTAATGCCGATTTTGATGGTGACACGATGTCGGTCCATGTACCGGTTACACCAGAAGGGGTTCTGGAGGCGGCGGTTTTAATGCTCTCGTCGCACAACATCCTGTCGCCGGCACACGGTCGTCCTCTGATGGTTCCGTCGCAAGACATCGTCGCCGGCATTTATTATCTAACGAAAGCCCGGGGCAAGGCGCCGGCAAGAGAAGGGTTGCGGTTCTTTGATGACTTTGCCACAGTTCGTTCGGCGCAGGAACTGGGTGAGGTCGATTTGCATGAGTGGATATTATTCCGGTATCAGGGCAAGGATTTTGTAACAACCGCCGGCCGGGTTTTATTAAACGAGGTACTGCCCGAGAAGTTGAGGTTTGTCAATGAAGTGTGTCCCAAAGACAAGATTATCGGTTTGATTGATAAGTGTGTCCGGATATTAGGGCTGGATGCGACGGTTCGGCTCCTGGACGATTTAAAAGATTTGGGGTTTGAGATGGCAACACGGTCAGGGTTGTCAATCGGTATGGATGATATCGTGGTGCCGGAAGAAAAAGAGGCAATTCTGCGCGAGAGCGAAAATGATGTACGGCGCGTGCAACGGGCATACGAACAGGGGCTGATGACCGATTCGGAGAAGTATAACAAAGTTGTCAACACCTGGACACTGGCAACGGCGGAGGTGGAAGAGGCGTTGATGATGCGGTTGCAGAAGGACCAGGATGGCTTCAACCCGGTTTTCATTTTGATTGACTCCGGCGCGCGTGGTTCTCGTACCCAGGCAGCGCAGCTGGGCGGTATGCGGGGTTTGATGGCAAAACCCCAGCGGCGCACGGTGGGCGAAGAGGTGATTGAAACCCCGATTAAGAGTTCCTTTAAGGAAGGCCTGTCGGTGTGGGAATACTTTATTTCAACACACGGTGCCCGTAAGGGATTAACCGACACCGCATTGAAAACGGCAGAGGCTGGGTATTTGACCCGACGACTGGTGGATGTGGCGCAGGATGTAGTGATTACAATGGAGGACTGTGGTACAATTGTTGGGCAAGAGGTTACGGCGCTGCGGGAAGGGGGCGATGTCATTGAGCCGTTGAGCGAACGAATTGCGGGCCGGTTTGCGCTCGATGATATCGTGAATCCGGTTTCCGGTGAGGTGATTGTTCGGGCGGGTGAAGAGATAACAGATAAGGCGGCCGAGGAAATCGAGACGAGCGGTATCGAAATGGTGCGGGTGCGTTCGGTATTGACCTGTGAGGCTCCTTATGGTTTGTGTGTTAAGTGTTACGGCAGGAATATGGCGACCGGACGGGTTGTAGAGATTGGCGAAGCGGTGGGCATTGTTGCTGCACAGTCAATCGGCGAGCCTGGAACCCAGCTGACTTTAAAGACCTTCCATGTGGGCGGAGTGGCAGCACGGGTGGCGGAACAAACCAAGGCGACCGCCCGGTTTGCCGGTAAAGTGAAATTTGAGGGTATGGTTGTCGTGCGGCGCAGTGATGGCGAAGCAACGGCACTGGAGCAGGGTCGGTTGATTTTAACCGCGGGCGATCGGGTTGTGCCGTTTACCGTACCACAGGGGGCGCTGGTCCGCGTGACGGATGGCGAAGAGGTAAAAGAAGATGATGTCCTGTTTGAGTGGGAACCTTACTCCATTCCGCTGCTTTCACGAGCTCAGGGTAAAGTGCGCTACCGTGATATCGAAGTCGGCCGGACATTGCGCGAGGATATTGACGAGCGCACAGAGCAAAAACAGCGCATCATTGTTGACGACCGGGAGCGGAAATTACATCCCGCCCTTGAGGTTGTAAACGAGAAGGGGAAGGTTGTGGATTCGCATGCGTTACCGGCGGGGGCGTACCTCGTGGTGGATGATGGACAGGAGGTTGTCGCTGGCGACATCCTGGCACGATTACTCAAAGAGATGGCACGAACTCGGGACATTACCGGCGGTCTTCCTAAGGTGGCAGAGTTGTTCGAAGCAAAACATGTTAAATCACCTGCGGTAATTTCCGAGATTGACGGGGTTGTTGAGGTCGGTGAACCCAAGGAAGGCAAACGGACAGTGCGAGTTATGTCCGAGGGCGGTGCGGTGAAGGAGTATGAAATCCCTTACGGTAAATTTTTGCTGGTGAAGTCGGGTGATACGGTGAAGGCGGGAGATAAGTTGTGTGAAGGGTCGGTAGATCCTCATGATGTGCTGCGGGTGAAGGGTTGGCTGGCGGTTCAGGAGTTTTTGACAAACCAGATCCAGGCAGTTTATCGGTTGCAGAAGGTGAAAATCAACGATAAGCACATTTCGGTAATCGTCCGCCAGATGTTGCGCAAGGTGCGAATTGAAGATGCTGGAGATAGTAATTTCGTAGAGGGTGAAATTGTTGAGCGCCGCAGGGTGCTGGAAGAAAACGACCGGTTGCTTGCCGATGGTCTCCGACCGGCGAGTTACCAACCAATTCTTTTGGGTATTACCCGGGCGGCGCTTTTGACCGATAGTTTCCTGTCTGCGGCTTCCTTCCAGGAGACAACGCGGGTTCTCTCCGAGGCGGCAATTCAAGGAAGAGTTGACAAGCTGCGTGGTTTAAAAGAAAATGTTATAGTCGGTAGATTGATCCCGGCGGGTACTGGATTCCGGGAGTTCAGCCGAATAAAACTGATAACGGAAGAAGAAAAGAAAGAACAGGAAGCGGCATGAAACTGTTAAACATTAAGGAGGCTTATGCCGACGATTAATCAATTAGTGCGGAAGCCCCGCAAGCAGGTACACGCCCGTTCCAAAAGCCCGGCTTTGAAGGGATGTCCCCAGCGGCGTGGTGTCTGCGTGCGGGTATACACTACGACACCCAAGAAGCCCAATTCGGCGTTACGCAAGGTTTGTAAAGTGAGGTTGACATCAGGATACGAGGTCACCGCTTATATTCCCGGAGAAGGGCACAATCTGCAGGAGCATTCGATTGTGCTGGTACGGGGTGGCAGGGTAAAAGACCTGCCCGGTGTGCGTTATCATGTGGTACGCGGGGTTTACGACTGTGGTGGTGTTGAGGGCAGACGGCAGGCACGAAGTCAGTACGGGGTGAAGAAGCCGAAGGGGCAGGCTGGATAGTATGAGAATAAACGGTTATACCCAGAAGGAGGCTTATGGCGCGACGCGGTAAATTCAAGGTGCGAACACCATCACCGGACCCGCGGTTCAATTCGGTGCTGGTGGCACGATTTATCAATAAACTAATGTGGGATGGCAAGAAGACGGTGGCGCAGCGGATTTTCTACAAGGCGCTGGAACTGGCACAGGAGCGAACCGGGGAAGATGGGTATGCGGTATTTCAGAAGGCGATTAACAATGTCAAACCGGTGCTTGAGGTCAGGCCCAGACGGGTGGGCGGTGCGACCTACCAGATTCCAATGGAGGTACCGCCGCAGCGTCGGGATGCACTGGCGATTAAATGGATTGTGGAATCAGCGCGCGCCCGGAGTGAACATACGATGATTGAGCGGCTTGCCGGCGAGTTGATTGATGCCAGCCGAAAACAGGGTGGAGCGGTTAAAAAACGGGAAGATACCCACAAGATGGCAGAAGCCAACCGCGCCTTTGCCCATTACCGCTGGTAAACACAACCGGGGTCCTGGTAAAAATCCTGACCGTTTGCTTATTTTGTCCTCAAGTCAATAATATTTAACTGGACCTTATCGCGGCCGGCGTAACTGTCCCGGGTCACGGTATAGCAGATATCAAGGTGGTCGGGTTTGCCGATTTCCAGATTCAGAAGTTCATCGCTTCGTTGCCAGGCAATGGCGTCGAGAACCTTATTACCAGAACGAACCCGAAACTTCAGGTGGGCTTTGTCTCGTCCGACACGGCGGGGATAGCCAACCACTTCTAAACCGAGTGATGCAAAAACCGGTTCGGGGTTCTCGGGTCCGAACGGCTCGAATCGTGTGAGCAAAGCGAGCAAATTATCGTTGACATCGTTCAGATTGGCAACCGCTTCGATATGTAAAGTAGGCTGAAAAATATCTTCCGGGAGTTCATCGGCGATGCGGTTAATTGCCTTCCGCAGGTCAGGAACTCTTTCAGGCAATATCTTTAACCCGGCAGCATAACGGTGGCCACCGTAGGCAATAAGGTGTTCGGAGCAACGGTGGAGCGCCTCATAAAGGTTGAAGCCGGTTACCGAGCGGCCTGAACCCTTGCCGATTTCCTTTTTCAAGGCAATCATAATACAGGGACGCCAGAACCGTTCCACCAACCGCGCAGCAACGATGCCAATTACCCCTTCGTTCCAGCCGGGCTGGGCAAGGACAAGCACGCGGTTTTCCGTCATTCTTTCCGCTTCGATACAGGCGCTGGCTTCATTGATGATTCGGTCTTCGAGCGTCTGACGGGTCCGGTTCAATGTTTCCAGTTCTGTGGCAATTGTCCGGGCACGGGTTTCATCATCGGTAAGGAACAGCTCTAATGCGGTCCGGGCATGACCAACCCGACCGGCAGCGTTTATGCGCGGAGCAAGGACAAAACTGATGTCGCGTGCGGTTAAAAGTTTTGACCGCAGACGGCTGGCTTCAACGAGCATTTTGATTCCGGGACGGGTCGTCTGGTTCAGGGCGATAAGACCGAGTCGGGCAATCAGCCGGTTTTCACCCATTAAAGGTACAACATCGGCGATTGTTCCCAGACCGGCGAGGTCGAGCAGGGCGATGAGCTCTTCCTTGGAGCGACCCAGTGTTGCCAGTAGATGCCAGGCGAGTTTGAAGGCAACACCGCTACCGGCAAGTTCCCGGAATGGATAGCAGGAGTCCGGGCGCTTCGGATTTACGAACGCCAGCGCCGGTGGTGGTTCGGGTCCGGTTTCATGATGGTCGGTGATGATGACATCGATTTTTGCCTGCCGCGCCAACCTGACCGCTTCAATGTCGGTTGAGCCACAGTCGTTGGTGATAATCAAACGGATGTCATTGGCACGGGCAAATTCGATGCCGGCGGTTGATATGCCGTAGCCTTCGCTTTCCCGATGCGGGAGATAGGCGAGGACTTTACCACCTAAATTCTTCAGGGTGGTAACGAGCAGGGCGGTGCCACAGACGCCATCAACATCATAATCACCATAAACGAGTATCGGTTCCCTTTTCTCTAATGCGGTGATGATGCGTTCTGTTGCTTTAGTGATGTCGGGCAGCGTATCGGGCCGGTGCAAACGAGATGCCGAAGGGTTTAAGAACTCATCAATCGCCTCCGGGGTGCGACAGCCCCGCTGATAGAGCAGATGGGCGACAAGCGGCGGAATTCGGGCAGCGGCAGCAAGTGCCGCCACAGCCTCTGGGGGCGGCGAGGATATTTTCCAGTGGTGATTGGGAACTATGGCTGCCACATTAACATTTAGCACCGAGTTTGAACGATGTCAATTTTTGATAGGCGGTGGCGGTTTTCATCGTTTTGCCCGGACCATTGCCAGTGCGTTTCGGGCGGCGTCATGGGACGGGTCAAGAAGAGTTGCCTGACCAAGGTAAAGTTCGGCGCTGTCCAGCTGGTTGATACTGATGAACACCATTCCCAGAAGATAAAATGTCTCCGGATTGTTTGGGTCGAATTGGAGCGCGGCACGATAATTTTCCCGGGCGGTGTTGAAATCGCGGGTAGCGATTGCGATGCGCGCGGCGGCAAGGTGGTACAGTTCCCGGGCATCGGGGTTGTTCTGAATGAGGGCGGAAAGTTCCTTTTCTGCTTCGGGGACGCGGCGCTGGCTGGAATAGGCGAGAATCAGACTGTAGCGGGCAGCACCATTTTTCGGGTCAAACTGGAGGGCATGGTTGAGTGCCTCAATTGCCGACGATGCGTAATGGCGCTCAAGGTAGATGTTACCCAGTTGGGTCCAGGCTTGCGTTGAATAGGAGTTGCGGTTGATCGGGATAAGGTTTGTGGCGAGATAGAGGGGGATGGCGACAGCAAGACTGACAATGCTGAACTTTCTTTTCTGGGGGTGGCGCAGAAGTTGATATATTTCTGTGACAGCATAGCCGGCAAAAATCAACAGGAACGGAATAACCGGGGCACGTAACCGGGACAGGACATAAAAAATTAGTGACGAACCAAGATAACCAAGAACGAAGAGATAAACCGGCAGAGCGCGGCGGTTGCGTCTTGCGAAAAACATTCCGATGATGCCCAGCGCCGCAACTGCGCCGAAGTTGATAAAGGCGACTTTCAAAGTCCGGGAAAAAGGGCGTACCGTTTCCGGGTAGTAATTATTGGGGATTTCGTAATTGCTCCAGAAGAGCAGAAACTTCCGGAAAAGCAGTTTTAGCCAGTCCCAGGGATGGGTAAGGATGTAGTTTATACCTTTCCTGGTCCAGTAGGATGAAGCCTGAGACCATCTCAACTCTTTGCCGTTGACCGTTTTTGCGACCTTCTTTAGTCGTTCATGGGAGAAGCCCAATCCGGTGGCAAGTTCGGGTGGCGACTGCCAGGTGCCGTCTGCCGCAGGGTTGTTGCCATAGTAAAAGTTGATACCGGAGTGGGCGGTAAAGAGCACCGGGTCCCGGGCAATAAGGAAGTTCCGTATGGGTACAACGCCGACTGTTAAAAGACAGATTAGACTAAAGAGTACAACTCTTTTCAGCGGAGTTTTATCGCGCAAGAGATAAACAAGTAAGAAAGGGGCAAGTAGTAAAAGTTCAGGCCGGCACAGGACAAGTAAACCAAAGGTTAATCCGGCAAACACCAGACGGCGCGTGGTTAATGGGGCAGGATTCGGAGTGAGGAGATAAAGGGTGAGCAGACTGAAGAAGATGGTGATTTCGACATAGAGTAGAGCCCCGGTATAAAAAGTTAACACACCGCACATTGCGAACCCGATGCCGGCAACAAAGGCGGTAAAGCGGTTAAAGATTTTTTCGGCACAGCGATACAGCAGAAAACAGGATGCGGTGGCGAGTAGGGTCTGAAATAGCTGAACCGCAATTACCTTTTGCCCGAAAACTTTATAGAGCAGAGCCAGCAGGTAAGGATAAACGGGCCTAAGGAAGAAGACATCCGAACCCCAGAAGTTGCCACCGATAATTTCCCGTGCCCAGCGATGATAAGCCCAGGAGTCCACGACATAAGACGATACCCAGGAAAAAGGTAGATGGCGTACCTCAAGGATGAAGAGGAGACGGATAATTAGGGTAAGAAGCACCGGGACCAAAGGCAGAAGGGAGAGAAGATTGACGGGCTGATGAGCTACCGGAGGGACAGCAGTATGGGTAGTAGCCCGGGGCTTGCCCCCTTTGGTATCTGCTTTTCTCTTCATAACGGTTTGTTTGTTCAGGGGGATAGAGAAATCTGGGAGAGGAGAAGGATGGTGGCAATTACCAGTGTAATCAGGGTGACGATCGCGCCGGTTGCAATCCATTCAGCAAATTTGAGTGACTGACCGGTCGCTTTTTCATAAGCACCAACGGCGACCAGATTGGCACTGGAGCCAATCATCGTCAGGTTGCCGCCGTAGCAACCCCCAAGTAAGAGGCTCCACCAGAGGATTGAAGCGTGCGGCAGACCAATCTGCACCAGAGTTTTGACAATCGGTACAAGAGCCGCAACGATGGGCATATTGTCAACAAAACCGGAGCTAATACCGGAAAACCAAAGCATCAAAATAAGACTGGAACCGGTTAAACCCGAAGAGCCCAACCAGTGGGTTATGGGCAATTTTTCCGCAACTTTGAGGATGAGATAACCCAACTTGGTGGTGACTCCGGTGTGTTCAAGACAGGCGGCGTTGGCAAAGAGAAACATAAAGAAAAGGATTGTCCACCAGTCAACACCGCGTTCAATCAAAATTTTTCCTCGTTCCTGTTCAGTAAATAAGACAAAGGCAAGCGCGGCAAGCGGGGCGGCGATGAGCATTGTCCCTTCACCAAGGTGGAGCCAGGTTTCAATCCGCGCGTGCAGGACGATGAGCAGAATCACCGCTATGAAGACAAAGATGCCGAACCGCACCTCTGCCGGGTCCGCTTCAACGGTGAATGCTGAGGAGATACTCTCTTTGGGTTTAGACAAACGATGGCGGAAGAGTAAAAGACAGAGAACTATCGTTACGATGCCAGCGATTAAGGATACCGGCGTTGCCCAGCGCAGAAAGTTTTCAAATGTGAGGCCGCCAGCAAAGGCAATATAGACACCAATTGGATTGCCTACTAGGGTTAATGCCGAGCCGACATTGGTGGCAAAGACCAGGGCAAGCAGATATGGTAAAGGAGAACTTTTGGTGCGGCGCGCGATTTCCAGTGCCAGTCCAAAGGTTACAAGAATACCAGACACTTCCCCAGCAAATCCCGAAAGGACGATTGAGAAAAGCATTAGTACGATAAGCATCAGCGCCGGTGAGTTTCCGACATGCTGGGCAACACGAGCAACAACTGTTCGGAATACGCCGATATTTTCTAACCATTTTATTAAAGCCATCATCGCCATAATGAAGATGACGGTGGGAATGGACATATATTCCACCGCACTTTCAATGTCCATCACTTTCATTAACAGGAGCAATGCGATGCTTGTTGCCGCCAGTGCCACGCGGTAGCGCCAGAAGAATATCGTGCCGAGAATCATACCAAGGAAGATGGCGGCGGTGAGCGCCTCGCGCGTGAGCCAGGGTTCATAATTAAACCTGGTGTAACCCAGTTTTTCGTAAATGCCGGTTGCGGGTAGTGTTAGTGCGGGAAATAAAAACCGGCTAATAATGTAAGTGACGATAATCGCCCCCACAAGAATAAATGCGTTCTTGTATTGGGCAAAAAATCCCGGGGTCGGTTCCTGAAGAAGAAGTTTTATTAAATCCGGGACATCTCTTGCTTTGAGTAGTTTTTGGCGCAGGTGAGGTTGCGCAACAATGTGGCTGATTTCGGCAAGGAGTTTTAGATATTCGGGTCGCTGATTTTCTTGGGCAACGATAAGACAGATTAGTTTCACCGGCTGGGAGTCGATGGCGTGCCAGTTCACACCTTTGCGTACCCGGATGAAGGCAAAGAGTGGCGCTGATAAGTTACCCGGAATTATTGCATGGGGTAAGGCAACACCGTGACCGATGCCGGTTGAGCCTGCCTCTTCCCGCTGGGCAAGTGCCGAAATTGCTGTTGCCGGCTCGACACCAAATTTGGTTAGTTTCTCGGCGACAAAAGCGAATAGTTCAACCGGTGAATCGGCCCGCTCCAGGTCGAAAACAAGTTCCGGTTTCAGGTAACTGGCAATCAGGGACATTTTAAGGGTTGCTCATCAGCAGCAGAGGACAGGGTAGGTTAGGCAGGAGTTCTTCCGGTAATCTGTAGTCAAAGTTTTCGAGAATACTGGTAGGGAGAATAACAAGGTCGCAGCGGGTGGAGTTGGCAAGAAACTGAAGATTATCAAGTGTGCCCAGCTGGGCAACAACCGATGCTTTGATACCGGATTTTTTAAACTCATCTTCAAGACGGTAGATGTCCTGCCAGCAACGGCGTTCATGCTCTTCTTTTCGTACCGCCTGGCGGGTTTCTCCTTCATTACGCGGGGGCGGACATTCTGCGACCGGGCTGACCGCAGAAAGGAGTACGGTGCTTTGATGCTGGCGGGCGAGTTCCAGCACCGAATGTTTTTCTTCCTGTTTCTCACTGATGATGTAAAGAATCCGCTCAAACATTTTATTTTTCTCCTTTTTATTTATGGCGCCATTGGAATTTGGATAAAGAGAGCAACGGTTGCGACGAGGAGGGCAGCGACCGTAACGATTGCGCCGACCTTAATCCATTCGCCAAAACGGATATGCCGACCGCTTGCCCGTTCAAACGCACCAACCGCAACAAGGTTGGCGGTTGAACCAATTACCGTCAGATTGCCGCCGAAGCAGCCGCCAAACAGCAAAGCCCACCAGAGGATTGAGGCATGGGGTAGTCCGAATCGGGTCAGGTCTTTGACAACAGGGGCGAGGGCAGCAACGATGGGCAAATTGTCAACAAAACCGGAAGTGATTCCCGAAAACCAGAGGAGCAGGGCGACGCTCGGTACGGTCATTTCCCTACCCGGGACATTAGTGCCGGCGACCGATTCAGAAAAACGCAACACCAGATAACCCAATTTTGTTGTAACACCGGTATATTCGAGACAGGCAGCGGTGGCAAAGAGAAACATAAAATATAAAAGTGTCCACCAGTCAATCCCTCTTTCGACGAGAACCCTGCCCTTTTCTTGCTCGTAAAAAACCACAAAACCGGTCACTGCCAGCGCAACCGCAACCAGTGCGGTACCATCACCCAGTCCGAGCCAGATTTCGAGCCGACGGTGCAGGGCGATCAAAATAACGGTGACAATAAATGTGATGATACCGGTGCGGAGTTTTGCCCGGTCAATGGTGCCCGTTGACTTTTCCAGTTCTTCGGGGTCAATTTCATATCGGGTACCAAAGAAGTGGCGCCGATAGAGCAAGAGGCAGAGCAGGGCAACAATTACCGCGGTGATTGCCGAAACCGGCGTTGCCCACCGGAAAAAGTCTTCAAAACTTAATCCCCCGGCAAAGGCGATATAGACGCCAATCGGGTTACCAACCAGCGTTAACGCCGAACCAACATTGGTGGCAAAAACGAGAGAAAGGAGAAAGGGCACAAGCGGTGCGCGGGTGCGCCGGGAAATCTCCAGCGCCAGACCGAAGGTGACAAGGATTGCCGACACCTCATCGGCAAAACCGCCCAGCAGTACCGAAAAACCCATCAGTAATAGCAGTAAAAGCCATGGTACACCTTTGACCTTTTCCACCGCTTTGACAACAACAAAACGGAAGACACCGATATTCTGGAGCCAGCGGACAATTACCATCATTGCCATTATGAACAGAATGGTCGGAATCGACATAAACTTTACCGTGTGCTCCAGGTCCATAACTCCGACGATGAGTAAGATACCCAGTGCGGCGGCAGCAATTGCGACGCGGAAGCGCCAGAAAAGCAGTGTGCCAAAAATCATTGCCAGGAAAAGGGTGATGGTCAGTTTCTGCCGGAAGAGCCACTCGGGATTGTTGAAATGTAGATATCCCAGTTCCCGGTAAATGCCGGATTCAGGCAGGCGGATGAGAGGTAAAACAATGCTTGCGCCGATGAAGACGAGTGCCACCAACCCAAAGAAAAATAACAGGCGGCGGTTGCGTTTGAAAAACCCCTGATGGGGTGGCTGGGAAATAATCTGCGAAGCGGTCTGAGCATTTTTCGCTTTCAGAGCGGCGGCGCGGATGTGGGGGGTATTTAAGGAACGAGCGACCTCTGCCAGCAGGGCAAGGTAGAGATTGCGGTCTTTCTCGGGTGCAACCAAAAGGACGATTAACTGTACCGGTGCGTGGTCAATTGCCTGCCATTCAAGCGGATCCTCAAGACGAAATACAACTACCGCTGGTTTCAGTACATTGGAGCTGATGACATGGGGCAGGGCAATGCCGATGCCCACACCGGTTGAGCCGAGTGTTTCCCGCTCTTTTAGCTCCTGAACCAGAGCCGTGGCGTTGGCGACAACTCCGGCTTCAGCCAGCCGTGCGGCGGCAAGGCGGAAAATTTCGTCCTGGTTGGTGGTGCCGGTTATGTCCAGCGCCAGGTTGTGAAAGAAAAACCGCTTGAGGTTAATCACCTGTTATAGTCCTTTTAACTGTAAGAGATAAAATTTTAGAAAAAAATCTCAACAGCGTCAAATTCAGGAAGCGAGTTTCAGACAACATCAGGTAAGGGAAAATAGGATATTCTGTCTGTTCAGTTGGCCAGGTGGTTATTCAGCAGCAGCGACCAGAAGTTTTTGAAGGCGGGTCTGTAAGCCGGGTTCTGTACCCATAAAGGGTGACGGTCATTTATCTGGAACGCACGGTTGCCCGCCGTCTCAAGCGACCTACCCGGGAATCATCTGGACCGGGCCAGTCCGATTCCCAATTTGGTCTTGCACCAGACAGGGTTTACCCATCCGCTGTGTCACCACAACGGATAGTGCGCTCTTACCGCACTATTTCACCCTTACCCTGCATCAAAAGTGCAGGGCGGTGTCGTTTCTGTGGCACTCTCCGTCTCCAGCCGGTCACCCAACTGGAGCCTCGCGGTTAGCGAGTGTCCTGCCCTGCGGTGCCCGGACTTTCCTCTCCTGAAATCAGGAGCGACCGTCCGACCCGCCTTCATTTAATTATAATAAGAGCCGGGGAAGATTGCAATGGGTAGATAAAGATGAGTTAAGGGGCTGGACAGATGAAGTTTAGAGGATAAAATGTCTGGTGTGAAACGGGCTTTTTTGTCTCTGTTGTTTGCGGGTGTAGTTTTTGCTGAGCCGGTGCGGATTGGACTGGCGCTTTCCGGTGGCGCGGCTCTGGGGCTCGCTCATATCGGCGTATTGAAGGTCTTAGAAGAGGAAGGGATAGGGTTTGTTGGCATTGCCGGCAACAGTATGGGCTCTTTGGTTGGTGGGGTTTATGCGGCGGGTTACAGTGCCACACAGATTGAAAGTATTGCCTTGAACGCAGATTGGAACCGGCTTTTCTCTTCGCAGCCGAATTTTGGTGCCCTGTATCTACCGGAGCGGCAACAGGCGCAACGGTATGTGGTGCAGTTGCGGCAGCGGAATTTTGTGCCGTATTTGCCGAGCGGTCTGGTGCCTTTGCAAAATGTGGAGTTTCTGCTTAATCGGTTACTGGCGGACATTGAGTTCCATACCGGCTATGATTTTGACAGTCTGCCGATTCCCTATCGGGCGGTGGCGGTCGATTGGAAGGCGGGAAAGAAGGTAGTTTTGCGCCAGGGAAGACTGGAGCAGGCGATTCGAGCCAGTATTGCGATTCCGGGTGTTTTTGCACCGGAGGTGATTAACGGGGTAGAACTGGTTGATGGAGGTGTAATGGAGTATCTGCCGGTTGAGCCGGTGCTCGAGTTTAACCCGGATTTTGTAATTGCGGTATTGACGATGCGGCGCAGTGAGGCACAGGAGGCGTCGCTAATTGATGTGGCTTCAAAGAGTGTAGATTTAATGGGGTTCAGTCGGGTGGAGGAGGAGAAGAAACTTGCCGATGTGGTGATTGAGCCTGATGTTTCCAGGTTTTTGCACTCGGACTTTGCCCGGGCAAAAGAGTTGATTGCCGCGGGCGAATCCGCGGCGCGGGCGGCGCTGCCTTTGATAAGAGAGAAGTTGCAGGGGCGGACTCCGGTGGTGATGAAGCGGGCGGTTAAGGTTAAGGCGGTTCCTGTGGTAAAGGCGGTACGGTTTGAAGGGGTAAAACGGACCCGGGAGTCGCTTTTGCGCCGCGAAGTGCGGACCAGAGCGGGTATGCGGCTGGATTTCAACATCCTGCTTTCTGACCTGGAGCGGTTGTTTAACAGTTCGTTGTTTGAGGATGTAAATTACCGGCTGGAGTTTGCGGGTAGCGACAGTGTTGATGTGGTGTTCGAATTGAGCGAGAAGCCCTATGGGTTTTATCTGCTCGGTTTGCGGTACGACAGTTACGACAATGTGGTGGTAGGTGCCGAAGTGGGAGAGGGGAACCTGTGGGGGACAGGTGCGATGGCACGGGCAGCAGAGGTGCTGGGTAATCCTTATGAGTTGCGTCTGGGGTTAACCGGGACAAAGGTGTTTAATCTGCCTTTTGGCTATCGTTTTGACCTGTTTTTAGGCCGGGAGAGCCGCAACTGGTGGCAAGCCGGCACATTTTCTTCCAGTTATTTTGTTTACTACACTGGTGCAATTGTTACCGCGGGCTACATTCTGGGCCGAAACGGGTTTTTCAATTTTGGCTTCCAAGGAGAAAGGGTTGCTTACGCCGGGGCGGTTGTTGACAGTTTGAAACCGGAGCAGGTGATTGGTCCGACCTTTACCCTTGAGTTCAACAGTCAGGATGATATCTATCTACCGCGGCGCGGGCTCGCCTACAATTTGAATTTATTTTACAGTTATCCGCGGTTGAAAAGTAGCCGGGAGTATATCAGGCTTGATTGGAACGGTGAGCAGGTAGTGCCGATTTTTTCTTTTCTGGGATTACGGCTTTACGGCGGGCTGGGTTTTGCTCTGGGCGATATGGGGTTTGCCAGTTATTTTCGCAACCGGCCCGAACTGGTGGGTTTCGCACCGGATGAGTGGACAACCGAGCAAAGGCTGTATCTGGGGGGTGGTTTGCGATTTAAGTTGCTTGATTTTTCCCGACAGGGTAATTATCCCCTGTATCTGGAGCTTATGGCAAATGGCGCAACATTTTCTCCGCCTGAGACACTAATTTTGAGGAGAAAAGAGGTACTGGATATGTTGCACTGGGGAGCGGGTGTCGGGATACTGACCAATACGCCGCTCGGTCCGGCAAAGGCGATTATCGGGCTGGGTAATTTTCTGAAACCGACACCGCACCCGGGCGGTGTGCGAATTTTTGTCTCACTGGGTCGGGAGTTTCGTTATCAGCGATAGGTGTTCTGTCCGGGGCAGGCACGGACACACAGCCCACAGATAAACTGATGAACAAAGTGCTGGCGCTGGAACTCCTTTAACTTTTCAAAGCAGGCGCGGTGGTCAAACTCGGCGGGATTTTCCTTTATCGCCTGTGCCGGACAGACTTCTACACACCGGTAACAGCTGCCGCAATCCTGTTTCAATGGTGCACCAGGGTCAAGGGGCAGGTCGGTGAGAACGGTTACCAGTCTTACCTGCGCACCGAATTCGGGCGTAATTAGGAGGTTGTTTCTGCCCAGCCAGCCCAGGCCCGCAGCGAGCGCAACCCGTTTGTGAGAGAGATGAGCGCGCTGATTTTCCCAGTCAACAATCTGGGAGGCGGGTATGGGCAGGGCGTTGTAACCGGACTGTTGCAGACGCCAGACCAGTTCCAGTGCAATCCGGTCCAGGGCGAAGTTCAACTGCCGATAGTGGTGTTCGTAAAGAATGTTAGGATGGTCGGTTAAGGTTGCAAGAACTTCCGAAGATAGTGGGACCGCGAGGGATATGGCAAAAGGGAGACGGGTGAATGTTTCCGGTGTTAAGGCGACATCGCTGGTGTTGATATCTTTCATTTCCGCAACACCGAAGGCGACAACGCCCCGGTTGCGACAGAACGACTCCAGTTCGGTGCGGAGTTGGATTAGACTCATTTTTTCCCCCTTAGAAATACGGTTAAAGCAAAGATTGCTGCCGGGGTTATACCCGGAATAAGTTGCGCCTGTGCCAGTGATTGGGGACGGATGCGCGCCAGTTTTTCGCGCAGTTCTGTAGAAAGTCCTGGCACCGCGGAGTAGTCAAGATTAGCCGGAATTCGAACCTTCTCCAGTTCCTGAAACTCGGCGACCTGACGCCGGGTGCGGTTGATATACCCTTCATACTTCACCTCCAGTTCGACTAAATCCTGAACCGATTTTGCGATTGCCGGCGCTGCGGGCACGATGGTTTGCAGGTATTCATAGGTGATTTCCGGGCGGCGCAGCAGTTCAATTGCGCTGGTAGTTTCATTAAGCGGGCTGGTGCCCAGTTTTTTCAGACGCCGGTTAATTTCGGGTGACGGTTTGACCCGGGCGGTTTTCAGCCAGTTGATGGTGGTGTGAAACTGCTGGTTTTTTTCTTCAATGAGCCGGTAGCGCTCAGCCGGCAGCAAGCCCAGTTCAAACCCTTTGGGCCCGAGCCGTAAATCGGCATTGTCTTCCCGCAAAAGGAGCCGGTATTCAACCCGGGCGGTAAACATGCGGTACGGTTCATCGGTGCCCCGGGTTACAAGGTCGTCAATCAGAACGCCGATATAACCTTCGGAACGCGATATGGTAAATGGCGGTTTGTCTTTAACCCGCAAAGCGGCGTTGATACCGGCAATGAGCCCCTGAACCGCGGCTTCTTCATAACCGGTAGTGCCATTGATTTGACCCGCAAAGTAGAGGTTTTTAATCAAGCGAGTTTCGAGGGTCGGATACAACTGAGTCGGGTCCGCGTAGTCATGTTCAATCGCATAGCCCGGCCGCATCATCCGGCAATTTTCCAGTCCGGAAATGGAGTGAAGCATCTTTTCCTGAATTTCGACCGGCAGACTGGTGGAGATGCCATTGGGATAACATTCGATGGTGTTCACCCCTTCGGGTTCCAGAAAGATATGGTGCCGTTCCCGTTCTGGGAATTTTACAACCTTGTCTTCGATGGAAGGGCAGTAACGGACACCCTTGCCTTTGATGATGCCGGTGTAGAGCGGTGAATGCTTCAGCCCCGACTTCACGATGCGATGGGTTTTGGGTGTGGTGTAGGTGATGTAACAGGCGGCACGGTTTTTCAGCGGCTCATCAGTCCAGAAGGAAAATGGCTGTGGCGGTTCGTCGCCGGGTTGCTCTGGCAACTTCTTCAGGTTAACAGTGCGAATGTCGATACGCGGGGGTGTGCCGGTCTTAAATCGACCAAGGCGAAACCCGAGCTGACGCAGGTTTTCACTCAAAAGATTGGCGGGCGCTTCGCCCAGCCTACCCGCCGGGAAATGGGTTAAGCCGATGTGGACAAGGCCGGATAAAAATGTGCCGGGTGCGAGGATAACCGCTTTGCTGTAAAATTTTTCGCCGATTTCGGTTTCAACGCCGCAAACCGTTTTGCCCCGGGTGAGAATACGCTGTGCCATACCCTGACGAATGGTCAGTCCTTCGATTTTTTCCAGTTGAGCGCGCATCAACTGCCGGTACAACTGACGGTCAACCTGAACCCGTGAAGAGCGTACGGCCCTGCCTTTGCTCGTGTTCAACTGCCGGAAGTGGATTCCTGCCTGGTCGGTGATGAGTGCCATCTGCCCACCAAGGGCGTCAAGTTCCTTGACCAGCTGTCCTTTACCGATGCCACCGACCGCGGGATTGCACGACATCAACGCGACGGTGTCAAGGTTCTGGGTTAAAAGAAGGGTGTTACAGCCCATCCGGGCGCAGGCAAGCGCCGCTTCACAACCGGCATGACCACCACCAATAACAATTACATCAAAGCGCTCGGGTTTCATTTTGAAAAATTGTAAATCGGCGGGCGGTGATGTCAAAAGAAGAAGTGGCAAAATGCGGTGATTTTGCTATAATTAGATTGGTGAGGGAGAATTTACAGCTGCTGATTATTGTCGGCATCGCTTTACTGCTAATTTTGATGGCGGCGGAAGAGTCAAAGAGGGTGTTTCCTGAACCGGCATTTATCGCAGCGGCACGTGCCAAGATTGAGCAGCAGGTTGAAACTGTTGATACGATGGAACTTGATGAAGGTTGGGAAGAAGCCGAAGAAGAGCGGTTACTGGAAAACCTGCCCTCGGAACAGTTTAGTGAATGGGAGCAAATTTTCCCGGCAGATTCGCTTGTCAACATTTCCCGAATCCGGCGGATAATCGAACGGCTGTTCGCCACGCCCTAACGGCTGTTAACCCACCGCCAAAACGATGGTTAAGTTCTCTTAGCCACTCTGCTCTGTAATTCACCTTTGCTCTTACACTTCCCTTCAAGGGAGGGGAGCTTAATTACACATCCAATCAAATCTGAAGGCACCCTCGGGAACAGAACCGGAAACAGAATTCAGGACAGCACTAAAGACCGGTTAGCAGAATATTGGGTTAATTGTTAGTAAAAGGGTTAATTAGACGGTTTCAGGTAGAACCCTGTTGATTATCAATAAGATAGCACCAAAAGGTGCGAGTTCGGCTACCGCGCTATCAGGCTTCCGCGATATCACGCTATGTGCGATGAAAGGGGTGTATAAGACTATCCCAGGAATTACCCCCGGACTGTTGGGGGAACGGTTTTTTGTCACTTCTCCTTGTTTTTTCGTATATTAAAAATAGGGGCATTATCGCTGTGCCTGCACCGGCAAATACCGGCAACTTGACAGGACAGGTTTTTGATGTAATATTGTTGTGGCGTAAAACTATGATGACGAGCCTACTCTACTCTACTCTACTCTACTCTACTCGTTCTATCCTGTGATTTCTGGTTTTACAACAAATCCGGTGAGGTTATCGGTGGCAGGGTGCGCCTCCAGTCCAGAATTGGGCTGGAGGTTCAAATCAATTAATGCGGCAATTAGGGATAAACAAAGAAAGGAGGTTGAAAAATGAGAAACTTTAAAGCCGCATTAGCAACAGTTGCACTCTGCCTGTGCTTTGGAGGCATAGCAATAGCGGATGTTTACTATTATCTTTACGAATACACCATCAACACTGACAATGCCGCCATCATAATTGAGGTTGAAACCAACAATCCCTCTTCTCCAGGGGCAGAATTTACCGCAGTTACCGCCGAACAACTTCATCAGAAAGGATATCAAACTCCGAGCGAATATGAAGCGAGTGCTGATGTTATTGACAAGGATGGTTTCATCGACTGGACTGCAAGTTCCTGGATAAACAAAGGCTATAAAAATGGTAACGCTACCAAATGGGTTGTCTGCGGTTCGCGTACAGGAAGGAACTTTTTACAAGGTCCGGGCACATTATTTGTTGCCTGTTCAACTTTTTCTATCAGTTATTCTCCTCCTCCACCTCATAGGGCTCTTGCGTTTACAAAGGAACACCCCACTTACGGTTATTACACGAACCTCACATTCTACCATGAATATTCTGCTACAAAGGGATACGGCTGGGAACAAAAAGGGCGTCACCACATAGGAAACCCGAATGATATGAGGTACACACGAGCATACGTTTACTGGTGATGGCTCATTCGTAATTGGTATTGAAATCGTGGGCACTCGGTATTGTGCCGGGTGCCCACAGGAATAAAGGAGGAAAGATGATTAAAAGTTTTTGCAAAGGTTCGGGGTGGAGAAAGTTGTTTTCGCCGTGGTTATGGGGAGTGTTGGGATGGGTTTCTGTTTATAGCCAGGAAATTTTGTGGCTCAGAAGGTTTGACCGGGGGGCAGGAGTAGATGATTATTGCGGCAGGATGATTTTCGACCATGATAACAATTTGCTACTTACCGGTGGTTCCTGGAGTCTTGCTACTGGTTCGGATATGTTGCTTATCAAGTACACATCCAGCGGTGATACCATCTGGACACGCTACTATGACGGTGGTGAAAATGAACAAGGATATGACATCGCTTTAGACCACGATGGCAATATTATAGTTGCGGGTTATTGCAGTAATGACACAATTGAGTCACAGTGTCTATTGGTAAAATTTTCTCCTGAAGGTAATTTCCTCTGGGAGAGAAAGTACCGGCATTGGGATATGGACATGTATACTGGTGTTGTTATTGATGATGAAAATAATATCATAGTTTCTGTTTGGAGTTATACTTATTCGGGAGGTGGTCGTTACATCGGTTTAATCCAGAAGTACGATGCAATGGGAAGCCTTATCTGGAGCAGACCGTACAACTGGGTCTCCGATTTTTACGCCATAGCCAAATTGCCAGTAGGGGGTTTTATTGTTACCGGTACCGATACTACAAGGAGGCCAATGCTCACGGTGCGGTTGGATTCTTTGGGTGACACCATCTGGACGAGAAGAGACACCGTTAGTGGATTCAGTTTGGGTGCAGGGGGCGACATCGCCCTTGACTCTTCGGGCAACATTATTGTTGTGGGTTATCTTAGCCATGTGCTTGATTATAATCTGGCAGTTGTTAAATATACTCTAAATGGCGATACGGTCTGGACTAGAGAGTTAAACTTCACACCCAATGATTGGGCAGGCGGAGTGGCAACTGATGTGATAGGGAATATCTTTGTTTCGGGCAATAGTGGAATGGCTATGGATTCTATTGACGGCGTTTTAGTAAAATACACCGAAAGCGGTGACACCCTGTGGGCAACATTTTATGATGGAGGGTATGATGATAGGTTTTTCCCAGTGGTAGTGGATACCGATGGTAACCCTATTGTCAGTGGCTCCTCACATAACGGCACGGACTATGACATCGTAACGATTAAATATCAGAGTACACCAGGAATTAAAGAACTTTTTACTACCGGTGTTACACCACAATTAAATGTTTCACCCAACCCGGCAAAAGGAACGGTTAGCCTGAAATTACCTTATCCTGTGGCGGAGGTGCGGATTTACGATGTGTCCGGAAAGTTGCAGCGGGTGATTCCTTTAAGGGTATCAAAAGGTGCGGCTAATACGCAGAATGTAAAAATTTCCCTTAATGGACTCGCCACGGGCACATATTTCATCGAGGCGGGCGGCAAGACTGCAAAACTGGTGGTGAGAAAATAAGAGTGTTTGATGAATGAAAGGCAATAGATGGAATGGGTAATATCAAGACCCTTTTAATTCCCCTTGTTGTAATCCTGGGGTCATTAGTAGTTCCGTTTCATCTGCTGAACATGCAGAATATCTCGGTGCCGGAATTACCAAGAGCGGCGTAAGAATCTTTACAACAATTTCCGATTATCAAGGCGAGGTTCTGAGAATTACCCACAAGGACGATTACATCGGTCCGGATGTCGAGTTTCTTTATCAGCCATTAAACTGGCTGTATTTCCGGATTATGTTAGGCGAACTCCAATTCTTTACTGCCGGTGGTGGTGCTTTTGCCATTGCGGCGCAACCTGGGGTTGATATCTTTGTTGAGCCCCAGCCGCGCTGGCGATTCGCACCTTATCTTCTGGGTGGCATCTCCTTTACCGGTTACTGGGGAACGCAGGGAACACCTGACCCAAGGTTCAACGAATTTATGAAGATAACTCCGGTTTACGATATGTACAGCGGTTTTGGTCTTCGGTATAAACTCAACAAGCGGCTTAAAATTTTTCTTGAGGCGCACATATTAAATGCGTTCACTGTTTTCACCTACATCCCTGCCCGAAATGCACCACAAGCGCTGACTATTTCAGGCATCGGGCCTGTGCCGGCGCGGATTGGTGTTCGCTACAACCTGCGCGGAAAGTAGCAAAGAGGTACCTTAACTTTTTTAGCGCAGCGCCAAGGCTAACGCGATATTCTTTAATCAGCCCGATGCGTCCTCAAATAATATCTTCAGAACTTTAACTTGACTCAAAAATCAGGCGGTATAGAATGAATTTTAATGAAGGCAAATGTTGCGACGCTGGTCTTGGTTTGGGTTGTTCTTTTTTCTTCGGGGTATGCGATTTTTGAAGATGATGGTTCTGGGGTGCGTGCCGAAGGTATGGGGGGTGCTTTCTGGGCGCTGGCTGATGACATCAGTGCGATCGATTTTAATCCCGCGGGTCTGGCGCAGGTGAAGGAACGGCAGTTTCAGGGGTTTTATAAGTTGCTTTACAGCGGGGTTGATGTTGGTTTGCACACGGTTTACGCCGGCATTGGCATACCCATTAAACGGTTAGGAACTTTTGGTTTTCGGGTTCAGGAGACCGGTTTTTCCCTGCAATCACAGCGGTCAATAAAACTGGCGCACGGTTTTGAACTGGCAGAAGGAATCTTTTTTGGTTACGGGCTCAACGGTTACAACCTGTATCAAAAGGATTACGGTCAGGGCTGGACTGCAGGTCTGGATCTGGGGATGTTTGCCCGGGTGCACCGGTTCTGGAGCGCGGGTTTTTGTGTCCACAATATAAATTTACCCAAGATTGGCGAGTCGGAACTTCCCCGGGTTCTGGCGTTTGGACTGGGTTTTTCACCGACCCCAGGGATTCATTCAACCATCGGGTTTTCCAAAGAGCCGGGTATACGGACCAGGATTGCCTTAGGTCAGGAGTTTGAAATTATCCCCCAATATCTGACGCTGCGCGCCGGCGCCAGTACTGAGCCGGTTAGTTTTTCTTTCGGTCTGGGCAGTGGCGTGGAGCGGGTCCGGGTTGATTATGCGCTCAAGACCCATCCGGTTTTACCCTTGACGCACAACTTCGGGGTGCTGGTGAAATTTTAGCACTGATGGTCTGGGTTTTCATTGTCCTGATTGCTTCTTTTACGCCCGACCGGCAACTGGACATCAACAACGCCCGCCTTGACGAAATCCGGCAGTTACCGGTGGATTCAATTACGGCGCAAAAGATTTATGAGTATCTCCAGTTGTACGGGCGATTGAACAGCATTTATGACCTTTTGCAGATACCCGGCATCACACCCGAGAAATTGAAGGAGTTGAAACCTTTAATTTACATCAGCCGGCGCGACTGGGAAGAGCGTCAGGAGGAGAACCTGCTGCGCATTCAGCGCCGACTGGCAAGTGAGGATGGTCCGAGTAAAGCGGTTGTTGAAGACTGGCAGGACCTTTTGGTTGACCCGTTGAACATCAATCGGGCAACGGTTGACGACCTGTTGCGGCTGGAGAATGTGTCGCTCTTAGATGCGGTGGCGGTTGTTAAGTATTTAAAAGGGGGCGGTAAGATTGAGAGCCGGCGCGACCTTGCCAGCAGGGTTGATGGGTTGTCAACTTATGGTTATCGGGGGATGCGTAATTATGTAAGTTTTACTGACCGTGCGCCGCGTGACCGATGGGGTGGTAACTACCGGATAAAGTTTGCGACCGACCCGGGTCTGGATGGGATTGTTGAACCCGGCGACTTTGCCGCAGCGCTTAAAACACTTGCCACTGATACGGCAGTATTCCGGCAGGCGGGATATACTGATGAGGAGATGGAGTTTTTCCGGCAGCAACTCAATGTGGAAAGTTCCTATCGTTATCAAATGAGAAATGAGGCGACAGCAAGCCACCGGTTGCGGTTACGCCTGGGGGAGAAGTTGCGTCTGGCGGGTTGGCTGGGACAGAACTTTTATGAGCCCAAAGCGATAAGTGATGTGAAGGGTTATCTGACGGTTGATGGGTTAGGACCCCTGGAAAGGTTGATGGTTGGTGATTACCGGCTGGCACTGGGTCAGGGGATTTTGCTTGACAACAATTCCGAACTTTTACCCCGGGTTGCCAGTCGAACCGAAGGGCTTTTTGGTGATTTGAATGAAAATCGGGGTTTTGGTATGCGGGGCGTTGCGGGCAATGTTCGTCTGGGCAGAGCCGGGTTTCTGGGGTTTTTCTCCCGGGCAAACCGGGATGCGATTGTCAATCCGGATAGTACCGTGAACTGGTTCATTGTTTCCAATCCGCGCTACTCCACTTTTAAGGACGCTTTGCAGGAAACGAGCACCGGTGGTAGTTTCAGGTTCGATTTATCGGGATTGGGCTTTTTGCCAGTTGGAACAAGAATCGGTACATCGGTTCTGTCCAGCCGGATGAGCAGAAATTTTCAGCCTGCGGCACGATTCCTTGACCTGCCCGGTGATGCGGAAATACTTGATGACCCCAATTACCTGCGGCTGGATACGGGCAGAACAAGGCTGTTTTATGGCGCCGACTTCCGAACCGCGATTGAAAACTTCTCCCTTGAGGGCGAGTTTGCCCAACAACAGCGCGGGGGCAACGCTTATTTAATTAAGGCGCGCACCCAGTACGACTATCTTTATGTCAATGTCCTTTACCGTCGTTACGATGTGAACTATGTCAATCATTACAATCGCGGTTATTGCGAGGAGTTGCGGTTTGAAAATACAACACTGGAGAAGCCTTATCGGTTAATTGACCCGGCTTTTGCCGCTTTGCAGGACTTTCCGATGCCCAAGGCGGAAGAGGGTGTGATGGTTGAGACCCGGTATCAGATTTCGCGCGCGGTAACCATTACCCGGGCTTATCTTGACCTCTGGCGCAACCTTGCCTGGGGTAGTGACAACTGCCGGTTTCAAGCCGAGGTGGAGTATCGGCCGGTTTTCGGCGTGCGGCTGCGGTTTAAGCAGAAGGTCCAGTTACGGGAAAATCCGAAACAGGCGGTGCCAACCCATTCACTTTCCCTGGAGTCAACCCTGCGGGCGATGCTTGCGCTTTCCAACTGGGACTATCTGACAACCGAGGTGCGTTCGGGTCGAACGGTGCTAACGCCGAGTCTGGAGTACAACGATGAGGCGAGTATCAATGGCGACTTTATTGCGGTGCAGTGGGAGCACAACTTCTCTTCCAGTTTCAGCGGGGAACTGGGCGTTGCGACCTGGCGCAGTGCTGGAATGTCGGAGTGGCTGTTTGAGGACAATACCATTGAGTTTGTTGATGGGCAGGGGTTTAAGTGGTATCTGGCTCTGACCGACCAGATTTCTGAACACCTGCTCTTTTATCTGAAGTTCCGGCACAAAATCAGCGACTTTCCTCATACCGGACTTGCGAACAATGAGGGAGTTCATTATGGCGACGGCACGCCGGTTTCCGATTTTGTCAGCCGGGAAAGCCGGTTCAGTGTCAGTTTGCAGTTAGACTTTTTATGGTAGGGGGTGAAGATTGATGAAAATAAATCGTTGGCGCTGGTTTTTCGTTGCGGTTTCGGCAATGGTGCTGGTCGGTTTTGCCGCACCCTCAATTCCAGTGCGGGACTATTTTGGTGAATGGTTAAACCCGGTTCCTGAGGAAGTTTTCCAGAATCCGGCAGATTTAGCAGGGGTGGGTGAATTTTCTAACTACCGCCGGCTCAATGTCAACTGGGGTTTGAGGTGTGTGTCAGAGCAGCGGGTGCGCTATGTGTACGACCAGTTTGAGAATACGATTGGTGAGGCGGTGATTGCGGACAACATTGGTTTCAACTGGGTGCCGGGTCCAGTTTCGGTTGTTTATCCGTTTCAGCGGTTTGCGTTCGGTGCGGGAGTGGCACCGGTGCGCGACTTCCATTACACCTATCTGAAGGAGTACCGGGACGAGTTTTATGTTAAAATTGGTGAAGACCGACTGGAGCAGCGCGGGTTTCTCTACTCGGGTAATATTGCGGCGGCGGTTAGACCGGTAAAGTTTATCGCGCTCGGTGCGGGATTTTGCTATGCCTGGGGTGAACGGGAACTCAATTTTCAGATGGTCCAGGAGCCTGACACCTATGGTTTTGTCATCAAAAACGGATTGAGGAGTCCGGGCTGGAACGCTGGCTTAACCGTAGCGCCGCTGGCGCGGTTCAAAATTGGGTTGAGTTATCACAGCCGGTTGCGGTTCAACAGTCCGGACAGTTTTAGCCTTAAAGGCTATCCCTGGAGAGGGCAGATTGCGTTGCACTATCAGGCGCCAGCGCAACTGCCGTCCCGGGTGAAACTAATTGTCGGCACCGAAGCGTGGGCAGAAGTCGACAGCGGTTTACACAATGTGATTTATGTTCAGACAACGGTTGAGCACATTATGCTGAATTCGGTCCGGCTGCGTTACGGGTTTGGTTTGAATCCGCTATGCACCGACCCAGCGGTGCATCGGGTTGAGGCGTTGTTCGGACTGGGCTTTAATGCGGGCAGATACCGGATTAACCTTGACGGTAATTTGAACCGGGAGGCGCTCGATGCCAGCGATTTTGCCTTAGAGAATGAGGATGCGGATTTTCGGGCGTACGAGGCGAGGTTCAATTTGCGAACCGGTGTGGAGTATGAGTTTTAAGCGGCGCGCTGTTTTGCCTTGGACAGGGATTTTTTTAATTTTAGTTGCCTCTGGATTCAGCCAGGTTCAGCACATATTTATTGTCCACACAAACGACATTCATGGTGCGCTTTTACCCGGTGAGGCGTACTGGCTGGACAGAAATTTTCCACCACCCCTTGCCAATGCCAGTGGCGCGCTGACGATAATTCGAGAGTTGCGGGATTCGGCAATGCAGCACGGGTATGGGTTTTTGCTCGTAGATGGCGGTGATATATTCAAGGGCACACCGGTGGGCGACTTTACCCGGGGTCAGGCGGTGGTGGACTTTTTCCGGCGGGCAGGCTACGATGCGGTTGCACCCGGGAACCACGACTTTGATATGGGCTGGTGGGTTCTAAGAGAGCTGGTTGACAGTTCGCGTATCCCCTGGGTTGCGACGAATGTGCGCGTTAGTGGAACCGATACCGCACCCGGTTTTCTTGTGCGCAGCGCGATTTTTGAGCGGGGTGGGGTGAAGATTGGCCTTATGGGCGTTTTGACCAAGTACCTCTCCGGAACGGTCAACGACTCTTTGATTGGCAACCTGACGGTTTTGCCCTATTACGATGTTGCCCGGGAGGAGGTGAAACGGTTGCGGGAGCAGGGCGCGGATATTGTGGTTGCCCTGAATCACATCGGCTATACCCATGACCAGCGGTTTGCCGATTCAGTCCCGGGTGTTGACATCATCATCGGCGCGCATAGCCACACCGGGGTGGAACCGCCTTACGAGAGTCCAAAGAATCACACGATTATCCAGCAGGCGTATTCAAAGTTGAGTACGGTCGGGGTGCTGGACATCAGTTTTGACCTTAAAACCCGACAGATTGTTGGTTATCAGGGGAAACTGATTGACCTGTTAGGCGATGAGATTCCCCGGGATTTAAATTACGCCCGGCATCTTGACTCGGTGCGGGCGGTTGCAGAAAAGGGGTTTGACGAGGTTTTAGGATATTGTAAGCGGGAGTTGACCCGGGGTGGGTTTATTGAAACGCCAGCAGGCAATCTGATTACCGATGCGATGCGCGAGCGGTTCAATACCGATATCGCAATCCACAACTCCGCGGGCATCAGGGCAAATATTCCCGCCGGTCCGGTTACCTATCGGCACATCTATCAGGTTGATGTTTTTGGCAATACTGTTGTCACGGGCAAGTGGACCGGAAAGCAGGTGAAAGAGATGCTTGAGGTTTCGGTGAACGGGCACCATGCGATATTTCAGGTTTCCGGGATAAAGATGCGCTACACAAAGAAGAAACCGATTGGCGAACGGGTGGTCTCGGTGCTGGTTAATGGAGAACCTCTGGATAGTAATCGGGTTTACACTGTGGCAACCAACTCGTATCTTGCCGCAGGCAGCGGTGATTATCGGGTTTTTGCTGAGGGTCAGGATATTGAGGACAGTTATCTGCCGCTGCGCGATGTTATTGCCGATTACATTCGGCGCCATTCGCCGGTTGACGCCCAGGTTGAGGGCCGAATTGTGTTGATCGACCATTGAGCGCGGTGATGAGTAGCGCGGTCTGGTCCATTAAGCCGGTTGATGAGGAGCGGGTTAAGGCGCTTGTCCAGGAACTTGGGGTTTCAGAGCCTTTGGCTCGTTTGCTCGTGTTGCGGGGCGTAAAAGACCGAACCGGTGCTGAGGAGTGGCTCAATCCGAATTTTTCCCATCTCCACCCTCCTGAACTTTTGCCCGATTTTGAACTGGCACGGGACCGGATTTTTCAGGCGATAGAAAAGAGGGAGCCGGTTCTTATCTGGGGCCATGACGACCTTGATGGGATAACCGCGACAGTTGTGCTCTATCAGGTCTTGAACGGGCTTCAGGCAAAGGCAAGGTATTACATCCCGGTAAAAGGCAGAGACAAACACGGGCTTGACTATCGGTTTGTTGAGAGTGCCGAGGCGAGCGATGTCCGGTTGATAATTACGGTAGATTGCGGGATAACAAACTATCAGGATGTTGCCGCATTGAAGGCGCGCGGGGTTGATGTGGTGGTTACCGACCATCATGAGGTAATTGACCCGATGCCCGGTGCGGTTGCAGCGGTTGACCCGAAGCGTCCGGATTCCGATTACCCGTATCCGAATCTGACCGGGGTTGGCGTGGCGCTGAAGCTGGCGCTGGGTCTGGTGCAGGAGAGACTGGGTTTTTCGTCTGAAGAGTTCTTTTCGGTCTATCGGGATGCGCTGGTGTTGACAACGCTCGGGACAATTGCGGACCGGGCACCACTTACCGGTGAGAATCGGGTGCTCGTAACCCTGGGGTTGCGCCAGCTGGAGAAAACAAACATTCCGGCGGTGCGAGCGGTGCTCAAGTCGATAAACTTTCCGCCGCAGGGTTTTACGGTGAGCGGATTTCTTGCTGAACTTTTGCCCCTGTTTGCATCGGCGAATGGGGGCGAAGGGGTAAGACATTTCCTTGACCAGGACCCGGCGGTTGCTGAAGCGTGGGTTAAGGAACTGGTGGCGCGCAGTCAGGCGTGGCGCGAGGAGGCGGAGAAAACATTTGCCCTGGCAAGTGAAAATGTGCGGCTTGGCGACGGGATACTGTTTGTGCAACACCCGGGACTTTCTTTGCGGGCGTTAGGGTTCAGTGCTGCCCGGTTACGGGAAAGGTACGGTGTGCCGGCAATTGTTATTGGCTGCAGAGGTGATGCCTGGGTTGGTGAATGTCGCGGGATGGAGGGTGTTGATTTAATGGAGTTGTTGCGGGCGCTGCGTAACTACTTTATCGACTATGGCGGGCACAAGAAGGCGGCAGGATTTTCCATCAAGGAGGAGAATGTCGCTGAGTTCATCCGGGCGGCAGAGCGGTTTGCCCACACCAATTTTGCCCCGAAGATTGTTCGGGAGTCGATGCTGGTTGCCGATGGTTTTCTGCCCCTGAGTAAATTTGAGCGGGATGTGGTAAAACTGGCACCTTTTGGCGAAGGCAACCCGCAGCCGATGTTCGTTTCGGAACCGACAACATTTGTCTGGAGTGAAAAGGGGCTTGTTCCGGAAACCAATCCTGAGCTCGTGCTTTTGCCCGGGCGGTGCGACTGCCAGATAACGCCCGGTGTGCCTTATCGGGTGCTCTACACCGTTGATGACCTTGGACAGTTAGCGGTAGTTGCCTGTCATTCTGAACCGCAAAGTGCCCATTAAAACGGTCTACGCCGCGAGAAAGCGCAATCGCGCCGACCATCTCTGGATATTTTCCAATGAGATTACCCATGTTGATGGGAATCCGGGGATGGGTGATTTGGTAAAGGTTTTTGACCGGGGTAAGTTCATTGGCTGCGGGATGTATAATCCCCGTTCTCTGATTGCGGTTCGGCTTTACTCAACCCGGGATGAGGAGCTGGATGAAAACCTTTTACAGCGCCGGCTGGAGCGGGCATATCAGCTACGCAAGAGGAAACTTCCCGAGGAGAACGACTTCCGTCTGGTGTTTGGCGAAAGTGACTGGGTACCGGGGCTCGTGATTGACAAGTACGGTACGCACTTTGCAGTTCAGGTTTATGCCGCCGGTTTTGACAACCGATTGGATATGGTGACAAAGGTGCTCCTTGACCTGTTTGATGTGACGGCAATTTTCGAAAAGGACGATATCAAACTGCGTGAGCCGGAAGGGCTGGAGCGCCGCGAGCGTTTGCTATATGGCACGCCGCAACCCGATTTGATTATCTCGGAAAATGGTTTGCGGTTTTATGTCAACATCGCGGCCGGGCAGAAAACCGGTTACTTCTTTGACCATCGTCTGACCCGGCTCAAGGTGCGGAAACTGGCAAAAAACCGCCGGGTGCTGGATGTGTTCTGTTATACCGGTTCATTTGCCATTAATGCGGCGTGGGGTGGTGCCAAAGAGGTCAAGGCGGTTGACATTTCTCAGGAGGCTTGTGCTCTTGCCGAGCGCAATGCCCGGCTCAATGGCGTGGCGGAGAGGTGTGAATTTGTCGTGGCGGATGCGTTCGAATTTATGCGCGATTTACTGCGGAAAGGTGAGCGGTTTGAATTGATAAACCTGGACCCGCCCGCGTTCATCAAGGCGCAGAAGCAGAAAAAGAACGGTATTACCGGTTACCTGAAATTAAACCGCCTGGCAATGAAACTGTTGACGCCGGGTGGCATTCTGGTCTCGTCCTCCTGCTCCCATTACCTTTTCTGGCAGGACCTGCTGGATGTGGTTGCCGCAGCAGCCCAGGAGTTGAACAGGACATTTGTGATTCTTGACCGTTCGCAGCAGGGTCCAGACCATCCGGTTTTGCCCCAGATGCCGGAGTCGGAGTATTTGCGCTGCCTGATTGTTCAGGTGGATTAAGATATCGGGAAGATGTTAAGGTACGAAGGCGGGCAACAGGTCAAATCCGGCAAAACTGTAGGATGGGCATACTGAGAATGATGAAAGAGATGAACCATCAGGGGGTAATAATTTTTACAGGTTGCACTTTGCAATTTTATTCGTAAAGGCAGGAGTATCCTATAATAGGAGGCAATGTGAAAAATGGTCTGTCTTTGGTAATTTTGTTGATACTGAATCAGTTGCTGGGTGCGGTTGAAAATGAGACGGTTGGGGCGGGTAATCAAGCGATTTTTAGGGCGGAAACCAACGCACAGAGCGAGATTTCAGGGGATGCCTTCACCATCCCACGGCTCCTAAGTTATCAGGGGAAAATTACCGATAGTCTCGGGATACCTGTGCCCGACAGTGACTACTCTTTAACCTTTCGTCTGTACGCACAGGAAAGTGGTGGCACTCCGTGCTGGAATGAAACGCAGACCGTCGCGGTTAGGAATGGGCTGTTTTCGGTTTTATTAGGTGCGGTTAATCCGATAACAACGATTCCTAACAGTGGGGTCCTGTATCTCGGGATGCAAATTGGTGCAAACCCCGAACTGACGCCGCGCCAGCGTATTGTGAGCAGCGCTTATGCCTTTAAGGCGGATACCGCCAACTATGCGTTGATGACGGTCGGAAACGAAGAAAAGACCTGGATGCGTGGAACTCCGGACAGCGTCCTTTATACCGTACATCAACTTGGTATCAGTCGCGGCGGGTCCGATAATATGCTTTACGGGGACATTCGCTATTCCCATACGAATCTCGGGGTTGCCTGTACAACTGGCACTCCAGGTGCTAACTACGGTTATTGTACTGTGAGCGGAGGGTTTGCCAATAGGGCGAGTGATTTATGCGCCACAGTCGGTGGCGGTGGGGGTAACATTGCGACGGGAAGTTATGCCACCGTGGCGGGTGGTTCGGGTAATGAAGCAACCGGCTCGCGGTCGACGGTTGGTGGCGGGAGGCATAATATAGCGAGTGGTACCAATGCAACGGTCGCGGGCGGGAAGTATGCAGTGGCGAGCGGTTACTGTGCTTCGGTTATTGGAGGGGTGGACAATATTGCCAGTGGCGGTTACGCGACAGTTGCCGGTGGCAGCGGGAATATCGCAAGCGGTTACTGTGCGATGGTTACAGGAAGTCACAGTAGTGTTGCATCTGGGTCCTTTGCCGCGGTTCCGGGCGGTGTCATGAATTTTGCCGGGGGCACAGCGAGTTTGGCAGCCGGTTACAGTGCGCGGGCGAATCACAGCGGTTGTTTCGTATGGAGCGATACTGTGGGACTAGATATGGACACCGTATGCAGTACCGGACCGAATCAGTGGCGAGCGCGAGCAAGCGGCGGCGTCTGGTTTTTTAGTGACCGAACAATGAGCACCGGTGTATATCTGGCACCAGGTTCGAACTCATGGTCTTCAATTTCGGATGATAAAATGAGCGTGGCTCGTAGCACGGTAAACAACCAGGCTGTGCTGGAGCGCATTGCCACGCTGCGGGTGGAAGAGTACTCTTTCCCGGGTTCGGATAAAAAGGTAAGGCATATTGGGCCCAGGGCGCAGGAGTTTTATGCCACATTGGGTTATGGTGATACTGCCAGTGCGATCAACCTGGCGGATATGGATGGTGTCCTGATTGCGGCAATTCAAGCCCTTTATGAAGAGAATAAACGACTGCGCGCCGCAGTTGATACGATGAGGATTGAACTGGAAAACAGTAAGGCGATACACGAGAGGTGATGTACTGGGCAAGGTTTATTAAAGGAAAGATGGGTAAAAAGGTTGGGTTAAGGGTAATCCCCGTAACAGTTCCGGGGAATACCCCTGGTGCGCCGGGTGAATTTTTTCTAACTGTCCGCAAATCCGTTACCTAACACATACCGGTCAATTTTCATCGTTAATTTTTTCCTATTTCGGGGTCATAAAGATAGACCGAAGGCGGGCGTGAGGAGCGGTTTTGTAGCCCATCCGGACATCCGATTGACAAGTTCCTCCAAGAAGTTATACTGACTTGATGTTAAAAGAAAAGCCGGTATGGAAACTGGACACGATTGTCGGTGGTGAAACAACGGTCAAGGGTGATTTTCGGGTTGGCGGCGGGCTGCGGCTGGATGGTCAGATTGAGGGCCGGGTTGATGTTGCCGACACGTTTCTTACCGGTCCCCGTTCGTTCTTCAAGGGCGAGGTTCACTGCCAGAGTGCGGTTATCGCCGGCAGGGTGGAAGGAAATATCTTTGCCGGTGAGCGGGTGGAGTTGCAGAGTGGCGCCCAGGTCTTCGGTAATATTACCTGTCGAGAACTGGTGATTCAGCCCGGCTGTGTTTTTGAGGGCAGTTGCTCAATGGTGAGAGTCGAGTCCGAGAGTTAAATCGGTAACGGATGCGGTTTTTGCTGCTGGGAGTGCTGTTGGTCGGCGGCTTAGTAGCGATGCCGCCGATGCCGGGAAATACCGTTCTGCTTAAATTTCCCGGTCGGATGGAAAAACCGGAAAAGGTCAAACCGCTAACCGATGAGCCCCGCCGGTTTCTTGTTGTTTTGGTCGATTTCAGCGATAAGCCCCATCAACACAGTCAGGCAGAGTTTAAACAGCTTTTGTTTGGTACAGGCAGTCGTTCAATGCGGGACTACTTTCTTGAGGTGAGTTATGGCGGGTTGACGGTTACCGGTGAGGTTGTTGATTGGGTCCGTTTGAGTAATCCCTACTCATATTATCTTGGAGACTCATTTGGCATCTACGGCTCTTTTCCGAATAACAGTCAGGGTCTGGTGCGGGATGCGGTGCTTGCGGTTGACAATCAGGTTGACTTTTCCCGATACGATGGCGACAACGACGGGTTTGTTGATGGATTGATGTTAATCCATGCCGGTCCGGGTGCTGAGGAGACCGGTTCGCGCCAGGACATCTGGTCGCACAAGTGGCAGATGTCTGACCCGGTTTTTGGTTCGCCCGGTCCGGTACAGACTCAGGATGGGGTGCAGGTTGATGTCTTTTCGGTGCAGCCCGAGCGGTTTCAGGATGGTTCATTGATAACTATCGGGGTTTTCTGTCATGAGTTCGGGCACATTCTTGGCTTACCGGACCTTTATGACACAGACTATTCCAGTTCTGGTCTGGGGATTTTCTGTTTGATGGCTGGGGGCGGCTGGGCAAGGGCAGGTGAGTCTGAACCCTATGGCAGTTCACCGGTTCACATCTGCTCCTGGGGAAAGTATCTTCTGGGCTGGGTAAGACCGGATTCGGTCGAAGTGGGCGGAACCGATTCGCTGTTTGCCTCAATTGTTGCGGCGGGGCAGCAGGCTTGCTGTTTTCGGATTTTGAACAATCCCGGTGGGGTGGATTGGAGCTGGGGAGGTTCTGGTAGTGGCGAGTACTTTCTGGTGGAGAACCGGCAGCGCATCGGTTTTGACCAGGGTTTGCCTGGCAGTGGACTGTTGATTTTGCATATTGACGAGTCACAGCCCAATAACGATAACGAACAGCACCCTTTGGTCGGAATTCTGCGCGCGGACCGCTCACCCAGTTTTGCTATGGGACCAGATGACCGAGGTGGTGATGCGCAGTTGTGGAAGGCGAGCGACACCGGGGTCAGAAACTTTACGACCCCTTCAACCGCATTTTATGACGGGGTGCAGAGCGGGGTGGTGATTGAAAAAATATCACCATCCGGAGAAACGATGACCGCGCTGTTGCGAATCGCACCTCTGTTTTTAGGAAGGGTTTACTCTTTTCCCAATCCGGTGATTCCACCGAAGGGTAACAGTCAGGCAACGATTGTTTACACACCAACCGATAGCGCCCGACTGGCAAACAGATATCCGCCATTTAAGGTTAAGATTTACAATATTGCGGGCGAGCCGGTTCGGGTTCTTAACAAAGAGACCGAGATTAACCGAAGCCATCGTGCTGCCTACTGGGATTTAAAGAATGCCCGAGGGCAGCCGGTGACAAGCGGGATGTACTTTTATGTTGTGGAACTTGAAGATGAAGGGGTAAAGGAAGAGGGTATTGGAAGATTAACGGTTATCAGATAGGAGGTTTAAGTGAAAGTGGAGTTAAATGGTAAGGTGGCGGTTGTAACCGGTGCCGGTTCAGGTATCGGCCGGGCGATTGCTCTGGAATTAGGTAAAGCGGGTGCCCAGGTTGCGGTGTGCGACCTGTTTTTAGATGCGGCAGAGCGGGTAGCGGGCGAACTCAAGGAACAGGGCGTTCAGGCGGCAGCCTTTCAGGTTGATGTGGCTGATTTCAATCAGGCGGTTAAAACCTGTGAAGAGATTGAGCGGACATTTAACGGCTTGCACATTTTAGTTAATAACGCCGGTATTACCAGAGACAATCTGCTTTTGCGGATGAGTGAGGAGGATTTTGACCGGGTGATAGCGGTGAATCTGAAAGGGGCGTTCAACTGGACCAAAGCCGGCTGTCGGGCGATGATGAAGGCACGATGGGGTAGAATCATCAATATCAGTTCGGTTATCGGACAGATGGGCAATGCCGGGCAGGCGAACTATGCCGCGGCAAAGGCAGGTTTGATTGGATTTACGAAGTCAATCGCCAAGGAGCTGGCAGCAAGGAATATCACGGTGAATGCGATTGCTCCGGGGTTTATTGCAACCGCAATGACCGAAAAGCTGGACGAAGCAACAAAAGCACGGTACCTCGAGGTAATCCCGTTGAAACGGGCAGGCACACCGCAGGATGTTGCCGCGGTGTGCCTGTTCCTTGCCTCAGAAGAGGCGGGTTACATCACCGGTCAGGTTATTCGGGTTGATGGTGGGATGCTGATGTAGTCCATCCTGTTGGGCTTAATCAATCATCCTATCCCGGAGTTTGGTGACCAGATGTGATTACACGCCTGGCAATAGAAGTAAAGCGGTGGGTACTGGATGCCGTCGGTACAGCCTGGACAGGGCATTGATATTGGCCTGCCATCGGGCAGGACTTCGGCTTCCCGTTCCCAGACATGGGCTTTTGAGACACCAGGTCCCACAGAACTGACCTGATGCTCATAATGAGCCCAGGTGTTGTCATTACCGCACTGAGGGCAGGTTGGTCGTGCCATTTTTAACTCCTTTCCTTTGCTCTTACCTCCTGAAATAGCGGTGGTTTAATAACCGCTTCGCCTGAATTAGGTTAGTTTATTTTGCGGTGAAGTCAAATGATGCCGTGCTTGACAGAAATTGTTGGGTGTTTATGCTGAAAAAGAGAGTTAAGCGATGCCAAAGGATAACATCCAGACCCTGAAGAAGCAATTAAAAGAAGCGCAGGACGATAAAGAGCGACTTAACTGTTTAATTGCGCTGGGAGATGAGTTGCGTATCAGTGCGCCGATGGAGGCGAAACCACTGCTCGAGGAGGCGTTGAAAATCAGCCGGGATATTGGGGCAATGGAACAGGTGGCGCGAGTCAGTTTGCGGCTGGCTGAAGTGTGCCGGTTGTTAGGTGATGTGGAAATGAGCCGGCATTATGCCAGCGAAACTCTTAAATGGGCAAAAGAGCTGGGGCACGAACGGCTTCAGGGAAGCGGATTTTATCTGCTTGGGACGCTATACGAAAAGTCGGGTCAATATGAGGAGGCGTTGCAATGTACCCAGCAGGCACTGAAAATCTGGGAGAAAGATGGTTACGAAGAAGGTGTTTATGCCGCATTAAATCAAATGGGCAACCTTGCCGGTTTTCAGGGACGGTTTGAAGAGGCGCTGAAGTATTACCAAAGTTGTGGTGAAATGCTCTCGGACCAGTGCGATGACTCAGTCCGGGCAGTAAATTACTACAATCTTGGTTGGGTTTTGATTGAATTGGGTAACTGGGAGGAGGGGGCAGAAAATCTCTATCGCACGATTGCGCTTGCGGAGAGACGCGGGTACGATTATGTCCGCTGGAATGCGGTTAATGTCCTTGGGGAGTTAGCATTAAAGAAAAACCGTCTGGCCCGGGCGGTAGAACTGTTCAGCCAGGTGGTCAAGGCGGGTCGGGAAGGGCTTGAAGAGATATTACAGGAGGGGTTAATCAATCTCGGTGAAGCGGAGTTTCGCCAGCACAACTTAGCCGCGGCAAGCGCCGCTTATCAGGAGGCGCTTACGCTTTGTGAGCGTGCCCAGGACCGGCTTGGAATTACGGAAATTTACTGGCGAATGGCAGAACTGGAACTGGCACGAGGGGAAATGGAGCGATGTGCAGGCCTGTGTGCCCGGGCGATAGAGATGGCAAGGGAGTTGCAGGCGAACAAAGAGGAGGCTGAGGCGTTACGGGTTCGGGCTTTACTCGAAATTGAGATGGGTATGGAGGCGGCGGCAATCGCCTGTTTTGAAAAGGCACTGGAGTTACTGCGAGGAGCGCAAAACAGTTACGAATATGCCCGGGTGCAATTCCAATACGGTCGTTTTCTCTTGAAGCAGGGTCAGCAGGAACAGGGGGTGGCTTTACTGAAAAAAGCTGCTCAGGTGTTCAGAAATCTCGGGGTGGTTGCCGAGGCGGATGAGATTAACCGAACTCTTTTCGAACTGGACCTGAATGTCGACCGCGATATGGCGGTACTTTCCGCTGTGTCCGGGCTATCAACGATGGGGCTTGAGCCGGCAAATTTTTTAACCGAAACCTTCAAGAGGATGTGTGAAGCCTGGGGTTGTCGAGGAGGGTCGTTTTTGAGCGATAACGAGCCCATATTCGTTTTTGGTCAGGTCGATTTAGACGATGTGCGAAGGGCGGCGGCAAATGGCAAAAAACAGGTGAGCGAGGGGTCAATTGTCTGGTTTCCGGTTGCTGCCGGGGATTCTTTCTTCGGCGGTATCTATCTGGAGTTCGAGTCTAAGGCGATTCGGCGTTGTAATCCACTGGTTTTGAATACTATTGCCGCGCTGATTATGCCGGCGGTTCAACGGCTTAAAAGTTCCGGTATCTCTGTTGAGCCTGAAGAGGAGGAAATTCCGGGCTTGTGTTTTTCGGGCGTGATTGGAAATTCGCCGGTGATGCGGAAAAATCTTGAGATTGTGGCGCGGAGTGCCCATTCTTCGGTACCGGTTTTGATTCGGGGTGAGAGTGGAACTGGTAAAGAACTCGTGGCGCGAGCGCTGCACCTCTCAGGGCCGCGATGCGACAAACCGTTTATTCCGATTAATTGTGCCGCTGTACCTGAGACGCTTTTAGAAGCGGAGTTCTTCGGTGTGGAAAAGGGTGCGGCAACCGGTGTCGTGGCAAGAAAGGGAAAGTTTGAACTTGCCAATGGTGGAACCGTTTTCTTGGACGAGATTGGCGATATGAGTCCGGGTTTGCAGGCAAAACTGCTGCGGGTTCTTCAGGAGAAGGAGTTTGAGCGGATTGGTGGCGCAAAACCAATAAAGGTTGATGTGCGGGTGGTGGCAGCGACCAATCAGAACCTTGAATTGCTAATTAAGGAAGGGAAATTTCGGGAGGACCTGTATTACCGCCTTAATGGGGTTGAGATTTTTCTGCCGCCGCTCCGGGAAAGAAAGGAAGACATTGGCGAACTAATACGATACTTTATCGCCCGGGCAAATCAGGAGACAAATCGGCAGGTCAAAGGTGTTACCGAAGGGGTGTTGCGGTGCTTTCTCGCCTATCACTGGCCCGGCAACATCAGAGAGTTGCAACATGTAATCCAGCGCTGTGTTCTGCTTGCCCGGGGCGATGAGATAACTGTGTCGGACCTGCCGGTGCAGTTTCAAAAGTTAATTGAAGAGATACCCCAGGCGGAAACCGTTAATTTACGCATCAGCCGGCGCAGGGCACAGGAACAAGCCGCAGCAGAGGTGGAGAGAGAAACGCTCGTTCGTTGCCTTGAGCAGGCTGGAGGGAATGTCACCAGGGCGGCAAAAATCGCTGGCTATAGCCGGGCACAATTTTATCGGCTTTTAAAGAAACACAACATCTCACCGCAAAAGTAGACTGTCTCATCATTGTAGACAGTATTATTATACATATTTTCAATAAGTTATAAAATCACTCCGTCCCTTTCACCCTTTTAGATAAAGTCCTATTGTCTCATTCTTGTAGACACCATATTAAGAAAAATGGAGTTGTTGTATGCGATAATATATTGATATTATGATACTTATAACAATTTTTAGTTTGGTGGCACGGTTGGTGCTTTTTAATAAAGCGTATGAAGAAGCAGATAAGGTTAGTGAAACAAGCAGAAAAAAGGAGGAAATATGTTTGGTAAAGGAGTAGAGAAGGTAGCGATGTTTTTGATGGTTTGTGTGGTGCTGGTTGCCGGGCTCTTTGTGCTGCGGCTGAAGAATCTTGAAGTGGGAACGTTTACGATGCCGGTGAGCCCGAAAGAGGCGGTTGAGAACTATCAAGAGCGAATTCGCACCACCGAGCGGTTGCTGGTTCAGGAGCGTCTGTAAACAGATGGAGGTGAAGATGCCGGTCAAAAATTTGAAGATGCGCTGGTGGCTGGAGATGGGAATAGGAATTGGTTTGTGTCTTACCGCCCTGTTTGTGAACCAGATTGGTAGATTGAATGTAATGCCGAACTGTTTTTACGGGACGCCCACAGGATTGGAAATAGATTCAAACAAAATTGGAAGGGGGAGCGTTTTGGGGCAGGACGCTAAGTCCTGATGAGCCAGACCGCGCCAAACAACACTGGCAGCCCGGGCACGGGCTGCCAGTAGTTTTATAGAATACTCGTCGACCGGTTATCTAAGAATCAAGCACCTTTCGGTGATACTCGAATCGTTGGTTTGTAGTTTTAAGAAGTAAACACCGGGAACTAAGTTTCGCGGTTGCCAGGGAAATTGGTGAGTTCCTGCTGACTGATTTTCGCAACAAAAGAGGGTGGAGATTTTTCTTCCGGTGATGTCAATTACCGAAATACGCACCGGTGAGGTATGAGGCAGGGAATAGGAGATTAGAGCCCGATTGGTAATCGGGTTCGGTCGGAGCGAGAGGTTTAAAGAAAAAGGTGGAGCGGAGTTTTTTGCGTCCCCATCAACTCCGACACCGGTGTCAAACCAGTTCTGAACTGCGGTACAGGATGATAAGAAGTTCAGGGAGTCGTCCGCAGCAATAAAGGCAAAGGCGAGCCGCTGTCTGCCATTGTTGGGCGGAATGTTAAATGGACCGGTGGCGACCGCAAGCGACCAGTTATAGGGACGGTCGCTCGATTGAACGCCGAGATTTCCAAAAAGGGCGCGAAACTTCATATCATCGGTCATTCCGGAGTCGGGGTAAACATAACGGCTGTGGTCAATACAGGTTAGATTTGCCGGGTTACGCGGATAAAGCAGTTTAACTCCCACACAGGGAAATGGTGTGTTGACATTGCGCATCAGGGCGGCATTCTGTTCGGGCAGGGTGAAGGCAATATCGTGCAACCGGTCGGTAGGCAGGACATCAAAATCGGCAAGAATACCGGCATAAAGGTTGTTTACCGTATCAGAAGAGGTATTCCAGATGTCGTATACCAGAGCGATGGAATTTGCCAGTTCACTGTTGCTAAAACCCAGTGCCCGCTGGTCAACAACAAGCCCGCGACGGTTCGGGTGCCCCTGGTCGCTGAAACTGCTGAATAACGCCTCATTGCTACTCCAGATGGGGAGCGTAAGGCGTAGACTCTCCTGCAGGTGCCAGTCCCGGTCAAAACCGTTGTGTGTCTGGTTGTAGAATCGGTCAACAAGGTAGTCGCCGGAGTTGCCGAGCGCAAAACTGGCGATGTTCAAGCGGCTGGTGTCCGATTCTGGATATCGGAACCCCCTGCCCTTGCGGTCTGTTTCCGGGTCATAGCCGAATGTTCCCCGGGCGGTGATTGTCAGGGCACAAACGCCCGTGTCAATTTCAGCGATGGTTCTGCCTGCGTAGCCCAGTTCAACTGAGAACCAGAGCTCGGACTCGCCCTGGTCGGACCGAATCAAGGCAAGCATTTCTGCTGAAGAGCCGGGAATGGTAGCAGGTGCGGCAGTGATGGTCAGGCTTTCAGTGTGGACAGATTCACCAGCAGGAACGGTGCCGATTGCGGCGGTGGAGTCAAGAATGGAGATGTTAGGGTTTAAGGTGCGCAGGGTCAAATTGGTGTTGGTCGCCGCAGCCAAACCGATGTTACTGAGAACGATTTTCAGGTGTACGGTTTCGCCGGGTTCGAGCACGGCATTTTCATGAGGTTGTCCCTGGTCGTCAATTTCATATCGCTGATAGGTGAACGACGGTTCCAAATCGCCGGGTACTATCGGGATGGTTTTTGAGTCGGGCAGGTTGTTGTGCCGCCAGGCGGTGATTAAGAGTTGTCCGATGGTTGTGGGATGAATGGCTAAATTTACGACCCCGCTACTGTTTGTGGTACCGGTAGCAAGTATGGTGCCATCTTTATATGCGGTAACCGTTGCGTCTGAAACCGGATTACTTCCTTCCCGGACCGTAACAGTGAGGGTTTGGGAACCGGTCTGAATTGTATCCGGGGCTGTTAAAGATAGATTCAGGGGCGGTGCGGTCCAGATGTCAATTGTTGGGTCGCCAAGCAGGTTGAATTCGGTCATACACCAGCGCCAGAGTGGGTCGTAAATTGCCGCTGCCGCATACTCCTCGCGGGAGCGGTTGTGACAGGGTCCGGTTTGATATTGGGCATAGTTGAAAAGAAAGTCATAAAACCGGACGCACAGTTTTTCGGACGGACCCATCACCGGCGGTGTGCCCCAGCCGTAACGGGAGTTCATCATCACAGCGATGGCGCCGCCTTCCTGACAGTTCAGGGCAACTTCGGCAAGGCAGTCTTCGGCTTCAAAGTTGCCGGGATTGCAGGCAAGAGAGGTGATAATGGAAAAGCGGCGGTCGTTTTGCTGGCGGCTGGCAACACTGGTGGTGTAGATGGCACTACCGTTTTCGTCGTAAACACCGGATTCGTTGCCGTGTCCTGCCGGGTCAAAAATCAGAAATCCGTGGTCAAACGAGTCGGCGACAACGAGCGCACTGGGCGGGTTCTCCATTTTACGGTCGGTCCAGTCCGGCGGTGTTATTTCGGCGATGGAGTCATTGACAAACTTTCCGTGATAGTTAAGGGAGCGCCAGAGCCAGCCTGAGGGTAGAAGGCTGCGCTTTATATAATCGGGGATAGGGTTGTTTTCAAAAGTCTGGACTTTGTTAATGAAGTTCTCAACCTGTTGCCGGCTATCAACCGATGCCCGACCTACGAATACATCCGCATAAAGGTCAACTGAATCTTCCATTTCGCCGAAGCGATTGTTGTGATTGGAGTCCCAGGAGTAGTCAATGTCGCCATAGTAAAGGTCGGTTGGTATTGAACCGTGTTCATTTCCCACGCTGACCTCAATGTGCCGGCACGGCACCTGCGGATTGTCACCGGCGAGGAGAACATAAGAGATGCCCCGTGAGTGAAAGTAATCAATTATCAGGTTGCGAATTTTTTCGGCTAAATCCCGGCCCGGATAGTTATTTACCACCCATTCAACCGTTCGCAGTTCGGTTTTTAAACCGCGGCTTGTTTTGTACTGTATGTAAGGCTGAAACAGCGGGGCAAGTTCGGCGCTGGTGATTATCAGATAGTCCACCGCGGGTTGGTCGGTCTCTTTGAGGGGCGGAGCAAAACGGTTCAGGTCTTCGGGGTTTGAAATCAGCGGACGCAAACTCTGGTTGATGCGGTCGCGCTGCGAAAAAGTCAGGGCTATTGGGGTGGAGGCGTTCTCTTCGTAGTTAACGACAACCCGAATTCGGGTGTGCAGATACAGTTTTTTAGATGCCGGGTGGTACTCAAACGGGCAGAGGATGACATTCACCAGTTTGAACCCGGCAGCGCTACCGGTTGAATAGGAAAAAAGTGTCCTGTCGGGAAATGGGTTGTTTGAACTGTAAATCTCAGGGTCCGGTGCGACAAATGTGGCCGTAGTTTGAGCGGAGATGGGAACCGGTGGCTGGGCAGGAACGATGGTGTAATTACCGGGAATTTCTTCGCTGACAACCGGCTGTGCAGAAACGGCGCTGACACGGGCATCAGCCGGTATGAGCAGGGTTAAAGATGTGTAAGGCAGAAGCGGTTTGCCCGGATTGGGGATGAAAAAACCGCTTGCTAAATTGACAACATCATACCCAACGTACCGGTGTAAAGCGAGCCGGTCTGGGCTGATGTCAACGGTCTGGCTCACGGTGCCGGCAAAGAGCACCACAAAAAGAGCAAACAGCAAAACGACAGTCCTTTTCAATTGTCCTCCTGATTAGGTTAACATACTATTTTAGAAAAATTATTACCCCGGGCAACAAAATTATTCGGGTGGGACCTGGAATCTTTATCAGAATATTATTATACTGTGTCAGCCTTTACGAAGTGCTGATAGCGAGAATGGTCGAGGAGGTTGAACCCAACCAAAAGGGCGGCTATTAGAGCCGCCCCTTTATTTAATGTTTCCCTTTTTGCTACTTTCCGCGCAGGTTGTAGCGGACACCGATTCGCGCCGCCACCAATCCAATGCCAGAAATCATTTCCTCCTGTGGTACATTACGGGCAGGCATATAGGTGAAAATCGTGAACCAATTTAAAATGCGCGCCTCAAGGAAAATGTTAAGCCGCTTGTTGAGTTTATACCGAAGACCAAGACCGCTGTACATATCATAAACCGGTGTTATCGTCATAAATTCGTTGAACCTTGGGTCAGGTGTTCCCTGCGTTCCCAAGTAACCGGTAAAGGAGATGCCACCCAGAAGATAAGGTGCCAATCGCCAGCGCGGCTGGGGCTCAACAAGGATATCAACTCCAGGTTGCGCCGCAATGGCAAACGCACCACCACCGGCAGTAAAGAATTGGAGTTCGCCTAACATAATCCGGAAATACAGCCAGTTTAATGGCTGATAAAGAAACTCGACACCCGGACCGATGTAAGCGTCCTTGTGGGTAATTCTCAGAACCTCGCCTTGAGAATCGGCTATTGTTGTAAAGACTGTAACGCCACTCTTGGTAATTCCAACACCGAGATATTCTGCAGGTTCAGCAGATGAAATAGAAGTACCAGTGACCACAAAGATTACGAACAGAGGTATTAAAAGGCTCTTCATATCACCATGTTATCGAAAGATAGCCATAAATCCAGTCCCGTCCATAGTAATGGGTAGTTCTATTTTCAAAGAAGTGAGTTGAGCCATCTGTCCATTTGTATCGCCAGGTTTGTATTTTTACCGACCACCAGGGGTCGATCTGTATCGTAGCTGAACCGAGATACTGCCCGTCCTTGTAAAGTTCGGTCTTTGCATAAACTAATCCAGGAAGATACCAGGGGCGGGCAGAACCTGCACCAGATTGAATCCATTTAAGACCCCCTGAACCCGTACCCACTACAAACCATCGCGATTCCTTGGTTCCACCATCACTTTCAGCCTCCTGATAGTGCCCCTGTTGCTTTGCTATCATCTCATTTTCACTCGGCGACATTATTCCCATTGAGTGGAGTTGGTCAATAGTAACCGGCTTCCATTCGGGGTCCAAGGAAGGTGCTTGCGTCGGCGGATAGGCTGGTGCTATCAATTCAATAACTGCCGAGTCTGTGCGAATAAAATAAAAAGTGTCAGTTTTAGTAGGATTATTATCCCCTGCTGCGGGATTTTTTATCGCACTCACACAAAGGCAGAGCGCAACTATTGCTAATGCGGCTTTAAAGTTTCTCATTTTTCAACCTCCTTTCTTTGTTTATCCCTAATTGCCGCATTAATTGATTTGAACCTCCAGCCCAATTCTGGACCGGAGGCGCACCCTGCCACCAATTACCTCCCCGGACTTGTTGTAAAACTGGAAATCACAAGATAGGACGAGTAGAGTAGAGTAAGCTCGTCATCGCAGTTTTACTCTATAAAAATATACAACAAAAAAACTGTTCTGTCAAGGCGCCTCATCTTGTGTGTCTCCTCACCCTATATTTATATACGAAAAGATAAGGAAAAGTGACAAAAAACCGTACCCCCAACAGTCCGGGGGTAATTCCTGGGATAGTCTTATACACCCCTTTCATCGCACATTGCGTGATTGTGCGGAAGCCTGATAGCGCATAAGCCGGACTCGCACCCTTTGGTGCTATCTTATTGATAATCAACAGGGTTCTAACTGAAACCGTCTAATCCGCACTTTTATTACCAACTAACCTGATAATCTTCGCACCGCTCTTTGGTTCAGTCCTGAATTCTATCTCCCGGTCTGTTCCCGGCAATGTCGTCAGGTCAGAAAGGGTGAATACCTTCACTGCGGTCAGGTAAGGACCATCCTGTTCTAATCCTGACTTCGTTTGTATCAAACTACCAATTGGTGTTGCAAAGATGTTAATAAATGGGATTGCTTTGCCTTCGGCTCGCAATGACAGGGAAGGAATTGCTTAAAATGACCGTGAAGAACGGCTCGCAATGAAAAGGCAGGGATGGCTATGATAAAAGAAATCGAAAGTCAGAAATGTAGTGTTGTTAACACCGACGATGACGCTCGGTCAGAAACAGATGTTTCTCTTTCTACTCCTCTTGTTGCGGTTCCTGCTCCTTTTCCGGCTCTTTTTCTTCTTCACCTTCCTTGAACTCAATCTTTCCTTTGATTGTTCTTGTTTTTTCCCGGTTGAAGCCACCAAAGAGCACATTCAGGCTGACCCAGGGTGTACCTTTACTCATCTCGGGTCCACGGCTCAGAACACCGCGGTCGGCAAATGCCCATTTTGAGGTGAATGGTCCAAGGTTGTAGCCACCGCGGATGTCAATACCGATAAAGGAGATGGGAATGGTGATGGCGAGTTGCGGGTTGAGGCAGAAACCGGAAAAGGTGATGGTTGAAGTTCTGCCCGGGTTGCGCAGCAGGGTGTCAAAACTGGGTATGGTCTGGTTGTACGGTTCAAGGTTGATAGTGTAGCCGCCGCCGCCAATTCCGATTCCGGGCGTGATGAGCAGATACCGGGTGTCAAGAACGATATAACCGGCACGGAACTCGCCACCGCCGTAGTCAACCCGGCAGACGACATTCAAAGATTCGGATACCGATGTCTGAGTGCCGCCCCAGCCGGCACCGCCAATCATCGTGCGATTGGCAATTAAATAACCACCGCCGCCAAACATCCAGTGCCGGGAGGAAAGTTCCTCGAAACCGGCGTCGCGGAGTGAGCGGTTGACATCGGTGAAGTCAATCAAAGCGAGCGATGGACCAAAGGTCCCCATACCGCCGCTTGTTCCCCGCGCAAAGAGCAGGGCAGGGATAAGGATGATGGTAAAAAAGAACTTCCTCACATTGCCTCCTTTGTTATTTATGTTATAGTGCCTTATTAGATAGTTGATGTCAAGTTTTTTCGCAGAGATTGGTCTGAGATAACGGCGTTCCGTGAGCGACTATTCTTGACAGGGGCGCTTTCTCGCTTTATCTTGAGTTATGAATGAAAAAGGGAGTAAAGCCAGTATCTTTGCATTTATTTCGGGCCGGGTGCAGGGCGTTTTTTTCCGGATGTTCACCGTAAAGGAGGCAAAGGCGCTTGGACTTACGGGCCGGGTGCGAAACCTGCCGGATGGCAGGGTTGAGGTTTTTGCCGAAGGGGAGCGGGACCGGCTGGAGAAACTGATTGAGCGGTTGAAGGTTGGTCCACCGGGCGCAGTGGTTGAGAATGTCCAGGTTGACTGGGGCGAGTATCAGCACGAGTACGACGACTTTCAGATAGATTACCGGTAGGGTGATGGCAAATACAAAGTACAGACGATGGACCGCGGAGGATGAGCGTTTTATGCGTCGGGCGCTGGAGCTGGCGGCAAAGGGTTGTGGACTGGTGTCACCCAATCCAATGGTTGGTGCGGTACTGGTAAAAAACGGTAAGATTGTGGGCGAAGGGTTTCACCGGCGTTTTGGTGGTTTGCATGCTGAGGTTGAGGCGATTAAAGCCGCGGGTAAGGCGGCGCGGGGTGCTACGCTTTATGTGACGATGGAACCGTGTTGTTTTGAGGGTAAGACGCCGGCTTGTACCGCCGCGGTGCTGCAGGCGGGAATCAAACGGGTGATTGCGGCGATGATTGACCCGAATCCGCGGGTTCAGGGTAAAGGGGTGAAATGTCTGCGGCAGCAGGGCATTGTGGTCGAAACCGGGCTTTTGCGTGAAGAGGCGCAGCGGTTGAATGAGGCGTATGTTACATTTATGGAGGAGCATAGGCCATTTGTGATGCTGAAGGTGGCGATGAGTCTGGACGGGATGATGGCAACCGGTGAGGGTGAGTCACAGTGGATTACAGGCGAGCGGGCGCGCGCGGCAGGGCAGCAGTTGCGGTTGATTGCGGATGCGGTGGTCGTGGGTGTTAATACCGTCATCACCGACAATCCGCTTTTGACCTGCCGGATAAACAAAGAGAAGCGGTTGTTGCGCATCGTGCTTGACTCTGATTTGCGCTTGCCGCTCCGGAGCCGGCTTTTTGACGCGCCGGACAGGGTGCTGGTGTTCACGGCAAGCGGCAACGGTGCTAAGGCAAGGCGGCTGGGGCAAAAAGGTGCTGAGGTGGTGCGGGTGCGGATGGAACGCCGGGGCCGACTCAGGTGGCAGGATATCCTGGCTGAGCTTTACCGACGGCAGGTGATGAGCGTTCTGATTGAGGGCGGAGCCACGGTGGTGAGTTCGGCACTGGAAGCAGGGGTGGTTGATAAGGCGTACTTCTTTCAGGCACCCAAGGTTTTAGGTCCGGGTAAGAGTTTCAGCGTGGGAATGAGTCCGCGGTCGTTGAAAGGGGCATTGGTTTTGAAGGATGTGCGCCACATCGAGCTGGGAGAGGACATTCTGACCGAAGGTTATGTTTACCGGTTTAGTTGAAACCATCGGCAAGGTGGTTCGGGTCGTCCCGAAACAGGGTAACCGGCGCCTGGTGATTGAGGCAGATTTTGCCCAGGAGTTGCAACCGGGTGAAAGTGTAGCGGTTAACGGCTGCTGTTTAACGGTGGTGGGTGTGGCGCGGCGCCGATTTGAGGTTGAGGTTGTGGCGGAGACTTTGAAACGGACCAATCTAAGAGATTTGCGTTCCGGAACACCGGTTAATCTCGAACGGGCTTTGCGTTTTACGGACCGTCTCGGCGGACATTTTGTTTTGGGCCACATCGATGAGGTGGGCACGGTGCGGCGGCTCGAACACCGGAGCAACGAGCACCGGCTCTTTGTCGCGGTCAAAGAGGCGAGTTTTAACCTTTTGGTGGAAAAGGGGTCGGTGGCAATCGACGGTGTCAGTTTAACGGTCGCCGGGGTCAAGCGCGGGGAGTTCTGGGTCAATTTGATCCCCTTTACCTGGGAGCGGACAACCTTAAACCGATGCCGGGCTGGGACGCGGGTCAATCTTGAGTATGACATCCTTGTCAAGGCTGCCCAGCGGGGTCAGGGTCCGCACCCGCTTGTGCCGCACCGCGCTGAGTAAAAGCGGTCTGCCGGGCGCTGATTACTCAATTAACCCTTATTTTGGCTGTACCCACGCCTGTGTTTACTGTTATGCCAGTTTTATGCTCCGCTACTTCCCGGTTAGTGAACCCTGGGGTAGGTTTGTTGAGGCAAAGGTCAATCTGCCCGCGGTTTTACGCCAGGAGCGGAAAAAACCCGGCAGGGTTTACCTCGGCACGGTTTGCGACCCGTACCAGCCGGTTGAAGCCGAGTTTCGGTTGAGTCAAGCGGTGCTTGAGATTCTCGGTGGTGCCGGGTTTCCGGTGGAGGTTTTGACCAAGTCGGACCTGATTGTGCGGGATATCAATCTGTTGCAACGGTATCCGGGATTTAGCGTGGAACTGACCATCACCACCCTTGACGAACGAGTGCAGCGGCTCTTTGAGCCGGGTGCGGTAACACCGGAACGGCGGATTGCAGCAGCAAAACGGCTGGTAGAAGCGAGAGTGCCGGTGACCGTGTTTGTCGGTCCGGTTTTGCCTTATTTTAGCGACTCTTTTGAGACCCTTTTTGAGATTTTTCACCAGATTGCCCAGGTCGGAGTGCGGCGGGTTCTTGTTGACCGGTTAAACTATTTAGGCAGTAAGATGGGGGTGCTGAAGCCATTATTGCAAAAGGAGTGGCCTCAGGCACTACCGGCGTTTGAGCAAGCCTGCCGGGCACCAGAAGATTATGCAGAACGGTTGCGGGAACTGGTTCTCCGCGCACTGCACCAGGCAGGCTTGGAAGGCGGAGTTGTGTTCTGATGGGTTTTGATTGACGCCGCAAGGGTTTGAAATAGAATTAGCACAATGGATTTGAAGTTCTGCCGGGAGAATCCGGATGAGGCAAGGCGCATTTTACAGTTGCGCCGGAGTACGGTTTCCCTTGACCGGATTCTGGAGCAGGATGAGGTGCGGCGCAAACTGGTGGTAAGGCGGGATGAAGCCCGTCACGAGCAGCGCCAGGGTTCCGAAGCGATTGCCCGGGCAAAGCGGGAAAGAAAGGATGAACCCGAACTGCTGGAGCGGGCAAAAAGGCTGGCAGAGGAGGTTAAGGAGATTGAAGCCCGGTTAAAGGTGATTGAGGCGGAACAGGAAGAACTGGCAAAACTGCTGCCCAATCGGGTCCATTCTTCGGTCACCGCGGAAGAGGAGATAGTTGGCACTTACGGAACAGTACCGGCGTTTGATTTTCAACCCCTGGCGCACTGGGACTTGTGTGAGGCGCTGGGGATTGTTGATTTTGAGGCGGCGGCAAGGCTCGCGGGTTCAAGGTTTGTCCTTTTTAAGGGTGCCGGGGCAAAACTGGAGCGGGCGCTGATCAACTTTTTCCTTGATACCGCGGTACACCGTTACGGCTACACCGAGATTATGCCGCCGGTTCTTGCCAATCCTGCAACCCTCGAAACTGCGGGACAGTTACCCAATCTTGAGAGTGAGATGTATGCGATACCGGAGGACAACTTTTATCTGATTCCCACTGCTGAGCCACAACTGGTTGCCTATTTTCGGGAGAAGACGATTGATGCGGCAACACTGCCCCAGAAGTTAGTTGCCTATACCCCCTGTTTTCGGCGGGAGGCGGGTTCTTATGGCCGGGATGTGCGGGGAATGATTCGTATCCATCAGTTTGACAAGGTGGAACTGGTACGGATTACAACACCGGAGCGTTCTTATACCGATTTGGAGGAGATGCGGGCTGAGGCGGAAAGTCTGCTGCAGATGCTGGGCTTGCCCTATCGGGTGAAGCGGCTGGCAGCCTGGGACATTGCGTTCCAGTCGGCAAAGACTTACGACCTTGAGGTGTGGGCAGCAGGTGTGGGCAGATGGCTGGAGGTGTCGTCAATCTCCAACTGTGAAGATTTTCAGACCCGAAGGGGAAAGATTCGGGCGCGGGGTGCAGATGGCAAAACCTTTTATCCCCATGCCCTGAACGGTTCTGCGCTGGCTCTGCCCCGGACCTTTATCGCCATTGTTGAGAACTATCAACAGGCGGACGGCTCGGTTGTTGTCCCTGAGGTCCTCAGACCGTATATGAACGGTTTAGAGCGAATCGTTTAATTTGAATCCAAGCGGCAGGAGCTGTCGCAGCCGCAAGGTTAAAACCTTTTTGCGACTAACAAGGATAACGGTGGGATTCTTACTGAATTCATTGATGACCTGTAAACAGGCACCACAGGGTGGGGTTGGTTGTTCGGTAGCGGTGAAGATGGCGATGCCGGTTATCTCTGTTTCGCCCGCAAACACCGCTTTGAAGATGGCGACGCGCTCGGCGCACACGGTCAAGCCATAGGAGGCGTTTTCCACATTGGCGCCGGAGTAAATTTTACCGCGTGCGGTCAGAACTGCAGCACCGACCGGAAATTTTGAATAAGGGGCATAAGCCCTTTGGGCAGCAGCGCGGGCAGCCTTAATCAAACGGGCACGGGTTGACCTATCCATTTTGCGCTCCGGGTTTTATTATCTCATTGAGAAAGGACTTACCAGCCGGCGTTGGTTTGACCCTGAGGTATTGGGCGATGGTTTGCCCAAGGTCGGCAAATGTGGAACGGGTGCCAAGGTTCGTGCCGGCACGAACCGGTGCTCCATACACGAGAAGCGGCACATACTCCCGGGAGTGGTCAGTAGAAGGTGTTGTCGGGTCGCAGCCATGGTCCGCGGTGATAACCATAATGTCTTCGGGCTGGAGTTCGGCAATGAGTTCAGGCAGGCGCCGGTCAAACTCGGTCAAGCCGCGGGCAAAACCGGCCGGGTCGTTGCGATGTCCCCAGTCCATATCAAACTGGACCAGATTGGCGAAGATAAGTCCTGGTTTAGACTGTTTGAGTGCGGTTAGCGTGAAGTCGATGCACTCCTGATTGTTGACCGAATGGTAAACTTCGGTCAGCCCCTGATGGGCAAACAAATCGTCAATTTTGCCGATGCCGATTGATGCCAGTCCAGCCTCTTTGACATTGTCCAGAAGCGTTGGCTGCGAAGGCGGACAGGAGAAGTCTTTGCGTTCCGGGGTCCGGTAGAATGCGCCCGGTCTGCCGGCAAAGGGCCGGGCGATAACCCGGGCAACGCGATATTTGCCGGTGAGCATTGCGCGGGCGATAAGGCAGAACCGGTAAAGTTCATCCACCGGTACAACATCAACATGGCAGGCAATCTGAAACACGCTGTCCGCTGAGGTGTAAACAATAGGAAAACCGGTCTTCAGGTGCTCTTCACCCAGGCGATTGATGATTTCGGTGCCGGAGGCCGCAATGTTTCCGATAACCCTTCTGCCAATTCGGCGTTCAAACTCATTGAGCAGTTCCTGCGGAAACCCATTTGGAAAAACCGGAAACGGTTCGGTGGTGATGACACCGGCAATCTCCCAGTGTCCGGTTGTTGAGTCCTTGCCCGTGGACATTTCCGCCATTCTGCCATAGGCGGCTTGCGGTTCTTTTTCCGGTGGCACACCTGTTAGGTCTATGATGTTACCCAGACCAAGCAAGCCAAGATTGGGTAGGGAAATTCCGTTCAGTGTGCAGGCGAGGTTTTTTAAGGTGTTTGAGTCCTGGTCGCCAAAACGGTCCGCATCAGGCAGGGCACCACAGCCAACACCGTCCAGCACAATGATTAGGGCGCGACGCTGGGAAAGCGGTTTTTCCCGCACCGAGTTATCCTTTTACTCCGGAACCGGACCGGAATAAGGTCAATGCCGGGGACAGGATTTGAACCTGCACGCCGCAAAGCACATGGCCCTCAACCATGCGTGTCTGCCATTTCCACCACCCCGGCGTAAACATTAACTTTAATTGATTATAGAGCGCGATGGCGAATTGTCAACAATAGCGACCGATTCGGCAGCATCGGGGCAGGGTTTGACAGCAAACCGACGCCGGGTATGATAAAAAACAGCAAAATTAAAGGAGTTAAAGAATGAGAAGAATCGTGGAGTGTGTCCCCAATTTTTCTGAGGGCAGAAGGCCCGAGGTTATTGAGAAGATTGTTGGCGCTATCCGTTCGGTAACCGGTATCAGCGTGCTCGACCAGGAGATGAATGCGGACCACAACCGCGCAGTCATCAGTTTTGTTGGTGACCCGGAGGCGGTTCTTGAGGCGGCGTTTCGGGCGACCAAGATGGCGGCAGAGTTGATTGACTTAACCCAGCATCAGGGTGAACATCCGCGCATCGGTGCGACCGATGTTGTGCCGTTTGTGCCGATTTCCGGCGTTACCCAGGCGGAGTGCATTGAACTGGCAAAACGGCTGGGCAAGCGGATTGCCGATGAGTTAGGGATTCCGGTTTATCTCTACGAACTGGCAGCAACCCGGCCCGACCGTCAGGACCTGGCAAATATCCGTAAGGGTGAGTTTGAGGGTTTGCGTGAGGCGATTAAGACCGACCCGGAACGGGCACCGGACTTTGGTCGGCCCGAACTGCATCCGACCGCAGGTGCCACGGTGGTTGGGGTTCGGGCACCGCTTATCGCCTACAATATCAACTTAGGAACGAACGATGTTAAGATTGCCGAACGCATCGCCAAGGCGATTCGGTTCCGGGATGGCGGATTCCGTTATGTCAAGGCGCTCGGTTTTGAAATCAAGGAAAAGAACTGCGTCCAGGTGTCAATCAATATGACCGACTACACCAAGACCCCGCTTTACCGGGTGTTTGAGACGGTAAAGCGCGAGGCGCAGCGCTGGGGGGTTGGGGTCCTGGAGTCGGAGATTGTTGGGCTCGTGCCACAGGCGGCACTGGTTGCCTGTGCCCGGTTCTATCTGCAGTTGAACAGTTTCAAGAGCGACCAGATTCTTGAGAATCGGTTGATGCCGGCACAGGGTTTGCCCGACTTTCTCGCAGAACTGGCTTCGTCCGCACCGGTGCCCGGCGGCGGTTCTGCTGCGGCGCTCAACGGCGCAATCGGCACCGCTTTGATGACGATGGTGGCAAACCTGACGATTGGCAAGAAGGGGTACGAGGAGTTTGATGCTGAGATGACCGCGGTCAAGGAGAAACTGATTCCCCGGCGTGAGCGGTTTATCAGTTTGATTGAGGAGGATGCGGCGAGTTTCAAGCAGGTGATGGCGGCATACAAGATGCCAAAGATGACCGAACTGGAGCGGCAGGAAAGGGAAAAGGCGGTGAGCGAGGCGTTAAAGGTTGCCGCTGAGGTGCCATTCCGGACGATGCAACTGGCACTGGAGACCCTGAAGTTGTGCCGGCCTGTGGTTGAGTACGGGAACAAGAGTTCGATCAGTGATGCGGGCGTGGGAACGATGAACCTTGATGCCGCATTTCGCGGGGCACGGCTCAATGTGCTGATAAACCTTGCCGGGATTAAAGACAGCAGTTTTGTTGCCGAGAAGCGTGAGGCGTTAGACGAGATGGCAGCGGAGATGGAGGGGCTGGTCAAGGAGTATCTGGAACTCGTTACCAGAAGAATGGGATAGCAGGTGGCAAATCGTAGGGAAGATTTTGTTGACCTGCACACCCATACGATTTTCTCTGATGGTCTATTCACCCCTGAAGAGGTAATCATCCGGGCAGGTCAGCTCGGGTTTGCCGCAGTGGCGATTACCGACCACGACTCGGTTGATGGGATTGAACGGGCGCTGCAGGCGGCGCGCAGCCGAAGGATTGAGGTTGTGCCCGGAGCCGAGTTCAGTTGTAATGTCAATGGTACCGATGTTCACATCCTTGGTTATTACTTTGATTACCGGCGGAGCGAGGTCCAGGAGTTTTTCGCCCGGGTGCGGCAGCGCCGGCTGGAGCGGGCAGAGAAGATGGTGCAGAAACTGGCAGAAATGGGCGTTGTGGTTTCGTTTAGCCGGGTCCGGGAACTGGCGGGTGCCGGTGCGGTTGGCAGACCCCATCTGGCACAGGCGATGGTTGAGGCGGGTGCGGTGGCGAATTTGAGCGAGGCGTTTGAGCGTTACATCGGGTACCACGCGCCGGCGTACATCCCGAAGATGCGATTGACACCAGCGCAGGTGGTGAATTTTATCCATGAAAACGGCGGACTGGCGGTTGTTGCCCATCCGGCAACTTACGGCAATGACGATTTGCTCTATCCGGTAATTGCTGCCGGGGTTGATGGGATTGAGGTGTGGCATCCAGAGCACAACGACCGGGCGACTGCCCATTACCTTGAGATTGCGACTAAGAACCGGCTCCTTGTGACCGGGGGCAGTGACTGTCACGGCGGCAGAAAGTTTGGCAGAATTTACCTGGGAGATGTGCGGTTGCCTTACAAATATCTCGCAGCGCTCAAGGCACGGTTGAAAAGGTCCTGATTGATGGGCCTGCTGCTATTTATCTTAATCCTGCTGGGTCAGTTTCAAATCGCCCGGTTGAAATACGGTGGTGGGGGTGACTGGTACAACGACCCGGAACTGATTCCCAACCTGTGTCAGGAGATAAACCGGCGCACCAGCATCAAAATGAGTACGGACGAGGCACAGGTGAGCCTGATAGACGAAAAACTTTATCAGTACCCGTTTTTGTTTATGACCGGGCACGGTAATGTCAGTTTCAGTGACGAGGAGGTCAGGCGGTTGCGCCACTATCTTGAAGCAGGCGGTTTTCTTTATGCGGATGACGACTATGGAATGGACGAGTCGTTCCGCCGCGAGATGAAAAAGGTGTTTCCGAACTCGGACCTGGTTGAGTTACCTTTTGACCACCCGATTTACCATTCGTTTTACGACTTTCCTGAGGGTCCGCCGAAAATCCACGAGCATTATGAAGGACCACCCCGGGGTTATGGCATATTTGTCGGCGGCAGAATGGTGGTCTTTTACACCTACAACTCCAATGTGTCGGATGGCTGGACCGACCGTTACAACGACCCACCGGAAAAACGAGAACAGGCGCTGCGGATGGGTATCAACATCATCACCTGGTTTGTGACTAACTAACACAATTGGAGAGGCAGGGGAATCCCCAAAGTGGTTCGGAAATAGGGTAGAGGAAAAAACTGATAGGCACCAATAAAATCATACGGGAGGGCAGATAAACCACAATTTCCCTTACCATCCTGGAAACTACCCCGGGGTTGGGTAGGGAAAATTGGGGCGATACACATTAAATTGCTTAATTACAAATAGTTGGACAAAATCGCCCAGTTTTTGTCAGTATACTTTAAAGTATACTTACTCTACAACGGTTTTGGTTCGTGTTTCGCAGGATTTTTTCGGGTGGCGAACGGCAGATTTTCACCATTAAAACGGTTAGTCAGGCAGGGTTGTTGCTCACAGTTGACGGCGAGGAGTTGAGTAATAAATTGAGGTGATGAGCGGTGCCGGTAAGCGTTTGCCCTGGGGCAGAATAAGTCACGGTAAAGTTGAAACACCGGCGCTGGTGGCAGTGGTCACGAGGCGAAAGGACTGGCAGATTCTCCGGGAGCGGCACTGGTATCGGATTCCGGTGGAAAAGGCGCCCGAGGGATTAAACCGGGTTCAATTTCTCGCCTTTTATCAGACCGCAGTTTTTGGCGCCGAGAAATGGGCGGTGAACTACTATGCCAGAGTTAAGGGGATGAGGCGGGTGTTGCGAAGCGAGATTTTACCGGAAGAGAGCCGACATCCCCGGGCAAACCAGTTTTATTATCAGATAATGGTAAGTGACTTAATGCCTTTGCCCCGGTCTGTTCCCAGTAAACGGTGGCGCCGGATTGTGTTTATTCCGACAACTCTGGAGCGGTTGATGCGGGCAGAAGAGGTGAACGACCTTTACTGGCCAGCCCGATTGAGGACAAACTTTACCGGGCGTTGAAGCGTGCCGGGCTTGCGCCCGAGCGTCAGGTTTATGTGGGTGGGAAAACCAACGGCTACTTTCTTGACTTTGCACTGTTCTGTCGGGATGGTGCGTTAGATGTGGAGTGCGATGGCGCACTTTACCATTCCGGGGTGGCGCGCGCTGAGGCGGACCGGAATCGGGACAACTACCTGACGGTTACGGGCTGGCGGATTTTGCGGTTTAGCGGCAAAGAAATCAGACGGAATGCTGGTGGTTGCGTGGCGTTGATTAAGGAGATGGTGGCGAAGTTGGGCGGTCTGGACCAGGGCTATTCCGGTTCGTCAATTTCGTCCTGACCGGAAAACTTTTGCTGGTACCGGCGCCAGGCTTCGTCGCGGATGGTGTTCATCTGGCGCTCGGCTTTTTCCGCCTCTTCAATTCTACCCAGAAAGAGCAGGGCATCGGCGAGCACGGTGTAAGCCTCTTCTTCGTTGGGGTCAAGTTGTATCGCCCGCTGTGCCGCAGCAACCGCCTGGGTGTATTCGTTGCGCGCATAGTGCAGTTCGGCAAGAAGCGTCCAGAGTGCGGCACCTTCGGGTTCTTCAGCAATCGCCCGTTGCAGGGTGGTGATGGCGTCGTTTAATCGGCTGGTTTCCCGATAGGCGGTGGTAAGACGGACCAGGAGTTCAACATCGCGCGGGTTGTTTTTCAAAAGTTGCTCAAGCAGGGGGATGGCTTCGGTAAACATCCGGAAGTGTTCGTAAAAGCGGCTGATGATTTCGGGCTGGTGCGCAAAACGGCTGCGGATGGTTTCGTAAACATCGATGGCGTCGTCGAGCATCCCCAGCCGTTTGTAGCAGTCCATCAGATAGAAGTAGGCGGCAGGTTGTTCGGGTTCTTCGGTAATTGCCTGGGCAAATTCGTTTGCCGCTTCGTCAAACATCCCTTCGGCATAGTAGTCCCGGCCCAGGTGCTGATGCGGGTTTTCAACCGTTGGGTCAAGCCGTTTGGCGTACTGATACTGGGCAAGGGCATTGACATATTCGCCACTCAAGGCGTAACTGATGCCAAGGGAGATGCGGGCACGGATGTTGTCCGGGGCGTGTTCCAGAACCCGGAGGTAAATTGCGGCACTCTTTTCTTCGGCGCCCATCTGGTCGTAGAGGATACCAAGCCCGAGGTTCAGGTCGATGTCGTCGGGCAGGGAGCGCAGGGCAAGATTGAAAAGGTGTTCAGCACGTTCAAAGTTGGCAAAGAAGAGCGCCCGCACCGCCTCGCAGCCAACCACATAAGGATGGCGGGTTTTGTTTTTCCGTGCCTGGTGGTAAACATCTTCCAGTGTCTCCTCATCGGTCATAATGGCGGCACACAGCGCAGCAAGATAGTGAATGCGCAGGTTGTCGGGGTTTAGTTCGAGAACGCCGAGGAGGAGTTCGAGTGCGGTTTCGTCATCGGCCCGGTAAAAGGCGTCAAGGGCTTCTTTAAGCAGTTCTTGAGCAATACCCGGGGACCCATTTCCTTCTTTCGGAAGGCGGGTGGGTTCACTCTGGGGTTGGGAGGCGTTGTTCATCAACTCATTTTATCTGAAACCGGTCCGAATGCAAGTAATAACGGCAGATTTACAAACCAGAGCGCGGTTTGGGTGGGGTTGACCCTGAGGTCATTGGGTTTATACTTTATATTCGCGATGATGGACGATGTGATTTCGGTTCGGGGTGCGCGCGAGCATAACCTTAAGAGTATTGATATTGACATTCCCCGCAATAAACTGGTGGTGATTACCGGCATCTCCGGTTCGGGAAAGTCGTCGCTGGCGTTTGATACGATTTACGCTGAAGGTCAGCGCCGTTACATTGAGTCGCTCTCAACCTATGCCCGACAGTTTCTCGGGATGCTGGAGAAGCCGGATTGCGACCAGATTACCGGACTTTCGCCCGCGATTGCAATTGAGCAGCGGAGTAGCGCCCATAATCCGCGTTCAACCGTGGGTACAACAACCGAGATTTATGATTATTTAAGGCTGCTTTTTGCCCGGGTTGGGAAACCTTTCTGCCCGAAGTGTGATAAGCCAATCAGTTCTCAGACAACCGACCAGATTGTTGACAATCTGCTCAGCGAACCGGCAGGCACAGGTCTGGTTATTCTGGCGCCACTGGTGCGGGGCAGAAAGGGCGAGTATCGGGAACTGGTGAGTCAGGCAAAGCGAAGGGGTTATGTCCGGATGCGGGTTGACGGTGAAATATACGAGGTTGAGGAGGTGCCGGTTCTGGAGAAGTATAAGAAGCACAATATTGAACTGGTTGTTGACCGGGTGACGGTGCGAGCGGATGCCAGGAAGCGAATTGCCGATTCGGTTGAACTGGCTTTGAAGGAAGGGCAGGGAAAGTGCATCGTCTTAGTGCAAAAGGGCAAAGGGGAGCAAAGTGAGGAGCGCGTCTTTTCCGCCGCGTTTGCCTGTCCGGACTGCGGGTTTTCGTTTGAGGAGATTTCGCCCAGGCTTTTTTCGTTTAACTCGCCTTACGGTGCCTGTCCGGAGTGTCATGGTCTGGGTAGCAAAATGGAGGTGGACCCGGACCGGCTGGTTCTTGACCCGAATCGGTCAATTCTTGACGGTGCCATCGTGCCCTGGGGTGAAGCAAAGGAAAAGAGCGGCTGGTTTTTGAGTAAACTGGAGGCGCTTGCCCGGAAGTATCGGTTCCGGCTCGATACGCCTTGGAAAGATTTGCCGGCAACGGCACGGCGGGTGATTCTCTTTGGGACCGAGGAGGAGTTGCAGTATAAGTATGAGGATGAGCGCTGGGAGTACTCCTGGGAGGACCGTTTTGAGGGGCTGGTGCCTTTTCTGATGCGGGTTTATCGGGAGACCGAATCTGATGCCCGACGGGATTGGGTGGAGCGGTTTATGTCGGTTCTGCCCTGCCCGAAATGTAACGGGGCAAGGTTAAAACCGGAGGCGCTGGCGGTGAAGGTTGCGGGCTTGAATATCGCCGAAGTGAGCCGGTTTTCGGTGCAGGAGGCGAACCGGTTTTTCAACCAGTTGAAACTCAGTAAGAAGGATGAGGCGATTGCTCACGAGGTGGTGAAGGAGTTGCGGCGTCGGCTCGGATTTCTTGAGGCGGTTGGTCTTGGATATTTAACCCTGGACCGGACAACTGAAAGTTTAGGCGGTGGTGAGGCGCAACGGGTGCGATTGGCAACCCAGATTGGTTCAGGGTTGGTTGGGGTAGTGTATATTCTGGATGAGCCGTCAATCGGGCTGCATCAGCGGGACAACCGAAAACTGCTCGCAACATTGAAGAGTCTGCGCGACCTCGGGAATACGGTGATTGTGGTTGAGCACGATGAGGAGACGATTCTTGAGGCGGACTGGGTTATTGACCTTGGTCCTGGTGCCGGTGCCAATGGTGGCTGGGTGGTGGTACAGGGTCCACCCGCGGCGATAAAAGCCTGTCCGGAGTCTTTGACCGGTGCCTATCTTTCGGGCCGACGCCGGATTGATTTGCCCGAAACGCGGCGTAAACCGGCACAGGGCTGGCTAAGGATTGAGGGCTGTCGTGAGAACAATCTGAAGGACATTGATGTTGAGATTCCCCTCGGGTTGTTTGTTTGTGTCACCGGTGTTTCGGGCTCAGGGAAGAGTACTCTAATCTCGGACATCCTTTATCGGGCGCTGGCACGGTACTTCTATGGTTCACCAGAAAAGCCTGGCGCCCATCGCCGAATTGTTGGACTGGATAAGATTGATAAGGTTGTTAACATTGACCAGTCACCAATTGGCAGAACCCCCCGTTCCAACCCGGCAACCTATACCAATGCGTTTTCACCGATAAGGGAGCTTTTTGCCCGAACAACCGAGGCACGGATGCGCGGGTATAAACCGGGCCGATTTTCTTTTAATGTTCGGGGCGGAAGATGTGAAGCCTGCGCCGGCGATGGTATTATCCGGGTTGAGATGCATTTTCTGCCCGATGTTTATGTTTCCTGTGAGGTGTGTAAGGGAAAGCGTTACAATCGGGAGACGCTTGATGTGAAGTACAAGGGCAAGAACATCAGTGAGGTACTGGAGATGAGCGTTGATGAGGCATACGACTTTTTTGTCAATATCCCGCCGATTGAGCGGAAGTTGAAACTTTTGAAGGATGTAGGGCTGGGGTACATAAAATTGGGACAGCCGGCACCAACCCTTTCCGGCGGTGAGGCGCAACGTATCAAACTGGCACGGGAACTTTCCAAAATCGCCACGGGCCGGACTCTTTATCTACTTGATGAGCCGACAACCGGGCTGCATTTTGAGGATGTGCGACTGCTTTTGGGGGTTTTGAACCGGCTGGTGGCACGGGGCAATACGGTGGTGGTGATTGAGCACAACCTTGAGGTTGTCAAATGTGCCGACTGGATAATTGACCTTGGTCCGGAAGGTGGTGAAGAGGGCGGCAGAGTTGTTTGTGCCGGTCCACCTGAGGTAATAGCACGCTGTGCCCAATCCTGGACCGGCAGATTTCTCAAACCGCTTTTAAGCCGAACCGGTTAAAGGCCGATTGAGCCGCTCGATTTTTTGTGCCTGACCGGTTTCTGCATCGATGTCAATGACGACACCGCTAATCCGAATGTCGCCGGTTGCGGGCTGGAGACGCACCGGCACCAGTTCAATCAGGCGGCGCAGGGACGATTCTTTATCCATTCCGAGGATGGAGTCAAACGCACCGCACATTCCAGCATCGGCAATAAAAGCAGTACCGCGGGGCAGGATGCGTTCGTCCGCGGTTTGGATGTGGGTGTGCGTGCCGATGACCGCGGACACTCTGCCGTCAAGGAAATAGCCCAGCGCCTGTTTTTCCGCGGTCGCTTCAGCATGAAAGTCGACGATGGTAATGGCGTTAAGCGGCTCGATTTCTGTTAGCACCTGCTTTATCCGTTGAAATGGGCAGTCTGCCGGTTTCATAAACACTCTGCCCAAAAGGTTTATGACGACAACAGGACGATTATTATTGGGTAACTGATAGACGCCCCAGCCTCTGCCCGGTGCGGTTGAGGGCAGATTTAAGGGCCGGAGGATACGCGGTTCGGTGGACAGAAACTCCCAGGACTCCTTTCGGTCAAAGGCGTGGTCACCGGTGGTGAGGCAGTGGGCGCCAGCCGAGAAGAGTTCTTCGGCAAGGCGCCGGGTGATACCGTAGCCACCTGCCGCATTTTCCGCATTGATGACGATGAAATCAAGTTTCAGTTCGGAGCGCAGTGCAGGAAGCAGAAGTGATACGGCGTGGCGGCCTGGTTCACCGCACACATCGCCGAGAAATAGGATACGAATCAGCACGGTTTAATTCAGGTGTTAATGGGCATAGTCAACCGCTCGTGTTTCCCGGATGACCATTACTTTTATTTGGCCCGGATACTTCATTTCGGTCTCAATTTGTGCGGCAATCCGGGCGGCAAGTTCTGCCGCATCCTGGTCACCAACCTTGTCCGGTTCGACCAGGACCCGAATCTCACGCCCTGCCTGAACCGCATAAGCCTTTTCCACTCCAGGGAATGAGGCGGCAATCGCTTCCAGCCCTTCAATCCGTTTGATGTAGGTTTCAAAACTTTCCCTGCGGGCTCCAGGACGGGAACCGGAAACCGAATCGGCAGCCGCAACCAGGAAGGCATAAGGTGAGTCGAGTGTCGTTTCTTCGTGGTGCGCGGCTATAGCATTGATGACGAGCGGCTCTTCGCCGTAACGCCGGGCAAGTTCAGCACCGATGCGGGCATGGGTACCTTCCATTGTCTGGTCAGCGGCTTTACCGATGTCGTGCAGGAGTCCGGCACGTTTGGCGATTGCCGGGTCCAGGTCCAGTTCCTGAGCCATCAAGGAGGCAAGGTAGGCAACCTCCCTGCTGTGCAGAAGGACATTCTGCCCATAACTGGTGCGGTAGCGCAACCGACCCAGAAGCTTTACCAGTTCCGGATGGAGACCAACTATGCCCAGTTCCAGAATCGCCTCTTCACCGGTGTTTTTGATTATCTCTTCCATTTCCTGCTGGGTCCGTGCAACGACCTCTTCAATCCGTGCCGGGTGAATTCTGCCGTCCGAAACCAGCCGTTCCATTGCCCGACGGGCAACTTCGCGGCGGACCGGGTCAAAGCCCGAGATGATGATTGCGCCCGGGGTATCATCAATCATCACTTCAACTCCGGTGAGGGATTCAAATGTTCTGATGTTTCTTCCTTCCCGGCCAATGATTCTGCCCTTGAGTTCGTCTGAGGGCAGATTTACCACTGATACCGTGGTTTCCGCAACATGGGAGATGGCACAGCGCTGGATTGCCGCGGCGATGACCTCTCGTGCCTCGGCTTCAGCCCGCGCTTTCGCCTCTTCTTTTATCTCCCGCATCATCCGTGCGGCTTCAAGTCGGGCTTCGTTCTCAAGGTTACGGAGCAACTCGCGGCGTGCTTCCTCGGACGACATTCCTGCAATTCTTTCCAGACGGGTGTTTTGTTGCTCAATTAACTGGTCAAGTCGCTCCATTTTTGCCCGGGTGAGTTTTTCCCGGGCGGACAGTTCTCGGTCCTTACGAATCAGGTCAACCTCTTTCTGGGTGAGGATGCTTTCCCGACGGGCGAGAAAGGCTTCACGTTCGGTGATTTTGCTTTCCAGACGCTCCAGTTCCCGGCGTGTTGCCTGGGTCTGGGCTTCAAATTTAACCCGCTCTCGTTCCCAGCTCTCCTTGGCATCAATCTCAGCCCGTTGCCGGATTTCCTCTGCCTGGCGATGCGCTTGGGCGATTATTGCCGCAGCATCACTTTCCCGGGCAGCGAGAAAACGCCGCGCCGTTGCCCGATTGATAAGAAACCCAATCCAAAAACCGATAACTCCCAAAACCACCGGAATCCCGATGGTCAAAACGATATTCCAGTTCATATCTCCTCCTCAGACAAAACAAAACCCTGCGAGTGTCGTGTAGTGCAGTCTCTGAACCCATAAGACAGGGGGGAGCCTCAGAAAGGTTTCGCGCTGCCCGAGGGCGCACTCCACCTTTCTATCGTGGCACCCAGTCTACAGGTGTTGGCTCAAGACTCAGCCACTATCACGGGCACTGCAGGGAGCCTATAAATTTCAGACCACTTTTGCCAGTTTTTCAATGAGCGAACCTACCCGACGGCGCATCCACTCGGTTTCGGCTTCATTTTGGCGCAGGGATTCATCAACCAGGTTCATACATGCCAGCACCGCGGTGCGGACCGGAGTGGGCTGATGGTACTGGTGGCTGATTTCCCGCATTTTCTTGTCAACCACTTCAGCAACTTTCAAAACATATTCGCCGTCTCGGTCGGCTTTGATATTGTATTCACTGCCAAAGATAGTAACAACAAAGTTCTGCATAGGCTCCCAGTTTCTTAACTTTACAGCAGAGTATCTATTCTGTCAAGAATGTTGTTGATTTTTTCCCGGGCGACTTTTTGGAGATTTTCCAGTTCAATTATCTTTGCCCGCAGTTGCTCATTTTCTTTACGTAGTTGGTTGATGAGTTCGATTGCCGCATCGATTTTCTGTTCAAGGGCATCAAACTCCTTAACCAACCGTTTGTCGGGTTGAAAGTTAGTTTTCATTGCTGGGAGGCGTGGTAGATTAACCTCAGGTTTGGTATCAATTGAAACCAGGTTTCCACTTCCACAGTGGAATTGGCGGTGTTAACTTGTTTGACTTTAATCAGGGCGTAGTGGTGGTCAGCGGCGATATAACAGCCGAAAATTGCGGGAAGGGTTGATGGGATGGTGGTGTAAGTAAAGTAAAATGTGTCGGTTGTCACGGCGGCAGAAGGAAGCGGGTTGTTTTCATCAGTCAGGGGGTTGGTAAATCCATTGCGGCGCCAGGAGTCTGCTGGGACAACACCGGAAGGGTCAGATGGTCCCATATCCGGACTGGCGATGTGGAAAGGCAAGGTGGAACCGGTAGTAAAGTCGGTTATGTAGAAGTCTATCTTTTCAACATTTTCACGCTGACGGATTGAATAGGTCCTGCCGGTTCCTGAGTCCCGGTCCCAGCCAAACCCGGCATTGCCAACACCGTCCAGTTCCGCGATGGTCTTGGAGCCGGTGTAAACCGGAATGGTGCTAAGGATGATAGATGATTTGTACTCCTTGCCCGAAAAGATGGCGCTAATCTGGTATTTGCCAGTTAAACCCTGAGGGTTGTGGATGTAACCGGTTCCGGTGGTGTCGCCGATTACGGTGAAGAGTGACTCACCGGCAGGGCAAAAGTAGATGAGAAAACTGTCAGGCATCCCTTCTGCCGGTGTGGTCCACACAAGTTGTACAGTACTGTCGGTGGCAGCCGCGATTTGCGGATTTGCGGGTGGACCACCAATAACACCGCACCCGAAAAGCAGGGTACAAACAAGGGCGAAACTCGTTATAGGCAAAACCAGATACTTTTTCATAAATCCTCCTTTTACAAATCAGGCTAACGATAGAACGGGCACTTGTCAACAATAAAAAAGCCTCCGGTTGGTCCGGAGGCTTTTAGATTCTTTTCGGTGTTAGTGCTGGATTAACCGTAACCCTTTGACGAGCTGGAACCAGCCAGAAACTTGATAGGTTTTGTCACCGGAATTGAAGCCATCCAGTTTGGCGAGTGCGTAGTAACCATCCTGCGTGTAGATGGCAGCAAGGAATGGTGTCTGGGTGATGTCCTGGTAGTTAAAGTAGATGGTGCTACTGTGCGCGGGTAAGGGGTTTTGTTCGCTCGTCAAAGGACCGGCAATGGCGTTGACCCGCCATGAACCGGTAGGTACCACATTGCCCGGATCGCTTGGACCTTGGTCAGGGCTGGCTATGGAATAGGTAGTTGTCTGGAAGTCAGTGATGTAGAAGTCAACAAGCGCGGCATTTGCTGCCTGAGTCATTGAGTAAGAAGAGCCGGTACCACTGGTCCTATCCCAGCCGTAACCGGAGTTGCCCGTCGCGTTTAGTTCGGCAACGGTTACCGCTGATGTTGCTACCGGAACGGTTGAGACGGTCTGGGATTCGTACTCTTCAGAGCCGAACTTGGCAGCAACTTTGTATGTGCCGGTCTTGCCGCTGGGGTTGTGGACGAACTCAGTCGTGGTTACATTATTGGCAACCATTTCATAAGCGCTGGCATCAACCGCTTTGAAGTAGACGATGTACTTGTCCGGTGTTCCTTCAACCGGAGCGGTCCAGGTTAGTTTTACTGTACTGTCGGTCTCAGCAGCGGTCTTCAGATTGGTAGGTGTACCACCGATGATACTCGCGCAGTCCGAGCCAGCCGAGATAACGACTATCAGCACCCATAAAAGGGCGCTGAGAATCGGTAACAGTTTTTTCATATAACCTCCCTTTATTTTTATAAGCCTACCTTCCAACTTTTGTTGGCTTTCCTGAAGATGGCGAACCGGTCTGGGATTTAGGCGTGGTCGTGGTTTTCGCCGGTGCTTTCTTATGGAACTCGTCCATATGTTTGGTGAAGTCCGCAGTTAGTTGCTCAACTTTCGTTTCGAGCGTAGAGACCTTTTCTTCGAGGGTTTTTATCTGCGTGGCCATCTGTTCTCGCTGTGCCTTAACCTGGGCTGACTCCTGGCAGCCAATGACTAACAGGATTGAAGCAACCAGAAATAGGGCAGCGAGTTTCTTCATACGAAACCCTCCCTTTTAACGACCGGTCTTTGGAGGTTTACCAGTTGGCTCGGGTGTCGGTGCAGGTGCAGGCGCTGGAGTCGGTGCGGGTGTTGGCGCCACGGTTGATTCCGCGGGCGTCTGGGTTGCCGCACTCTCCGGTGCCGGTGCCTGCATCGTACTTTCCGCTGCAGTCGGTTTGGGTTTCTCTTCTGCCGGCTTGCTCGGGCAGCCGAGGACGAAGATTAACGCGACGATTGCACAAGCGGCTATCAGTTTTTTCACAGTATCCTCCTTTTTAGGTTTATTTTATTTTCCTATTTTTAAGATGACTCGCCGCTAAAGAGTCATCTTAAGTACTTTTCAAAACCAGACAAACCTCTTAGCCTGCTTTGGTGATAATTTTAAGCATCCAACCGCTGTTGTCAAGAAGTTTATTATCAGGGTTGAATGCCCAAATAAGAAGGGATGTGGGGTTAATTTGCCGTATGCATTATGGCAAGTCAATGTTGTAAAAGTTGTTTTCATTGACCCGACAGGTATGGGGAATATAATTTTTTCGATAACTTTCTCAGGAGGCGTTTATGAAAAAAGCAACGTTGTTGTTGGTAACGACTGTCATCGCTGCAAGTTTCGGGCTAATCAGTCCGGACTTAGAGCGGCGTTTGGCTGAGGCGGATGGTGGTCGTCTGCCGGTGCAGATTGTGTTGAAGCGGCAGTTTGACCGTGATTTGCTGTACTCTTTGGTTGATGGTATGCCGCGGCGCGAGCGGCGGGTGGAGGTGGCGCGGATATTGAGTGATTTTGCGGCGCGGGAGCAGGCGGATTTGCTGAAGGAACTCAACGCTTATGTGGAGTCGGGAGCGGTGGCGGACATCAGGCCGATGTGGATAGTGAATGCGGTGTACTGTGAGGCGACGCCGGAGGTGATTCGGCGGATTGCGGCGCGTGCGGATGTGCACTATGTGAACTACGACCTGGTGCAGTGTCCAGATTTGCTTGACCCGCAGATTGAGGTTGATGGAGGTGATGAGATTGCCTGGGGTGTGCGTAAGATACGGGCGCCTGAGGTGTGGGCGCAGGGATTTACCGGTGCTGGTGTGGTGTGTGGTCACATAGACACCGGTTGTGATTACACCCATCCGGACCTTGCCGACCACATGTGGGAAGACCCCAACTATCCTCGATATGGCTGGAACTTTGAGAACAACACCAACGACCCGATGGATGTGCAGGGTCATGGTACGCATACGGCGGGCACGGTGGCGAGTGATGGGACGAGTGGCAGTCAGTGTGGAGTGGCGCCGGATGCGCGGATAATGGTTTGTCGGGTGCGCACGGTGGCGGATTCGGTGGCAGAGAGTCAGTGCTGGCAGGCGATGCAGTTTGTGGTAGCGCCGCCCTTGTCGCCGGGCAATGGTGCGGATTTGTACACGATGTCACTGGGCTGGATGATTGCGTGGGCGCCGCATCAGGCGACCTGGCGTCAGGTGGCGGACAATGTGAATGCGGCGGGAGTGATTCAGATTGTTGCGGCGGGCAATGAGCGGCAGAGTGCCACGCCGCCCAATGCGTTGCGTTGTCCGGGCAATGTGCCGCCGCCCTGGTGGAATCCGCAGAACACGGGCAGTGGTAGTTTATCCGGGATAATATCGATTGGTGCGACCGACTCGCTGGATGCGATTGCCTACTTTTCCAGTCCGGGACCTGTGACCTGGCAGACGGTAGCGCCCTACAACGACTATGTGTATCCGCCGGGATTGACCAAGCCGGATGTGAGTGCGCCCGGTGTAGCGGTGAAGTCCTGTCTGCGGGGTGGTGGTTATACTTTGATGGATGGGACATCGATGGCGACGCCCCATGTGGCGGGTACGGTTTGCCTGATGTTGTCGAAGAATCCGAATTTGATGCCGGCGGTGGTGGATTCGATACTTGAGGTGACCGCGGTTGACCTTGGTCCTTCGGGCAAGGACAACGACTTTGGTGCCGGCAGAATCGACGCCCTCGCGGCGGTGCAAGCGGTTCCCCGTGGCCCGGTGTTAAAACTGCGCCGGGTAATTGTTGGCGATTCGACCGGTAACAACGATGGCTATATTGACCCGGGAGAAACTGCTTCATTGGCGGCATGGCTTTTCAATGAGGGCAATGCCAATTGTGCCAATACGGTGGCACGATTACTTTCGTATGATAGTCGACTGAGGGTTGTTGATTCGCTCGGGACCTGGGGGATGGTGGTTCGCCAGGAAAGTGTTGCCAATTTTAGTGACCGTTTTTTGGTCCTGGCTGATACCGCACTCGTTCGGGGTACAGTGGTGCGCTGCAGTCTTTTTGTAAGTGGAGACAGTACCGATTATGCGACTACGCTGGGATTTGAGCTTCTGATCGGGATGCCAGGAAGACTCGTAATTGACCACGATACCAATAACTGCCGGTTGAGCGTTACCTGCCAAGGGACTATTGGCTATCTGGCCCCGGACAGTGAAGGAAGCGGATTTTGTTATCCGAAAAACAGCGCAAGTGTCCTGCGGTACGCCTCTTTTGCGTTCGGGACCGACACCAACTATGTCGTTGACCGATATTATACCCAGCCGGTTACCGCACCGCCCGACACCGAGTTTTATCTGGTGGACAGTGTGCGCAATATCTATCCACCCTTGAAGGGCGATGAGCATTTTCGTGCGTGGTATTCAGACCGCAATCATCCCCGTCAGCGTTATCTTGTTACTACACAGAATTCGTATGCCGATGGCAGAAGCGGGTACCGAAACTTTGTGGTAATGGTATTTGATGTCCAGAACAATGGTACTTCGCGTGTCGACAATTTTCATCCCGGCATTTTTGCCGACTTTACGATTGATACGACGGGCGATGTCTGCCGAGCTGATACAATACGACATTTCATTTATCTGTTGCCAGGGGTTGATTCGGGACCAGTGGTCGGTATTAGAGTGTTAGAGCCGGATTCTGGTGTCCATTTGAGTGCGATTGACCCGCAGATTTACTACCTACCCGACTCCGCTTTTCGAGATGCCCAGAAGTGGCGGTTTTTAAGCGGGGCGATTCAGTTACTGAACCCAGCGCGTCAGGACAACTGGGCGGTGGTTGCTGCCGCCGGACCATTCACAATAAACCCATTTGGTATCCGGCGTTTTGCAGTGGCGTTTGTCGGCGGCGCGAATGAAGATGAGGTACTGGTTAATGCCGATAGTGCCCGTGCCTGGTATCACCGTTATATTGGTTTTCACGAAGACCCGCGAGATAGAAGCAAGTTGTCGACCTTAATGACTAATCCTGGGATAGAGATTTTGCCTAACCCCAGCCGAAATCGGGCAGTTGTGCGTTATCAGGTTTCTGGTTCCGGAAGGGTGCGAATTGAAGCGGTTGATGTTACGGGTCGAGTTGTTGAACAGGTGATGAATAAAGTTGTACCCGCGGGCGAGGGGCAGATTGTCTGGCAGCCGAAAGGGCTGGGTCCCGGTGTGTACTTTATTCGGTTTGAGAGTTCGGAAGGGGTGGTGCAAGAACGCGTGCTCTTGCTGCGGTAAGCGAAGACGAGAGCCATTGAGTTGATAATACGGACCGGATAAAGCGAGCGATACGGGCAGTGTAGTGACAGATTGAGAAAGGTTTTTAATATTGCCTGAATGCGGATAAGTGGTGGTAAGCTTAAAGGCCGCAGGTTGGTTTATCCTCGGTCCGGAATCCGTCCGACAAAGGATATTGTCCGCCAGGCGATTTTTAATATCCTCGGTAATGAGGTTGAAGGAGCGCGAGTGTGTGATTTGTTTGCCGGTGGTGGCGCCCTGGGAATTGAGGCGGTTTCCCGCGGGGCAAAAGAGGCGGTTTTTGTTGAAAGGAGCGCGATAGTGCTGAAATGTCTTCAGGAGAATGTTGCCGAACTGGACGGCACCAGGATAATTAGAGGTGATGTGTTGCGGGTAGTGCCGAAGCTTAGAGGTGCCGGTTTTGATATTGTGTTTGCGGACCCACCTTATCAAAAAGGGTTGGGGCAGAAAGTAGTGGATGCGGTTTTAAAGTATGAGGTTTTAAGGGTGGGAGGTGTGTTGGTGTTAGAGCATAGTGTTAGGGAGGATTTTATTGTACCCCTACAAGGGAAAATGGAACGCCAGGAGCGGTATGGTGAAAGTGTCCTAACATTTTTCAGGAGGTTTTTATGAAAAGCCCGGAGCAAGAGAAACAGAATAGGAGGCAGAGAGACAAGGTTGCAGTTTATCCGGGGAGTTTTGACCCGATTACACTTGGGCATCTTGATGTGATTGAACGGGCATGCCACCTTTTTGACCGGGTGATTGTTGGTGTGGCTAAGAGAGAGGAGAAAAATCCGCTTTTTACCTGGGAGGAGCGTATAGCACTTGTCAGAAAGGTGACCTCAGGGATGAAACGAGTTCAGGTTGAGGGGTTTGACGGGCTTCTGGTGGATTTTGTACGGGAAATGGGAGCGAAAGCGGTGGTACGCGGACTGCGAGCGGTGATGGATTTTGACTATGAGTTTCAGATGGCGTTGACCAATCGGAAATTGGCGCCGGAGATGGAGACGATTTTTTTTGTGCCATCGGAGCGATACTTTTATCTAAGTTCATCGTTGGTACGGGAACTGGCGCGTGCTGGAGGCGAGGTGTCCTGTTTCGCGCCTGAGCCGGTGGTCGCAGCATTAAAGAAGAAGCTTGGCAAGTACTGATACTCGATGCGATTTGTTGACGAGGCGTTGATTTATGTGCGTGCCGGGGAGGGCGGAGATGGCTGTGTTTCGTTCCGGAGAGAGAAGTTTGTACCGCGAGGTGGTCCAGATGGCGGTGATGGCGGTGATGGCGGTTCGGTAATTCTTGTTGGTGATGAGCACCTCCAGACGCTTGCCGATTTTGTTTACCGGCGTCGATATCAGGCGAAGCGCGGCCAGCACGGGATGGGTAAGAATCGCCACGGGAAAAGTGGTGAAGATGTGATTTTGCCAGTGCCTCTGGGCACTGATGTGTACGATGCTGTTACCGGAGAAAAACTGGGGGAGGTGGTTAAACCTGGTGAGCGATTGATTGTGGCAAAAGGAGGAAGAGGAGGCTGGGGTAATACTCATTTTGCCACGCCTGTTGAGCGAGCGCCACGCAAGGCAGAACCCGGTGCTCCTGGTGAGGAGCGGACGCTACGATTGGTTTTACGCCTGCTCGCAGACATTGGGCTGGTTGGTTTACCGAATGCGGGAAAGTCAACACTGTTGAGGGCTTTGACCGCAGCAAAGCCCAAAATTGCCGATTATCCTTTTACAACTATTGCCCCGAATTTAGGAGTACTTGATAATGGACAGGTGCGATTTACGGTTGCAGATATGCCGGGTATCATTGCCGGTGCTCATCAGGGAAAAGGTCTGGGATTGCAGTTCTTACGCCATATTGAGCGGACGAAGATGATTTTGTATGTAGTTGATGGGTCACAAGGGAAATTAGAACAAGATTTTAATCTCCTGCAGGCGGAGTTGAGGCAGTACAATTCGGAACTACTAAAAAAGCCAGCGGTACTGGTGGTAAATAAAATCGACTTGATGGGTGATAACCGTCCCCGAATTAATGCTAACTTGCCGGTGGTCTGGGTTTCAGCCTTAACCGGTACGGGTTTGGCAGATTTGCAAGAAGTTATTGGCCGCGTCTTTCCTAAAAATAATGCTGTATGAAGGGGAAAGAGTTTTTCTTTGACCTTTACTCGGTGCCCGGGATGACGGAGTTCCGATTGAAAAATCTTTTGGCAAAGTTTGGCAGTCCAGAAGGGATATTAGGTGCTGAGGTTGATGAGTTAGTGCAAGTGGATGGCGTCAACGAGAATCTGGCGCGCCTGATTGCGTCTTATCAGCGCCCGCCTGAACTCCAGAGACGAATCGATGAGGCACAGCGGTTAGGTGTTAAGGTCTTTTGTTATCTTGAGGAGGGATATCCGGAAAACCTTAAGGGAGTACCACACATGCCGCCGGTGCTTTTCATCCGGGGAGAAATCCGTGAGCAGGACCGACTCGCAGTGGCGGTAGTAGGTACAAGAGTTCCGTCTTTTTATGGCGCCCAGGTGGCAAAGCGGCTGGGCCAGGAGCTTGCCCGTGGTGGTGTGACGATAGTTAGCGGATTGGCAAGGGGTGTTGATACCATGGCACATCGGGGCGTACTTGAAGCCGGAGGCAGAACAATAGCAGTGCTGGGTTGCGGGATTGATGTTTATTATCCGCCCGAAAATCGCCCATTGTTTGAGGAGATTGTTAAACAGGGAGCGGTGGTAAGTGAGTATCCTTTGGGAATGGAGCCGCTGGCGATGAATTTTCCCAAACGTAATCGAGTGATCTCAGCACTATCGAAGGCGGTCGTCGCAGTGGAAGCCGGAGAAAAATCGGGAGTTTTGAATACTTGTGCATGGGCAAGAGAGCAGGGGCGTGAGGTCTTTGCAGTTCCCGGTAGGATTGGCGATGAGCGCAGTCGGGGGACGAATCGACTGATTCGGGATGGGGCGAAAATTGTTACTGATACCAACGATGTGCTGGAATGGTTAGGAGTGAAGGCACAACAGGAAGAGCGGGCAGTAATTCCAGTTGCGGATGAGGAGAAACCGGTGCTAAAGGTGATTGATTCAGAGCCAAAGCACATCGACGAAATCTGTGAACTGGTGGGAATGCCAATGGCTGAGCTGTTGAACCTCTTGTTTCAATTAGAGGTTAAAGGTCTGGTCAAGCAGTTGCCCGGTAAGTTTTATGTTCAGGGAGATTAAGAGCGAACAATTTCCAGACTGATATCGGCGGCCGGTGCCGAATGGGTGAGGCAACCAATCGAGATGTAATCAACTCCGGTACGGGCGATGCGCTGAACATTTTTCAGACTGACACCGCCTGAGGCTTCGAGAATTGCCCGTCCAGCGGTAATCTGAACAGCGCGGCGCAGTTGCGGTACCGTCATATTGTCAAGCATAATGCGGCGGGCACCAGCGGCGAGAGCGACACGGAGTTCATCAAGGGTTTGCACTTCAATTTCGACGGGCAGGCGGCTGGTCTTGACCCGCGCCAGTGCTTCGGTAATAGAACCGGTTATGGCAAGATGGTTGTCTTTGATTAGTATCATATCGTATAGACCCCGGCGGTGATTTTTCCCGCCCCCGCAACGCACTGCATACTTCTCCAGTTCCCGCAAGACCGGGGTTGTTTTCCGGGTGTCAATGATTACCGCTTTGGTGCCCTTGACCCGGGAGACAAATTTGTCGGTTAGTGTGGCGATACCGCAGAGCCGGCACAGGAAGTTAAGGGCTGTGCGCTCCGCTGCGAGAATACTCCGTGCTGGACCGGTGACCATTGCTAAAACCGCACCGGCGCGGAATCGGCTTCGGTCCTGATAGAGCGCCTCAAACCGGATGCGGCGGTCAACAGTCTTAAACACCTGGGCGCAGATTTTAATACCAGCAAGGATACCAGTGGAGTGGGCAACGATATGGGCGGTTATTTTCGTCTTTTCCGGGACGATTAGGTTGGAGGTAATGTCACCTTTGCCGATGTCTTCAGCAAGGGCGGCTTTGATTAGTTGGCTGGTAGTCATAATGGTTGTCCCTAATTTTGTTTGTCTTGTTCGGCGCGTGCCTCTGCCTCTTTGCGACTCTGTTCTTCTGCCAGTTTGCGTTGTTCGGCGTGGGCTTTTTCCGCATCTGAAGGTGTCGTGCTTGAAGGCGAGGGTGGTTCTTCTTGAACCGTGGTTCTGAGTTTGAGTAATTCCTCGATTTTCGCCAGAAGAGTCGCCGGGTCAAACGGTTTAGTCACATAGGCATCAGCACCCATATCCATACCCCGACGCATATCGTCGGGTGAGGAACGGGCGGTAAACATTATTATCGGGACGGTGGCAAGGTCGCTGGACGCTTTAAGAGTGCGGCAAACGGTATAGCCGTCGAGGCGGGGTATCATCAAATCAAGGATAATCAAGTCGGGTTTTACCCGGCGAGCCTGAAATATTGCCTGATAACCATCACCTGCAATGGTCACCTCATATCCATTTTCCTCTAATCTTGCCTTGACCAGTTCCCGGAGATTGACCTCATCTTCGACAAGGAGAATTTTCTTTGCGTTGGTTTCCATTTATCCTTCCTCTTTAATTGGTAAAATCACGCTAAAACTGGTTCCTTCCCCAAGTGTGGAACGAGCCCAAACTTTACCGTGATGCAGTTCAACAATTGACCGAACAATCGCCAGTCCCAATCCGATACCCGGACCGTGCGGGTCAACCCTCTCAAATTTCCCAAATATCCGGTCAAGGAATTCCGCAGGGATACCAGGGCCCTGATCGGTGATGGTAACTTCAAGGTAGCCGGTGTTGGCAAGGATGCCACTTTCGGAAAGTACCGGGGCTTCCGGGTCAACAAAGTCGATTTCAATTCGGATCGTACCGCCTTCGGGCGAATATTTTATGGCGTTATCAAGGAGGTTATTGAATACCCGTAGCAACCGGTCACGGTCGCCAAGTACGGGCGGCAGTTTTGCCGGGGCACGGCGTTCAATCTTTAAATTATTTTTGCTGATCAACAGTCCGAGGCTCTCGAGCGCAATATTAATGACCTGGTTTAAATCGACCGCTTCAAGGTTAAGGATAACCTTGCCGGTTTCCATTCGTGCCACTTCAATCAGGTTGTCAATCATACGGTTGAGCCGGTCCATTTCTTCGCGGGCGATTGAAAGATAACGGAGCTGTTTATCTTCAAGCCGGCGGGCAGCGGTGTCAGCGAGTAGAGCGATTGCCTCTTTTATTGCGGCAAGCGGGGTGCGAAGGTCATGAGAGACCATAGCGATGAACTCAGTGCGAATCCGCTCTGCCTGTTTAAGTTCTGAGATGTCGCGGAGATAGCAAACAAGGGCACGGCGCGTGCCTTCTTCAACCGGTACAACCCGTAACTGGCATTCAATTTCACGACCGGTCCGATTCTGCAGTTTCACTTCGTGGTGAACTGGACCTAAGAGTCGGTGGGGGTCGGTGAAAATCGGGGCAATGGTTGCACGGTAATCCGGGCTCAACAGTTGTTCAAGATTCATTCTGCCTAACTGGGGTGCGCTGTACCCGGTTAACTCTTCCAGCCGACGATTGGCATAGATGAGTTGTCCGTTTTCAATAACACAGATACCATCGACAGAATTTTCCATCACCCAGCGAGACATACTTTCAGTTATACCGATAGTGCTGGTGAATACCGGGGATTCGATTACGGTGCCAATGTACCAGTCCGAGCCGTCGAGCGTCTTACGGATAAGAGTGGCGGAAACAGGAATCTGGCGACTGTCTCTGCCGATGATTCTTGTTTGTGTGATGATGCGTCTTTCAATGGGCGCAGCTGTGGCGGTTTCGATATCAGGGCGAATTTTACCGATGCGCGCGGCTTCAGCCGGTGGAAAGAATTCACGCCAGAGTCTACCGATAATCCTTTCCGGGATTTCATAACCCAGAATCCGTGCCAACCCGCGATTGGCAAATACGATGCGCCCTTCGTTGTCCGCGACCCACACCCCTTCCTGGAGGGTGTTCAAAAAGTCCGGGTCTTTGAGGAAATCTTCATAGGGTTTTATTTTCTTCATAACACACCATCAGGGCACAAGACCAATATTTTTTAGTGCGGATTACCGCAGATAACCTGGTCCATATAGCCCGGTTAGAAGTGTAATAGGCAATACCGGTTTGTCAAATTTATGCGGGTGTTATCGTTTGACTTCTATGCTATCCGGGGTGTAATTTAGTCGGTGGATTTTAAGAAAACGGCATTCTTAATCTTTATCTCTACGGTCAGTATGGGGTATGGGATTTGGTTGCCTGTGGAGTCAATCACCAATCGTTCGGGATTTTCGGATTTGACCTGTTACAGTAGCGCCCGGAGTGTTGTGATTAGTCCGAATGGAAATATCCATCTCACCTGGCGGGGAAATGTCGCTGGGGTTTATCAGGTCTGGTACTCCTGCTGGGATAGATTAACAGGAGAATGGTCGGAGGATACGATTTTGTCAAATGAGTTGAACGGTGCTGGTGACCCAACAATCGGTTGCGATTCACTGGGTAACCTTTATGTTGCTTGGATAACTGCTGGCGTTCTCAAACTCAAACGTCGTGGTTTCTCTTCCGGGGAATGGCAATTAGAGGACACATTTAGAACTGGTAGCGATAGAGATAGTGCGGTATCGATTGCGATTGATAAAGACGGAGTGGTACATCTCACCTGGGTGAGATTGGGCTCCGGAATGCAACAATGGTTATACTATGTTTATTACGACAGTGGATGGGGTGATTGCGATACCATTGCCCGTATTGGGAATGAATTTATATTAATTCACCCATCGATTGCCTGTACACCAGGCGGTAATTTGATAGTAGTCTGGCATCAGATGATAGAAAGTTTTACTAAAATGATTTTGGCAAAATTGAAGGTTAACGGTGTCTGGGGTGAGGTAGAAACAGTTTACAGCCGGGTAAATGCGGTCTCTCCTTGTGTGACCTGGAACTGGTATGATTCCACTTTTAATGTTGTCTGGATTGCTGGTAATAACTCTATCATGTGGCGTGCCCGAACAGCGGCAGGGTGGAGCGATACCATAAGATTTGGGCTCTGGACAGGGGCAAAGTTCTCACCCAGTGTTGCTGCAGATGATAGTGGCAATCTTCATTTTGTCTGGGTAAATGAAGACTCTACCTCCCAGCGCCACAAGCAGGTCTGTTATCAGAAACGAACTAATAATGGCATCTGGGAGGAGTTCAGAACTTTGACAGAAGGGGGAAATCAAAAGGACCGGATTTCAATCACGGCCCGGATGGGAACGGTTCAGGTGGTGTGGAGTGAACAGGTGGGTACTTTTAATTGGGCGGTTCGGGCGCGGCGTAAGATGCGGGCGCATGATGTTGGAGTGATGAGGATTGAGTTACCTCAAAGTGTAATTGATTCGGGCTCGGTATTTGTTCCTGCTGCCTGGATTGGTAACTTTGGAGACTTTGTAGACTCGGTTCGAGTATTGTTTGCAGTAGGTGATTCAGTGATGTGCCATTTTCTTGACAGTATTGCACCTGGGGATTCGGTGCGGGTAGTGTTTGATTCAATTGCTGTTCATGACCGGGAGTGGGTAGCTGTGGCCTGTTCAGTTTATGTTGCCGGAGACATAGATGAAAGAAATAACACTTTATGCGATAGTGTGTTTGTCCGGGTACAGGATGTAGTGGCAGAGGAGATATTAACACCCAACGGAAGAGTACCTGAGGGTTTAATCAGACCAAGGGTTAAAGTGTGGAATCGGGGTAATGATAGTGCGATGTTCGGTGTTGTTTGCTCGATTTTAACCCGAACCGGCTCCTTGATTTACAATGATAGTATTAGAATTACGCTTGGTGCTAATGTTAGCCGCGACACCGGATTCACACAATGGAATGCTCAGGTTGGTGATTATGTGATACGGGTCCGCACGGTATTATCCAAAGATATGCATCCGGAAAATGATACAATGAGTTGTGAGTTTACGGTAATTAGACACGATGTTGGTGTAGCGCGGGTTGTTTTTCCGGTTAATGTTGTGGATTCCGGGTTTTGTGGTTCACCAAGGGCGGTGATAAAAAACTTTGGAAGTGAAACTGAAAGTTTTCAAGTGTTGTTTCGCAGCGGGGTTGATTATCGCGACTCTTTAATTATCCAAGGGCTGGCATCAGGCGACAGTATTGACACAACATTTTCCAGATGGGAGGCAAGAACAAGGGGTTGGAATTCGGTCTGCTGTTCAACGCAACTGAATAACGACCATAACCATAACAACGATGCGGTAAGGGAGACGGTGTTTGTTCGAGTTAAGGATGTGGGAACGGTTCAGATTACGAGTCCGGGCGAAGTTGTTAATCCGGGGGAGATTCAACCTGAGGCGTTGGTCCAGAATTTTGGTAATGAGATAGCGAGTTTCTGGGTGCGATGTGAGATTTACGACAGCGCTGAGGTAATGGTTTATTGCGATTCGCTTGAAACCTTGCTACCATCGGACAGTTCCGGATTGGTATCGTTCTCCATCTGGCGGGCAAGCGGCGGTTTTTATACGATTTGGGTGGGAACGATGCTAAATGGCGATTTAAGGAGAGATAACGATTCAATCCGCCTGCAGTTTCGCGTTGTTAGAAGAGACGGCGCGATAATCAGAATCGCGGCTCCCCAGGATACTGTGCCAGAAGGGGTGATTGAGCCAGCGGTGGTGGTGGCAAATTATGGTGAGGAATCGGCGGAGATGTGGGTATATTTTGCAATTAGTAGGATGGGAGCCGACGTGGATTTTGAGTATGTTGACTCATCGAGCGCAATGGTTGAACCTGGTGCCCAGAGAGAGGTTTGTTTCCGCCAGTGGCGAGCAACATCAGGAGAGTATTTGACTTTTGCCCGTTGTGATTTATCCGGTGACGAAAACCCGTGCAACGACTCTCTCCAGAAGGTTGTGACCGTTGAATCAATTGTTTACCAGCGATGGCAAGAGGAGCTTTCGATTCCCGCTGGGCCAAGAAGTCTTACGGTGCGGGCGGGAGGGTGTTTAGTAGGAACAAGCGATAAGGTTTTTGCCCTAAAAGGCAGGTCTGATGAGTGGTACTGTTATGATGAGTATGCAGGTAGCTGGTTGGTGCGAAGACCGGTGCCGGGTGGTTTAAAAAACAGGAAGCCCAAGAGTGGTGCCGCAGTTTGCTGGGACCGAAGTGACAGAATCTATCTTTTAAAAGGTGGAAACACCAGAGAGTTTTGGTGTTATGAGATAAGCAAAGACTCCTGGCGAGAACTGCCCGGTCTACCGGACGGGACGAGAAATGTCCGATACGGTGCTGGATTGGCATTCGTTCCTAAACGAGACAGCGGTAGGGTGTACTGTCTGAAAGGTACGGGAACAAACGACTTTCTATTTTATTTAGTGGAAAAGGGTGAATGGCATTCGCGAAGGCCGGTACCACGTGGGGTGCTAAACAAACCGGTGAAAAGGGGCAGTGCAATTGTGGCAGTGGGGCAGCGAATATTCTGTTTGAAAGGTTCTACTAATGAGTTCTATGAGTATCTAATCAGCCGGGACAGCTGGCGGGGATGTGCATCATTGCCTTTTTCAGGTAGCAACGGTTTGCGGCGTTGTAAGGACGGAGCGGCGCTTGCCAGTGATGGTGTTAGTTATATCTATGCCTTTAAAGGTGGGCGGACGGTTGAATTCTGGCGCTACGATATACAGGCGGATACCTGGGAGGAATTGGAAAATATCCCAGTAGGGACACGGTGGCGACGAGTTGGGTCTGGTGCAGGACTGGCGTTTGTAGAAGGAAAAGTTTATGCGCTTAAAGGCGGCGGTTCCCGGGAGTTCTGGAGTTACGATGCCACAATGCTTCAAAGAGATGCCAACTTACAAAACAGGGATACCAATAGAAGTAATCACGAGCAAGGGTATCCGAACCGGGAGCCAGAAGGTTTATTCGATTTGACTTTACAAAAACAGGGGAATGGTCGCGGTCAATTACAGCCACTCATTTTTGATGCTTCGGGCCGGATGCGGGTTAATGAGAGGTTAAAGCCCGGGGTTTATTTTATAATATTGGGAGAGCGGAGGGTGCAGTCTTTACGAGTTAAAAAAGTTGTCGTTACAGGTGGCTTAAAGGGTCGCTTTTAGTTTTTTCTGAACTATCCTAGTAGCCACATTTATCTCTGTTAAAGTGAATTGTCTTTTAAATATTTTCAAGATGTTAAACGAGGGATAAGACCGACCTTTCAGGCGCTGTGAGGTAGCGGTGCCTCCAGTAATGAGCCAGGTTTTTTCGAGGAGCCAGACCCAGGGCCGATGCTTGTGGCCGGAGAGTATTATACGAATATCAAGGTCGATGCAAAGTTTTAAAACATCTCCGGCGTCAGTGGGTATGTGGCGTTCTCGACCGGTGCCGGGTATCGGCACAAGGTGATGATGCATTGCCATAATTTTAATTTGTGTCGGGTTACTCAATTTTTGCGTGATTATCGGATAATTAGCCCGGCCAATGTGTCCGTCATCAATGTCAGGCTGGCTTGAGTCTACACCAAATATTGCTATGTTACCTTTTTGGTAGAAAGGATAACGGGTACCAAAAATTTCTTCAAAAATTACATATCCTTCGTTGCGGGCATCGTGGTTTCCCGGAACGACGATTCGTTGTTTAGATTGAAAGCGCTTTAAATATGTTACTACCTGGTCATACTCATGAATATGACCTTCGGTGGTGAGGTCACCGGTGATAACTATGACATCAGGCATGAGCCGATTCTGCAAATCGACCAGTTTATTCCCCAATTCAGGAACAAAATAAGAGCCACCGAGATGCAGGTCAGATATATGAGCGATGGTAAAAGGCGATTTCATCTGTTCATTGGAAGGATTACGGAAAATTTTGAGCCCGTGCCTGGAGTGCTTTCTACCAAAACCTTACCCTGGTGGAGTTCGACAATATGTTTGACAATCGCCAGTCCCAAACCGGTTCCGCCGCTTTGTCTTGAGCGAGAGCGGTCAACAACATAAAATCGCTCAAAAATTCTCGGGATGTGTTCGGCGGCAATGCCGATACCAGTGTCCTGAATCGAAATTACTACCTGGTCATTTACGACTTTAACAGCGAGAGACACAGTGCCTTTTTCGGTATATTTGATAGCGTTATCCAGCAGGTTGATAAGTGCCTGTTCAAGCCGAAGCCCGTCACCTTTTATTACGGGAGGTGGTTCGGGTAGTTCATGCGTTAGTTTCAAACCTTTCTTTTTTGCCGAGTTCTCAAAGATAGCGAGAACATTAGTTGCGAGGGTTTTCAGGTTGACATCTTCCCAAAAGAGTTTGGCATCCGGATTTTCCAAAGCAGAGAGGTTTAACAGGTCCTGGACGAGGTTGATTAAGCGTTCGGTATGGCGGCGAACAATCTGCAGGTAAACAGCATTATCTTCATCGGCGGTTTCTTCCATTGTTTCAATATATCCCTTGATTGCTGTTAATGGCGTTTTTAGTTCGTGCGAGACACTGGCGATAAACTCCTTTTTCATTTTTTCGGCCTCGATGAGTTCAGTAATATCGTTAAAGGTCAGGAGACGCTGTCCAGTAGTAGGTAAATAAATCGCGCAACAGAGAAATGTCCTGGAGTTGATTTGAACCTCGGCGTTGAGGTTGGAATTTTCTTGATTCAACTGTTGAATAAGATTTGCCAGTTGGGGGGTACGAATGACCTCCCAGTAGAACTTGCCGACGACCCGTTCGACATTCAGAAACTGCTGAAACTTGTTGTTGACAATCAGAACTTTACCCTGGGGGTCAAGAATCAATAATCCTTCTTGCAATGAGCCAAGTATGGCATTCAACCACTCTTCTTTCTCTCGCAGCTGGGTGATGTCTTTATTGATGCGAGCAGCGGTGCGGTTTAACAAATTTAAGAGTTGAGATGCAATTTTCAATTTAACCGGAGCCGATTGAATAGGAGGTTGACCGGAGTCGATACGGTGGCAGATGGTTTCAATTTCTAAAACCAGAGTTTGAAACCGAGAAAAAACTTTCAAGGCGATAAGAATAGAGAAGATTATGAGAACACCGATGGCAGATAAGAAAGCGGTTGTACGAGGTATTTTTAAAAGCAAAAGAACCAACAAAATAATGACCGGACAACCGGCAATGAGAAGGTAACTACCGACAATATAAAGAAAGAGTTGTTTCTCTGGCCTGATATTCATGCCGTTGACTCAGAATTCGAGTTTATAACCAACCCCCCGAATGTTTCGGATTAATTCACCGAATTTGCCCAATTTCTTGCGAAGGTGCTGGATATGGACATCAATGGTGCGGTCTAATATCGGTTTATCATATCCCCACAGTTCGTCAATAATCTGGTCCCGAGTGAAAACCCAGCCCGGTTTTGATGCCAGTATCATTAAAATGCGGAACTCGGTAGCAGTGAGGTCAATTTTCCTACCCGCCGCTGTTACTTCATGCTTTTTGGGGTAAATAATCAAATCCGTGTCAATAGTAATTTTTTCGTCAGTCGTCATTTGTTCTTGTCGTCGCAACACAGCACGGACACGGGCAACAACCTCTTTCGGGGAAAACGGTTTGGTAATGTAGTCATCAGCACCTAATTCTAAACCGATAATCCGGTCCGATTCTTCTCCCCGCGCAGTAAGCATAATTATCGGAATTGAGGCAAATCGTGGCTCCTGTTTGAGAAAACGGCAGATATCAATGCCATCGACATCAGGGAGCATTAGGTCAAGGATTATCAGATTGGGGGTTACTTTTTCAAGGAACTGATAAAGCTCCCCGCCGCTTGTCATCTTCTTAACGCTAAACCCCGATTTTGTCAGATGAAGGGATAGTAGTTCGAGAATATCAGGCTCATCGTCAACTATCGCGATTAATTTGCTTCGTGCATGCAGTGTTTGTTCTGGAGGTTTTTCAGGTGACGGGTTCACATTTGCCATGTTTGATTACCTCGCCCGTCACGGCATAAACCACATCTTCGGAGATATTGGTTGCGAGGTCGGCAATCCGTTCCAGATTCAGAGAGATAAGCATCAGTTTCAAAGCCCGGTCAATAGTGGTGGCGTCACTGGTCATATAAGTGATAAGTTCACGGTTAATCTGGTCTTTTAAGGAGTCAACTATTGAGTCACGGGCACACACGCGGCGTGCCAGTTCGACATCTTTTTTAGTAAAGGCGTCGAGGCTGTCACGCAGCATTTGAATTGTGTGTTGTGCCATTCGAGGAAGGTCAATTAGTGGTTTTACCGGCGGGCGGGGGATAAGGAACAACGCTGCTTCGGCGATATTGACTGCATGGTCGCCGATCCGCTCAAGGTCGTTGTTGATTTTAATCACCATGGTTATAGTGCGGAGGTTAGATGCTTCGGGTTGATGAAGGGCAATGAGATTAATGGCGGTATCTTCAATTTCAATCTCAGCCTGGTTGATTTTGGGCTCGAGGTCGTTAATTACCTGCTCTGCTAAAAGGTGGTCTCTTTTCACCAGTGACTGGATACTGATATCGACCATCTTTTCTACTGCCGCTGCCATTGCCAGCAGTTTCTCTTTCAAATTTGCGATTTTCTCTTCAAGTAGGGTCATTGATTATTTCCTCTCTGTTTCTGTTAAAATGATAACTAAATTTTTTCGCTGGACAAGTGCCGACATTATCCAAATTTCCCGGTTAGGAAATCTTCCGTGCGCTTATCTTGCGGTTTTGTAAAGATTCGTTCAGTTGGTCCAAATTCTACGAGTTCACCCAGCATCAAAAAGGCACAGTATTCTGATACCCGAGCAGCCTGTTGCAGATTGTGGGTAACGATGACGATGGTGTAATACTTCTTCAGCTGGACAATCAGTTCTTCCAGTTTTGCCGTTGAAATTGGGTCGAGAGCAGACGCTGGTTCGTCGAGTAGAATTATTTCTGGGCCAACAGCCAGACAGCGGGCGATGCAGAGGCGTTGTTGTTGTCCGCCGGAGAGCGAAAAGGCGTTGTCCCAAAGTCGATGCTGCACTTCCTCCCAAAGGTTAGCTAATTGAAGCGCTTCCTTTACGCGCCGTTGTAATTCAATTCCCGATGCCAGATTGTGAATTTTTATCCCGAAAGCAACATTTTCGAAGATTGATTTTGGGAATGGGTTCGGTTTCTGGAAGACCATTCCAACCCTTTTGCGTAGTTCAATGACATCAATTTTCTCACGGTAAATATCTTCTCCATCAATCAAAATACTACCGGTGATTCTGGTTTCGGATATGAGGTCGTTCATCCGGTTAATGCTGCGCAGCAGGGTAGATTTGCCGCAGCCGGAGGGACCCATAATGGCGGTTACGGTCCGGGGTAAGATGGTAAATGAAATGTTTTTAAGGATGTGGTTTGTACCGAACCAGAGGTTCAGATTCTTGAACTCAATGTGTCCCTTTTCCATAATTTAAACCTGCCACTTGTTAGTTGTGGCAAAACGCATTCTGGTAAAAAAGGCGATAATGTCAAACGCGAGCACGAAAATCAGTAATACCACCGCGGTGCCAAATGCGATGGGGCGAACTTTCGTTAACTGGTCGTGTTGAGTTGCCAGAACGAAAATGTGATAAGGCAGTGCCATAAATTTCTCCAAAGGTGTGCGCGGAATCTGCCGGGTAAAATAGGTTACGCCGGTGAACAGAATGGGTGCTGTTTCACCCACGGTGCGGGCGATGGCAAGAAGAACGCCGGTAAGAATGCCCGGAAATGCGTAAGGTAAAACATTACTCCGGATTGACTCCCATTTCGTTGCGCCCAGGGCAAGTGCTCCTTCCCGGAAAGAGTTGGGTATTGCTGTAATAGACTCTTCCACAGTTGTGATAATCCAGGGCAGGCTCATCAGCCCGAGAGTTAATCCTGACGCGAGAACCGAAAGGCCGATCTGGAAGGCGCGAATGAATAGGGCAACTCCAAAGAGCCCGTAGACAATACTCGGAATTCCGGCAAGGGCGCGAATCGAGCTGCGCATTACCTGAGTAAAGATGTTGTTGGGTGCGTACTCAGCAAGGTAAATACCGGAAAATAACCCGACGGGCACCGAAAATAGAAGCGAAATCAGGGTTACATACATTGTACCGACGATACAGGGGAAAATTCCGCCGGCGGTCATTCCTTTTTCCGGTGGCTGCGTGAGAAATTTCCAGGAAATGACATTGATACCGTTCTTGAACAGGTAGAAAACCATAAACCCAATAAATAGAATGAAAATTATTAAAGGAATGGCGAGGATGACAAAACCGATGTTACTGGTAAAACGCTTTCTGGGAAGGTGGCGGTAATTTTCAGGCGGTGGTAACGGTTTGTTCATAAAGTAAAACTCCTTTTTTCCCGTCTGATTAACGATTCGGCGATAATGTTAGTCGCTAAGGCGATGACAAAGAGAACAAAACCCAGGGCAAAAAGGCTAAAGAAGTGGATAGAATTGGCCGCGGTTTCACCCAGTTCAATGGCAAGGGTAGTAGTGATGGTGCGAACCGGGTCAAATAGGGAGCGGGGAATGATGGGCGCATTCCCCGCTACCATCAAAACCGCCATGGTTTCACCAATTGCCCGACCAAAGCCGAGCATCACTGCTGCCAGAATACCGGAACGCGCTGCCGGTAGAATTACTTTGATTGCGGTTGTCCAGGGTGATGCTCCCAGAGCATACGCGGCTTCCCGGTAGGAGTGAGGAACCACGCGCAGGGCATCTTCGGATACCGAGATGATTGTAGGGAGAGACATCAGTGCGAGGATGACACTGGCGGTGAGCAGGTTTAAGCCCGAGGGCAGGTTAAAAATGCGTGCGATAAATGGGGCCAGGACCACAAGCCCGAACAGGCCGATAACGACAGAGGGAAATCCGGCAAACAGTTCCACGACCATTTTTACAGCAATGCGCACCCAACCGGTAAGTCTTTCGGCGATAAATAGGGCACCGGCAATACCCACCGGAACCGAAATGATAAGGGCGATGAGCGTTGTTAAAAAACTGCCCAGAAATAAAGGGATTAACCCGTAGCGCGGCTGTCCGTAAGCATCCGGATTCCAAACCGTACCAAATAGAAACCCGAAAACCGTCAGCGGCTGAGATTCTGGGTCGCCGGGGTCTGTTCCCGGTGCAGGAATGAAAGCACGTACGCCGTAAGAGAACAGAAAGAGAAGGATGCCAAACAAGACCCCGGCGGCCAATACCGCATTGATGAGGAAGGTTATTCCTGCGAGTCGGTCAATCTTTTTGCGCATTCTCACAGGGACCTTCTTTTACTTTTACCGTTGTTCACTGCAGTATTTTGTTGTTCTTTTCGATGTACGGTTGGGTAACTGCGACAAACCCTTCTTCTTCGACAATTTTCTGGCCTTCCGGACTCAATTCAAACCGGATAAAATCGAGTGCCGCGCCTTTGGGTTTACCGTTGGTGTACTGATAAAGCGGTCGGGTTAAGGGATAGGCACCGCTTTTAACATCGGCTTCGTTCTCCGGTGAAATGTAGCGGTCATTGGAAGTTTTTGCCACCGCCAATGGTTTTATTCCTTCAACATTGCGGAAGTAGCCCAGACCAACATAACCAATCCCGCCTTCGTCGGTTTTAACCGCATCAACAATCTGGGCGCTGCCGTTCATCTGGCGCATATAAGATGCGTACTCTCCCTGAACCACTTCTTCCCGGAAGAAGACGAATGTTCCGGAATTTGGCTGTCGACCATAGAGGACGATTTTTTTATTCGGTCCGCCAACATCTTTCCAGTTTTTGATTTCACCCCGGTAGATGGCACCGATTTGCTGGACGGTAAGGTTCTTTACCGGGTTCTTGCTGTTGACGATTACCGCCAGACCATCAAGGGCGATGACGATTTCCACCGGGTTTACACCCTGGGCGCGCGCCGCCGAGATTTCCTTTGATTTGATCGCGCGTGAGGCGTTGGCGATGTCGACCTCCCCGTTGGTGATTGCGGTGATGCCGACTCCGGAACCACCACCTGCGACCGAGACGGTGACATCACCCCGGACCGCTGAGAACCCCTCGGCAAGCCGCTGTACGAGGTTTAGCATCGTATCTGAACCTTTGACGATAATCATCTCGCCGGCAATGAGCGATGTGCTCAGTGCTAACGCTGTTATTAATGAAAGTACTTTTTTCATTTTACCTCCTTTATTTACAGTTCTGGTTTATTTATCAATGTACTCCACTCAAACCGGACCTGGGCAAGAAGTGCATCGGTCGGTTTTATTGCGCTGTTTTTAGGCTGGGTCCTGGTCCAGGCAAACTGGAACTCAAGACCGGGCTTACCTTTCTCGCGTCGGATTAAATGGTAGTTAAAACCCGCACCATAGCGGATGAAACTTTTGTCTTTATTGAGTTCCGTTTCGCTGTCGTGTTCCTCTTTACGGTCCCAGATTGAAAAACGGCCGAAGATTTCTAAACTACGCTTTGCCAGAGTAACCGTTGGCACAAGGTCTAATCCACTGAACGAGTATTTCTTGGTCTTTTCGGTTAAAGTGGAGTCGGTGACAGCACCAGCGCTGTCAAAGTTTATTTTGTAGTAACTGAAGTAGCGAGTGTAGCTGTAACTGATGTACTCACCGAGCAACGAGACCGGACCAAAAGCCAGTTTGAACATTGGGGCAAGGGCAAAACGGTTCTTATTTGTGGTATCGGCATTCATAAAGAAGGTGCTACCGGATTGGGTTATTCTACCCTTTTTATCGTTTTTGTAATGGCTCTGGTCAGCAGCATTGGTGAACATTGAGACGCCCAGCGCGATGCCCGGGAATGGCGTGAGCCGGATGTTACCGAGAAGTTCGGGTGACGTGTTGACATACTTGCCTGCATACTTATACCCTTCGCCGTTGTAGACACCGAGTTGCAGTTCTCCCAGACCGGAAGGTAGATAGCCATTAATGGTCAATCCGTAGTCGGCTGAGGCGCAAACACTCTGGTCGTCGGCAAGTGACTTTTCCGGATGGGTGTAATCCCAGGAGTAGATAAGACCGAAGTAGTGCTTCTGCAAGCCGGCGGTGAGGTTGAAGTCGCGCACACCGGGCAGTGCGATGTCGGCATAAGCCTCTTTAAGACGGACGGTGGCGCCTTCGGGATATTTATCCGAAGAGAAGATGTCCACGGTCATTTTGGTGAAGAATGCCGGCGACCACTGGTACGAGAATCGGAGATAGCCCCGCTCCAGAGAGAAGCGGCTGATGCTCGGGTCGGTAATCTTGAACCCCGACGATTGGTTGGTGTAGCGGAACCAGCCGTTATGCTCCAGTTCGGTTTGCCCTGGTTCCAGGGCGAACAGCACGGTGGCCAAAATTGCCACCCCAAACAGGACGATAGATTTACGCGACAAAGTTGCCTCCTTTTTTGGGTTTTTAAACATCGTTAAAATGGTAGGGGCAGAAAGTTAAACAGGTATAACCGTTTGGTTAATTTTTCGTTAACTCAAATGGTGGTATAGGGTATTTGGGCGAAATTTCTCTAACTAACTAATTATCGATCAATTAGCCAAATTTACCCGAGATGTAGTTTTCGGTGTCGGGTTGTTTAGGTTTGGTAAAAATCTGGCTGGTAGTGCCAAATTCAATCAAGCGGCCGAGTAGCATAAATCCGGTAAAATCTGATACGCGGGCGGCTTGCTGCATATTGTGGGTGACGATAATGATGGTGTATTTTTCCCGGAGCTGGCGCAGGAGTTCTTCGATGTGCAGGGTGGCAATCGGGTCGAGTGCTGAACAGGGCTCGTCAAGAAGCAGGACTTCGGGCTCGACTGCCAGTAATCGGGCGATACAAAGGCGCTGGCGCTGTTCGTCGGTAAGGGTTAAGGCGTTCTTGTTCAATTGGTCTTTGAGTTCGTCCCAGAGCCGGACCGCACGCAGACTGCGTTCCACGATTTCCGCAAGCCGGGAGTGACGCCGTTCACCATGAATCCGGGGACCATAGGCAACATTGTCAAATACCGAAAATGGGAAGGCGTTGGGTCGCTGAAACACCATTCCGACCCGCTTTCGCAGTTCCAGGACATTGAGCCGGTAAATGTTGACGCCGTCAAGGAGTATTTCTCCCTGAATGCGGGCGCCTTCAATCAGTTCATTCATCCGGTTAAAACTGCGTAAGAGGGTGGATTTGCCACAGCCTGAGGGACCGATAATTGCAGTGATGGCGCAGGATGGAAAGTTGATGTTGACATCCTGCACCGCCCGGAAGTTGCCGTAATACACATTGAGGTTTTGGGTCTGTAGTTTCGTGTTGCAGGTATCAAGCATCTTGCACTCCTTAACCGATGCGTCCCGAGATGTAGTCGTCGGTTCGTTGATCTGCCGGCCGGGTAAAGATGATTTCCGCGGTGTTCACCTCAATCAGTTGACCGGCAAGAAAAAAGGCAACCCGGTCCGATACCCGTGCCGCCTGTTTTACATTGTTGGTTACAAGGATGAAAGTATAGCGGGTTTTCAACTGGCGCATCGCATCCTCAATCTGGGCTGTGGAAATGGGGTCCAGTCCGGAACAGGGTTCGTCCATCATCACCACCTCAGGGTCAAGTGCCAGAGCCCGGGCGATGCAGAGCCGTTGCTGTTGACCACCAGAGAGCCGGAGGGCAGAGGTGAATAGTCGGTCTTTTACTTCGTCCCAGAGGAAGGCGGCACGGAGGCTCTGTTCCACGATTTCGGTTAGTTTTCTTAGGTTGCGGATGCCTTTGAGTCGAGGTCCGTACGCGATATTGTCAAAGATTGTGCCCGGGAGCGGAATCGGGGTGGCGAAGATGAGCCCGACCCGGCGTCGTAAAGTGTCAATGTCCCAGTTCCAGACATCTTTGCCGTCAAGCAGTAGTTTGCCGGTGCGGGTAAAACCGGGGTTGGTTTCAATCAGCCGGTTAATGGTTCTTAAAAGGGTGGTTTTGCCCGAATGTGCCGGACCGATAATAGAGAAAATTTCATGTTCAAAGATGGTGAGGTTGATGTCGGTGAGAATCGATTTGCCATCGGCGGTGACGGTGAGGTGCTCAAGGGTGATTTTCTCTTTCATCTATCGGAAGCGTCGGGTTAGTCTGAACAATAAGATATAGGCGATAGCGTTGATTAAAAGGATGGAGATGATTAAGAGCAAAGCGGTGCCGTAGGCGCGGGGCATTGAGATACCCTCACGGGCAAGGATGTAGAAGTGAACCGCCATGGTGCGCGCCGGGTCAAAAATAGAGCGGGGAATGCGGAGCGAGGAGCCAGCGGTGAATATTACCGCCGCGGTTTCCGCAACACTCCTGCCCAAACCAAGGATAACTCCCGTAAGGATACCGGGCAGGGCATTGGGCAGTACGACATTGAGAATTGTCTGGGATTTTGTACCGCCCAGCGAGTAACTGACCTCCCGAAAGGCATAGGGCACAGTGCGAATTGCCTCTTCGCTGGTGCGGATGATGGTCGGGAGAATCATCACCGCCAGAGTGAGGCTGCCGGCAAGAATCGACCAGCCCATCTTTAAGCGGATGACAAAGAGAATAAACCCAAATAAGCCAAAGATAATTGAAGGAACACCGGCAAGGGCATCAGCACCGAAGCGGATAATTCGGGTTAATGTTGACTCCCTGGTGTATTCGGTCAGGTAAACTGCCGTACCCACGCCCAGTGGTGTGGCTATGACAATGGCGAGCAGGGCGAGATAGATAGTGGCGATGATTGTGGGCAGGATCCCGCCTTCCTTGCCCATCCGCTCGGGCATTCCGAAGAGAAATTCCGGAGTTAAGGCCGGTGCACCTTTGGCGGTTATGTAGCCGATGATAAAGAAAAGAATGGTCAGGGTGAAAAGTGTGAGAAGGGCAAGGATGAGCCAGATCAGGCGCTGAGTTATCAGGGGGCGGTTGCTCATACTTTTCTCCGCAGGGCAAAAAGGGCAAAGGTGTTCAAGAGGGCGACGATAATGAACAGAACGACGCCGGTGGCAAAAAGCGCCTCTTGATGAGTGCCCGAGGCATAGCCCATTTCCAAAGCGATGTTGGAGGTCAGGGTGCGGACCGGTTCAAGGGGTGATTTTGGGATGATGAGGGCGTTGCCCGCAACCATTATCACCGCCATCGTTTCGCCGACGGCTCGTCCCATCGCAAGAATCAAACTGGCGATAATACCGCTTTTCGCCGCGGGCAGGGTTAGCCGATAGAGCGTCTGCCAGCGGGTGGCACCAACTGCGAGCGACCCTTCTTTGTAACTGAGCGGAACCGCGTTCAGGGCGTCAAGTGATATAGCGATGACCGTGGGTAGAATCATAATCCCGAGGATGATGCCGGCGGCAAGGACCGAAAATCCTGGTCCGCCGAGCGTCCTTCTAATTAAGGGCACCAGGACCAGAACGCCGATGAAACCATAGACGACTGAAGGGATACCGGCGAGAAGTTCAATCAACGGTTTGAGGATGCGGACACTCCAGCGTGGGGCAAATTCGGCAAGGAACATTGCACAGGCGAGACCAAGCGTGCCGCCGAGGATTAAGGCGAGGATGGTAACTTCAAGCGAGCCGACAATCATTGGCAAAATCCCAAAATGTCCTTTGGTTGGCGCCCAGGTTGATGAGAAAATGAAGTTCTGGGGTCCAATGCGGAAGATGAGCGGCAGACCTTCATAAAAGATGAAAAGGGCAATCAGGAACAAGGCGGCGATCGCGGAAAGGGCGCAGAGGAGTAAAATTTTTTCAAAAAACTTCTCTTTCAAGGCGCCACCTTTATCAGCCCTTCGTCAGCAAGCGTTTTTTGCCCTTCCGGTCCCAGTACGAAATCAAGAAAGGAACGGGCAAGGGTACTGGGTTCACCATTGGTGAGGAAAAGGAATTTGCGGGCAAGAGGATAGATATGGGCGGTGATGGTTGACTCAGAAGGGGTGATACCATCTACAGTCAAAGGCTGGACCCGTTCATCTACCAGTCCGAATGAGATGTAGCCGATTGCTGCCGGGTCGCTGGCAACGATTTCGCGCACCGCACCATTACAATCCTGAACAAGCGCATCCGCGGCGAAGTGTACATCTTTCATTACGATTTCTTCAAAACAACCCCGTGTACCTGACCCCTCTTCGCGGGTGATGACGGTGATTTTCTGGTCTGGACCCCCCAGCTCCTGCCAGTTGCGAATTTTGCCCGAGAAGACATCCTGTAACTGTTTTAGTGTGATGTTTCTTACCGGGTTTTGTTTGTGGACAATCAGGACGATACCATCAAGGGCGATTGTCCACTGCTGAAGGTTTTGTTCCTCGGGCGTTAATGGTCGGGAGGACATTCCGATGTCGCAGATGCGGTTCTGAACCGCACGGATACCAGCGCTGGAGCCGCCGCCCTGGACATTGATTTCCACGCCCGGGTGTTCCATCATATAGCGCTCGGCAAGGAGTTCAGCAAATGGTTGAACTGAGGTTGAACCGGCGATGGTCAGGCTGGTTTTGGCGCTCCGGCGACAACCCGCAAAGCAAATGAGGATGACAGGAAACAGGACGGCAAGTTTGATAATAAAGTTCCGCACCGGGTATTAAAAGTTAACGATTATTCCCATCGGGTCAAGTTTGGATAATGGAAGGCGACGGTGGCTCTTATTGACTGAGATGTAAGGAACATTATGATTTAGCGATGAAGCGTGGGTTATTTTTTATCATCTTGTGTTTTCCGTTTATTACCGCTTCGCTTTTTGCCGGCTCTGGAGACCAGCGGGGTGAAACTGGTCAAAATACCAGCTGGATAAAGTTGCGGCAACGGTATCTCGGGTTGAAATCGCTCAGCGGCGGTTTTACTGAGACGCTGGTGTCAGAGATGAGTGAAGAGACGACCTTTTTTGCCGGCAGTTTTTATTTCCAGATGCCCAATCGGTTCCGGCTTGAGGTCACGAAACCGATGCGGCAGGTGATTGTGGGCAATGATTCGATTGTCTGGTTTTATCTTCCCGCGGAGAAACGGGCGGTGATGCAGAAGCGGCGCGAGCCGTTTCCTTTGCTGGCATTTATCACCCCGCTTCTGGACACAACTGGCACAATAACCGAAGAGAACCTGCCTGATGGCACAAAGGTGCTTTTAATTCAGGATGATGATGGGTCAATTTTCCGGGATATGAGGCTGGAACTGGACCAGAGCGGGTTAAGGGTTGATGGTTTCTCTTTTTACGACGACTGGGGCAACTGGTGCCGGTTTGTTTTAAAGGGTCAAAAGTGGAATCCGGTGCTGGCACCAAAACTTTTTCAATTTGTGCCGCCTGCGGGCACAACGATTGAATATTAGTATGCCGCGGCTGGAGAATCGGGACACCTGTTTTGCCTGTGGCCGGCAGAACCCGGAGGGGCTGCAGTTGCCGATTGTGGCAGATGAGCAGGGCGCCCGGTTTGAAAGGTATGTAATTGCCGAGCGCTATCAGGGCTGGCACGGGATTGTCCACGGTGGCATTGTTGCGACCCTGCTTGATGAATTGATGGCGTGGACGGTTAAGCCCAGAGGTTACAACACCGTTACCGCCGAGATGAGCGTGCGTTTTCGCAAGCCGGTGCCGGTGGGAAAAGAGATTTCCGGTTCAGGCTGGATAACCGGTGAGGAAGGGAGAATCGTTTACACCAAAAGCCGGCTCGTGGACAGCGCAGGCGTTGTTCTGGCAGAGGCAACAGGCAAACTGTGGAAGGTGTAGACGGTGCGGGCAGCGGTGGTGGCACTTGGCTGTCCCAAAAACCGGGTTGATTCCGAACATCTCCTTGGAGCGTTTCTTGACGCCGGTTACGAACTGACCGAAACTCTACCTGAAGCAGACCTAATTGTCCTCACTACCTGCGCCTTTCTCTCTTCGGCGGTTCAGGAGACCGAGGATGCGATAAGAAATCTGGTGCGGTTGAAGGAAAATAACCCGTCTTTAAAACTCTTCGTTGCCGGTTGTCTGGTTGAAAGGTATGGCAGAAGTTTAAAGAAGCGATTCCCTGGTGTTGACCGCTGGCTTACGCTGAAAGAGATGAACCGATTTTTGCCCGGCAAAGATGCCCGGTTGATTTCGACGCCGAGCCACTACGCCTATTTGAAGATTGCGGATGGATGTGACAATCGATGCAGTTACTGTTTGATTCCTGATATCAGGGGTAAGTTTCGTTCCCGGCGCATCGAAGAAATTGTTGCCGAGGCTGAGGCGCTTGCTAGTGCCGGGGTTAAGGAGTTGATTCTTATCGCCCAGGATACAACGCTGTATGGCAAAGATGTTTATGGCGCACCAGCGCTGGCACGGTTACTCTCGAAACTGGAACAGATTAAAGGTTTACGATGGGTTCGGTTGTTGTACACCCATCCGGCACATCTTCAGGAGGATGTGATTGAGCAGTTCGGCTCAAACTCCAAACTGTGTCGGTACATTGACCTGCCCATTCAACACATATCAGACCGGATATTGGCGCTGATGAACCGGCGTTATACCCGAAGGGATGTGGAAAAACTGCTTGGTCGGTTAAGAACAGTACCTGAGATGCGGGTGCGGACAACGGTTATTACCGGTTTTCCGGGTGAGACTGAAGCGGAGTTTGAGGAACTTTTGCAGTTCGTCAAACAGACGCAGTTTGACCGGCTTTCGGGCTATGTTTTTTCACCGGAACCCGGTACCCGGGCTTCTACCTTGTCTGGTCAGGTTGATAAACAGACCGCACAGTTGCGGCTGCGCCGGATTATGCAAACCCAGGCGCGGATTTCGCGTGCCAAACTGCGTTCAATGGTGGGACAGAATACAGAGGTGTTGATGGATTTTCCTAATGAGGGCAGAACCGAATGGGATGCACCGGAGATTGATGGTGTGGTGCAATTGCGCGGGGAAAAGGCTTCTCCGGGCACCTTCATCAATGTGAAGATTGTTGCCAGTTCAACATACGACCTGACCGCCGAAAAGGTTTGAGCCGATTCAGGTTTGTTTCCTTAAAAACAGGACACCGTTAATTCAGCCGATTTTTGGGGTCTAATTTATCGATGGTAGGGGGTAAGATACCATCGGGCAATAAGTATTGAGATCTCGGGTGGAAAGAGTTTAAGGGGTTTTATTAAGGATCCAGAGAGGTGTTAACCGGGAGTTTTTACAGAAGATAGAATTCAGGTCGGTTTTAAGTATAACATTATGGATTGTCAATAATATAGGTAATCTAATGGTTTACGGAATAGGTTCAGAAACGACAGGAAGGGTGGTATAAGAGGCGGTGAATGATGGGGTGGTTAAGACTATCCCGGGGATTGCCCCCGGACAGGGGAGGGGGTCAAATTTGTCACTTTTCCTTATCTTTTCGTATATGAATATAGGGTAAGAAAATATGCAAGATGCCAGCGTCTTGACAAAACAGGTTTTTGCTGTATATTTTTATAGAGTCTACGATGACGAGTTTACTCTACTCTACTCTTTCTATCCTGTGATTTCTGGTTTTACAACAAGTCCGGTGAGGTGATTGGTGGCAGGGTGCGCCTCCGGTCCAGAATTGGGCTGGAGGCTCAAATCAATTAATGCGGCAATTAGGGATAAACAAAAAGAAAGGAGGTTGAAAAATGAGAAACTTTAAAGCCGCATTAGCAATAGTGGTTGCATCTTCGCTTTTGTTACCATCAGTAGTAATTGGCTACCAATGCAAGTACCAAAGCGGTACGGCTGTGGCTTTTGCTTCTTGTAGTAACTGCAACTTACCAGGGGCAAACTGTCCCCAGGGCGAGCAATGCCCGAGGCGAACTTATCAACGGGGTAAATGGTGGACACTCGTTGATTGTCAACAAGGAGGAGGCAAGAGTTATAGCGGTAATTACCATCCAAGTTTCCAGCTTCTGGGGTTAATCAATGAAGTTAAAAGCAACGGTTCTAAAGAAGGGAACTTTACGGTTAACGCGACTGAAGCGCCATTGGTCACCGCTGTAACCGCTGATCCTTTTGGGAATATGGTGAATTGGTTTAACTTTACATCGTTTGCTGGGCAGTACGCCCTTACCTATAATGAAAGCGAAAATACCATAACATTTAACATCATCGCTATCGAACTTGGGCCTTCAATGCAATGGGGTACAATATCTACCGGACCTAATACCGCAAATTGGAACATCAATGGAACACTCAATCTGGCAGATAATACATTTGTCGGCAAAGTTTCCGGTAATCTCAGCAACTTAATATATCCCGAAGCAACACCTGTGGAATACGAGCTCGATTTGAACGGAAACGTTGACTTTGATAGTAATACCATTACTTTTTCGGGTGATGGTTGGGTCTTTTACCCGTTCCAACCTTAGAATAAAAAGCGTGGTTAATGAGAAAGGGATGGGCGCCATAAATGGGCGCCTCTCCCTTATTAAACGAAATACCAAAACTGGGGATGAAGAACAAAACCCTCATTACAAGTCTGCGCGCCAAACTTGGCAATCTCATTCCCTTGCTCAAACATTGCTCACGTTTCCTTCTCTTTGCTCTAAAAAATGTGCCAACTTTTGATAATTTCTTTATTCGTTGGATGCGTTTCTATCAACAGTGAGTCTCAACTTCAGTTTTACATCAACCCCAGCCATCCACCGCCGGAGATGGGGATGACCGAAACCGCCGCGAACTTTATATCTTTTTATAACTTCCTTGACTATGCGGTTTATGAAGGGCTGGCACCACTTAAACTAAACGGGCCTTTATATCGCTTTGCCAAGTTACTCCTCTGGGACATTTCAAATATAAACTGGTTGGGAACTGTTGTCCATGAACTTGGACACGGACAGCGGGCCGTGGAAAATGGATGGAGCGTTGGTTATTACATCCCGTATAACTACCTGCCTTTTTCTCCTTGGCTTGGGTTACGGAGCGCATGGACATTTGAAGTATGGGATGTTGAGTCAGATAGTAGTAAATCTGGGGAAGAAGAAAGGGCAATGTTTACAGTTGGAGGTTTGGAAGCAGAAAGAGTGGCGGCGCGATTTCTCAGAAAGAAGTTTTATGGAATATCGCCGGTTAGGGGTACAGATTTTCTCTGGGCAGCGCTTTATGAACAAGGGACATCATTTTATGTCCTCAAGACAAAGATAGGTGATGGGGGCGATGTCTCGAATTGGTTGTGGGATATGGTTGCCCTCAAGACTGACGATTCTATTCCATCCTTTGATGAAAGAGAGAAGCTTTACCGAAATATCCGAAAAGAGTCGTGTATTTTTTCCCTGCTTAATCCACCTTTTTATCAGTCCTTGTATTACACGTTCAAGTTGTTATTTTTAGATTCGGTTCAGGTGAAGGTTGCGATGTTTAAAATTGGGAAAGTTCAGATTATGCCCGCATTTTCATACGGACTGACTTCACTCGGTACAGAACGGTATTTTGAGGTGTACTGGCGTGGCGACTCGCTATTTGGCAGTGGTTATATTGGCCACCTCTGGCGGATTTCCCAACCGGATGCAATCTGTTCTGGAGTTTATGTGGGAAATATTCCTTATGATAAAGTTCGGTTCTCTTTTGACCTCCACGGTTGGACAGGAAGACCATGGGGTTGTGCTCTGGAAACAGAGGTGGGAATAATCACCGCCAAGAGCATCTTACTAATTGCCGCAGGTGCTAAAACCACGGGGTATCTTCAAGGGTTGCCATATAACGCAACCGCTTGGCTCAGATTTGGTTTGAAAATATTATTGTAATGGAGGGATTGGCTTACTTGGTTTCGACCTACGCGGTGCGTTTCTTCATCTGTTACCTGACCCGATTGGCAAATATTTTTTCTGATTTATTTTAAGAGTACTTTTTCCTTTTGGGTATTACTGATGGCATCGTCGCTTTGTTTGTCCGTAAAGATGCCGGCGACTTGACAAAACAGGTTTTTTGCTGTATATTTTTACAGAGTCTACGATGACGAGTCTACTCTACTCTTTCTATCCTGTGATTTCTGGTTTTACAACAAATCCGGTGAGGTGATTGGTGGCAGGGTGCGCCTCCGGTCCAGAATTGGGCTGGAGTTAAACTTATTTAATGTGGCAACAAGAATAAAAAGTAAGGAGGTTTAAGATGAAAAGGGCACAAACTTTGATAACAATTCTCTTTATCCTGCCACTGCTCATCTATGCCGAAGAGGGCTTTTTCACCCGGAATGTAATGAGAAAGGACACAATACAACAAGTTTCTGGTTATATTGAATGCTGGCGTGCAAACAACCAGTCACCAAGTCCAGAACGGTACGCCACCTTGGCCTACAACCCTATGTCTCCCACCTATCCCGAATACCTTCACTGGTGGAATGGCGGAGAACCGCCGCTTGATTATGGCTGGGACTACACATTTATTGGCTGGCGTCTGGAAAATAACGATACTTTATTTTCCGACTACACCGACTGGACATCATATCCGGATAACACGGTCTGTGACACCTTTGACCTGTACCTTCAGTACCCAACCACAAGACCAGCGATTCCACGAAGACAATGATTGAAAAGTAAAAGTGAGGTAAATGTGACAGTTCTCTTAATTGTTTTAATTTCCCTTACCCCAGTCAATAGGCAAGAGTTAAACACGATGTTTCATCCGCAAATCGTCTGGGACCCTGAAACCTGCCTGACCGCGCCCCCTTATAACAACCCCCTTGAATGTCCTTATAACCCGATTGTTGTCTCTCCGGATGGTCAGATACACATCGTCTGGGGTTCTTACCGTACCAGCGACCCACTACAACCTCAGGTTTATTACAAGCGGTTTGTTCCTGATGTGAGCTGGACTCCGGACACCTGCATCAGCGCCGATTTGGCGCAATGGCACAAATGCTGCTATCCGGAGATTGCCTGTGACTCGCAGGGCAACATCCATACTGTCTGGCAGGAGTATCGTGGCTATCACATCTGGTATAAGATGCGCCGGGCTGATGGTGTCTGGGACAGTGTGTCAACTTTAATCTCGGTTGGTTCGGGCACACTACCACGGGGAGGGGTTCTTGTTTCCTGCAGTCCGGATGGTCATATTCATACGCTCTGGAAGGAGTCTTATCACCTTTACGGCACCTGGCTTGTGTATCGGGAAAAGGTTGGCGGGGTTTGGCAGCCGCCTCTTGTTCTGGACAGCGTTGGTCCTGATTCGGGAATTGCTTTACCTTATTTGGCTGCTGGACCTGACAATCGGGTCCATGTGGTTTATCTACTTCAGGGTGGCGGCATCAGCAGATATATCTATCGCTGTCGGAATGGCACGGTCTGGAGTCCAAGGGAGTTGATTCACGCTGGAGCCGATACCTTCCCCACCAGTGAAGTCCCATATTGGCTGCGAGTCAATCCCTTCACCGGTGAATCACATATAATTTTTTATCAAAGCGGTGGCAGTTACCACTCCTGGAGGTCTAATGGCATCTGGCAGCCAAGAGAAACACTGTATATAACAGGCGGTGACACAATAGGTGGATGCGACAACTTCACATTTACCAGGAACGGAATTGGTTATGGTATATTTTTTATGGGAATCCTTACCCGACATGTTGTTTATTACTGGTATCGTGAGCGGAACAGGAATGGTGAGTGGGGTCAAAGGTATTTAGTAAGACCGGGTGATTCCCTTCACCGCTATTATTTCTCCGGTTTTACGAGCGGTGGTGATGGACCAAACCCAGACCATCTATATTTTATCTGGAATATGACGGGCGCGAACAGTGGCGATACCTTCCAGATTTACTTTAAGCATGGTGCGCCCGGTCCGCAGGGGAGGAGTTGGAAAGAGCGGGTGCAGTCCGGTTTTACAGCGCTTAAAGTTAGTCCAAGAGGAGAATGTGAGTTCAATTTGAAAAGGGTGGGCTTTGTCCGGCTGGGTGTTTATGATGTTATGGGCAGGCAGGAGCGGTTGCTTGTTGCTGGATATAAAGAGCCGGGCAGATATATGGTCAAACTCCCGGATGATATAGCTTGCGGGGTGCACTTTATCCAACTTGAGGTGCCTGATACAAGAGTGGTGAAAAAGGTGGTGCTGGTGCGATAGAAAGAGTGATGTTCGCAATTAGGACAAATGAATTTTAACGGTAGAATTTAGCAAAAATAGTTTTGCCCTGCGATAGTTCCCTCAAAACAAAGCCATTTCAAAGAGATTATTTTTGAGGTGTGTTGTTTGTTTTGACAACCACCAGCGAATAATTACAATCGTAGTATGAAAGTCAAAAAGGGGATTGCGGTTCTGGCTTCAGGGCGCGGGACAAATTTTGAGGCTTTAGCCCGCAGTTGTGAACGGCCGGACTTTCCTGCGGAGATTAGAATTTTAGTTGTCAATGTGCCAGAGGCTCCGGTCTTGAATCGTGCCGCTACTTTTCGGATTCCAACTGTAACAATTGACCACCGTAACTTTTCCTGCCGTGCGGCGTTTGAGGAAGAGGTAATCAGGGCGCTTGAGCCACATCAAATTGACCTGGTTTGTCTTGCCGGGTTCAACCGGATTCTATCGCAAAAGTTTCTTGAGCGGTATCCGATGCGGATAATGAACATTCACCCTTCGCTCCTGCCCGCTTTTGCCGGTTTACAGGGGATTCAGGTTCATGAAGCGGTGATTAATTATGGGGTGAAAATTACCGGCTGCACTGTGCACTTTGTGACCGCAGACGTTGATTGCGGGCCAATAATCGTGCAAAGGGCAATACCGGTGCGGGATGTGGATACGCCGGAGTCGCTTTCTTTGCGGGTGCTGGTTGAGGAGCATCAGGCATATCCTGAGGCGGTGAGGTTGTTTTGCGAGGACAGGCTGGAAATACAAGGGCGGCGGGTGCTGGTGCGCTCCCGCTAACTACCCGGCTCCGGGTTGCGGTTGTCGGTTGTGGTGCCCAGGCACAACTGGTGCTTATTCCGGCATTGAAGGCAAACCCCTGTATTGAACTGGTGGCGTTGTGCGATAATGATGTCCGGAAGTTGCGTCATCTCGCTTCGTTGCACGGGGTAAAGAGGTATTACACCGACTTTGACCGGTTAAAGGAGGATGAGGAGGTTCAGGCGTTAGTACTCGCAACCCCCAATTATCTGCATGCACCGATGGCGATTGCGGCGATGGAGTACGGTAAGGATGTTTTGTGCGAAATGCCGCTGGCACTCAATTATCACGAGGCGGAGCAGATGGTCGCAGTAGCAGAACGGACCCGGCGTCGTTTGATGCCCTGTCTGGTGACCCGTTTAAGGCCTGATGTCCAGACCGTCAAGAACTTTGTTGACGGTCGGGAACTGGGCAAGGTGTACTATTGCAAGACAGGCTGGCTGCGTGGTCGCGACTCCTGGTCACCAACAGGCTGGTGGTATGAGCCGCGGCGCGCCGGTGGCGGTGCGTTCTTAACGCTTGGTTCGGCGTTGCTTGATTCGGCACTCTGGGTTTTGAAGCCGGCAAAACCGGTGCGGATTTATGGTGTGGCGGCAAAGCGAAATGCCCGTTCTGCGGTGGAAGACACTGCATTTGCCTTAATCAGGTTCGATTCCGATGTGGTTTTGACGGTTGAGGTGGGCTGGAGTTTGTTGATGGAGCGGGACTTTGTCTATTTCAATCTGTTTGGCACTTCGGGTGCAGCGTTGTTGAATCCGATTACCATCAACAAGGAGATGCATGGCAGGCTGGTGAACATCACACCCCAGATTCCGGAGAAGGGGCTTTTGCGCGAGGCGTACAGGCGGTTGATTGAACTGTGGGTCGATGCGCTTTTACAGGATTTGCCACCGGCGGAAACCGTTGCCGATGCCCTGACAATTTCCCGGATTACGGATGGTTTTTACCGGTCTAATGCTTCCGGTCAAGAGGTAGAACTTACTGAAGAAAGGAAGGCACCATCCGCCGGTTCCTGATACTTTTTTCCGCGGCACTTTGTCTGGGCTTGGCGTTTGCACCATTCCCGTTGCGGTTTTTAGCGTTTTTTGCGTTGATACCGCTCTTCTGGATAATAGAAAAGGGCAGCAAGGTGTTTTTCTGGGGCTGGCTTTTTGGATTTTTCGCTGCGGGGTTTCATCTCTGGTGGCTATGGTTTCTGGTTGTACCGGTGCAGCTGATAACCCGGCTGTTACTGAATATCGGCGTTGTTTTGCTGTTTGGCTATCTCGGGCTCTATACGGGTGTGTTTAGCATTCTGGTGCGGCGGTTCGGGTTGTGGTCAGCACCGCTTGTCCTGCCCCTGCTTGAGTTTGCCCGTTCCCGAACCCAGATTGCCTTTCCCTGGGATTTGCTCGGTTATGCAATGACCCCTTACGTACCTTTTATTCAACTGGCAGCACTGGGTGGGGTTTATCTTGTTTCTGCCTGGGTGGTGCTGGTGAATCTGTTGATTTATCGCCTGCTTTTTTCCCGGCAAAGGATAGGTTATGCTCTCGGTCTGGTTGTTGCTTTTTTAATTCCATTAGTGTACAGTCGCGCACATATCAAGCCACTTGCGCCCTGGTTTCGGGTGGCAATTGTCCAGCCAAATGTTTCACCGTTTGATAAGGGTGATTGGGATTCCAGGGAGCGGATTCAGTCGGACTTGATTCGGTTAACAAAAGAGGCGGCAAAGGATACACCCGATTTGGTGATTTATCCTGAGACGGCAACACTGGTCGATGTTTTGCATTCAACAACGATGGGACCGGCACTGCGGGCGCTTGCCGACTCATTGAACATTGAGATATTTACCGGTACCCCGATTTACGATGATGACCATCGCACCTGGCACAATGGTGCGGTCTTAATCCGTCCCGGGGTTGGAATAACCCAGCGTTATTATAAGATGCGGCTGGTGCCATTTTCCGAAAAAATTCCCTATGCCGATGAACTGCCAGTTATCCGGAAGTTGATCGGCACTGCGGATATGGGAAACTGGGACCGGGGCTGGAACTATACCGTGTTTGAGTCCAGGGTGGGCAAACTGTCCGGCCTCATCTGCTTTGAGGCGATATTCCCAGACCTGGCACGGGAGTTTTGCGCAAGGGGTGCAAAACTCCTGGTGGTTGTGACCAATGATGGCTGGTTTGGCACTTTGCCCGGTGCTCATCAGCATGCGGAACTGGCGGTAATGCGCACCGTGGAAAATGGGGTGCCGATGGTTCGTTCCGCAAACAACGGCATCTCATTTATTATTGACCCGTATGGCAGGGTTATCAAAAAGACAAAACTGTTCATTCAGGATGTGCTCATCGGTCAGGTGCCGCAGGCGATTGGTCCGACATTTTACCGGCGGTTCGGGGACTGGAGTTTGATAATCTATCCGATAGGCATTCTTTTGGGTCTGATTATGCAGCGGCGTGGGCGACGCCGTTTGCGGGAACGCCGGGCGATTTTTGCTCGCCGGATGTGAAGTGGAACCATTGAATTAAAATAGGAGGTCTTATGAGAATAGTTTTTATGACTCTCCTTCTTGCAATAATCGTGGCCAGTTTTGCCGATGTACCAGAGAGGCAGGAGGGCGTGATTCGTACACGCTGGGTTGAGGTGGAAGACGAAAACGGTAGAGTGCAGATTGACATAACCGCAGAGGAGAATGAACCTGATATTTTACTCTATGATAGTGATGGTGATGGTATCGTCGTGTTGAACAAAGACCAGGACACCACTGGGCTCGAAGTTTACAACAGGGAGGGAAAGATGCGATTGAAGATTTCAGCCCGGTACATCGTAATATTCGGAGATGATGCAAGAGAGCGGCTTCGATTAACGAAAGAGGGGTTTCGCTGTATGATGAAAAGGGTAAACTGGTTTTCTTTTTGGGTAGTAACCTGGGGCTTTTCGGGGGAAGATGGTAAGTTGAAGTTGCGATTGAGAGCAAAGTAGTTTTTTAAATTTTTCGCCAACGGTTCGGGCTTGTCGCTCTTTTGGGGTTAAACGAAGCATTGGACAGAAGAAAAAAACCGCGGTAAAATTTACAATCTACCATTTATTGTGAAAGGAGTTAGAATGAAGATGTTTTTTGTATTGGTTTTTTACTGGAGTGCAGTAGGGGCGCTCAATTTACCCGAGGCGGGCATGACTCCGGCTCAGGCGGTGCCTTTTGAGACGATTAAGGATTTGGCGTTGCGCAAGGCAGCGGCCGAGTGGCGCGGCTGTCGTTTAGGTGTGGTTGTGCCCTATGTGGACGAGAACGGTTATACCGCGGGCTATATGTTTCATTTCCGAACCGATGGCAAGGAGTTTCCTGATTATGAACAGGTGGTGGAGGACATTTTTGCCGAGCGGGAAAACCTCACAGTTAATACCGATTTGACCCGCTGGCGCTCAAATTATGCCCATGTTTTAATCTCCGCCCGCTACGACCGGGCGCCGATAGTTTGCTATGGGTATGGAGCATCGGAGTTCTACGCAATCGGGCGTGAAGGGCAAAGGCGGGCAGAGGAGGTTCTTGGTACGCCGGTTTTCCTTTCCCGGATTTACTTTGTTGCGCCAATGACATTTCTGGAGTTTTCCAGTTCAAACGGTGATAGGGTGATATTCAGTAACCATTTTGAACGGATGTGGCGCTCCCGCGCAGAGTTTGTCAACGATATCCGGCAGCAGAAGACGGCGGCAGGGGTTCAGGATGAAGACCCGGTCGCAGCGGCTCATTACCGGCAGGAGTGGGAACAAGTGCTCCAGAGGGACTTTTCTCAGTTCAATGAGGTGTATGTCCCGAATGCAGGACGGGCGCCGTTTTATGACTGGAGTTATGGCTGCACACCTACTTCCGCAGCGATGGTTTTAGGTTACATTGACCGAACTCAGGATTATGGTCGGCTGGTTGACTGGTTCTGGCAGCGATGGGATATGGTGGAAGGCGAATGGGACAAGCAGATTCCCAATGTTCAGCGGGAGTGCGCCTTAAGGATGTTCACCGATACAACAAGCGGTGGAACATATCTTGGTGCAATAGCCCAGGGGCTCTACCTTGTTGGCTATGACAATGGCTACGACTTTGAGATGGTTGAGGATTATGGCTCTTCAGGCAATGACTGGGCGTGGAATACAATAGTAGCCGAGATTGACGCTGGTTATGCCTTTGTCTGGTCGGCAATCTGGGCGATTCATTCACTCGCTGCGTATGGCTACCGGACACCGGATAAGGACCTTTATGTTCATAACACCTGGTGGACACCGGCTGAATGGTGGCATTACTCAGGAGATGGTCAGTCCCATGTTGCTTCGCCCCATCCGCGCGGCGGCGATGCCCACAAACTTGAGGTACGTTACCCGATGGGCGATACATTTTACAACTCCTTTGGCAGAGGTGAGGTTTTACAGGTCGGGGATACGATTGATGTCCGCTGGGACAACTTTGGCAACCCCGGAACCTGGGTGGCGATGGACATTTCTTTCAACGCGGGCAAAACCTGGTCGCTTCTTGACAGTGTTCCTGATACCGGTTTGTATCGCTGGTATCTCAATCCAACGCTGGTTCCTTGCGAGTCGGTGCGGTTGCGGTTCCGGCAGTATCACAATGGGGTGTTGACCGCAAACGATGGGACATTTGGTTGTTTTCGGTTGATTCGGGAACCGTTACCACCGACTCTGCTTTCCCCGCGTGCCGGCTCGCAGATTCTTAATCCACCGGTTGTGCTCCTGGTTGATACCACCCTGCGTAATGTTGACAGTTTTTGTTTCCGGGTTTATTACGGTTTGAGTGACACCATCTGGCGGGAAACAAAAACCGTGCCCTACTGTTCGCTCCCTGATACGATTTTCGTCTATAATCGCAGTTACAAATGGACCTGCAAAGCCCACAATCGGTTTGGCTGGGGTGCGTTTTCGGCACCGGCAGACTTCCGGATTAGATTTAACCCCGGAGTGGAAGAAAGACCGGACCAGCGTGCTCACAGTTTCTGGTCAGGACCGACGGTTCGGGCATCGAAGGCGGGCAGGATAGAATTTGGTTCAATCTCGGGGACTGAAGTTGAGATATACGACGCCACCGGGAAATTGGTGCGACCTCTGCCGGGACAGGGTTCGGGGAGTGTTTACTGGGACCTGACCGACGAGAAAGGTATTAGGGTATCGACAGGTTTATACTTTATTCGGGTCCGCGGGCAAGAAGCGGCTGGAACCCGAAAGTTGATTTTGCTAAACTGAAACTGACGTTAGTACTGGTCGCCGCCGTTGGTTAGCTTCTTTTCCATATCATCGGCAGCGCTTGCCACAGTAAATAGATAAAGCGAGAGCAGTTTCTTAATGTTCTCAGCGTCATAAACCATTTTGAATATCACATACGATTTACCCGAAGAGGATGTATTTATTTGCCAGAATCCGACCAAATTCTCGGAGTTGTCTTTTAACAACATATTGGCAATTTCTGCTGATAACGGACCTTCACAGCAGAAGACAGGAGACCAAATTTCCAGAACATCGTTTGCAAGAAAACTCTCTGTTTTTGAGTCAATAAATACCAATTGGGTACGCCCATCGACAGAAAATTCCACAGGAAATTCCAACTTGAATGTACCATCTTCGGTTATGGTGTATGATGTTTCCATGGAGTCGAGTTGTGCTTTAATCCACTGGCTGCAGTCCTTACCGTATGATGGATACAGCAAAGAAATTAGCAGGATTACACAGAGTGGCATTAACCGTTTCATACCTTTCCTCCTGTTACTCTTTTTTTCCCACATTACGGAAAGGCTCAGGACAACTGGACCCTGGCGTTTCGGTAAATGCAGGTGTTAGATTTTACCCCGGAAAAGGTTGATGTCAAGGTTGACATCCGGTAAAATTTGATTTATCAATAAGTTTTGAGATAATAACTATAATGAACGACGGGATGTTAATCACAAACTGTGGTCAGATTCTGACGCTTACTGGTTCGGAACTGGGCATAATTTACAATGGGGCGGTTCGCATCCGGGGCGAAAAGATTGTTGAGGTGGGTACGGATTTACGACTTCAGGCTGGTGAAGAGGTGCTCGATGCGAAAGGATGTGTAGTTTTACCGGGTTTTGTTGACCCGCACACCCATCTGGTTTTTGGTGGCTGGCGGGCAGACGAGTTTGAGATGCGACTGGCAGGAAAAAGTTACAAGGAGATTGCTCAGGCAGGGGGCGGAATTTTGTCCACGGTGCGCGCTACCCGTCAGGCATCCGAAGAGGAACTTTACACAAGGGCGCTCGAGTTTGTGAAAGAGATGGTTTCCTGGGGCGCAACTGCGGTGGAGGTGAAGTCGGGCTATGGTCTGGACACAGAAACCGAACTTAAGATTTTACGGGTGGCACAGCGGCTGGGGCAGATGGGATTGGTTGAGATTGTACCAACATTTCTCGGTGCCCATTCGGTGCCCACAGGGGTCGCAAAGCAGGATTATGTGCGGTTAGTAATTGAAGGGATGTTGCCAGCAGTTGCTAAGGCTGGGCTGGCACGGTTCTGCGATGTGTTCTGTGAGAACTTTGTGTTTGACGCGGACGAGAGCCGCCAGATTCTTCAAGCCGGTAAAGAGTTTGGTTTGTTACCCACGATTCATGCCGATGAGATTGAGTCTTCGGGTGGCGCTCAAGTTGCGGCTGAAGTCGGGGCAATTTCTGCCAGCCATCTTTTAAAGCCTTCTGATGCTGGACTTGAGGCAATGGCAAAAGCCGGGGTGATTGCGGTGCTTCTGCCCGGGACCTGCTTCTTTTTACAGGACACGCACAAACCACCGGTGAGAAGAATGCGGGAATTAGGGATAACTATTGCACTGGGCAGTGACTTTAACCCGGGTTCTTCGACGCTTCTGGCTCCACCTCTGACATTGCAGCTGGGCTGTATTCACTACGGCTTGAGTATTGTTGAAGCGATAAGAGGGGTAACAGTCAATGCGGCGCGGGCATTGAGACGGGATTTAGAAATCGGTACGATTGAACCGGGTAAACGGGCGGACATCGTTATTACCGATGTTCCTGACTATCGGCATCTTGCCTACCGGTTGGGCCACAACCCGGTGCGGGTCGTGATTCATACGGGTAAAGTCATTTATCAAAAAGGAGAAAAGAATGAATAGTTTATGTTACTGGGAAATCCCATCAACCGATATTAAACGGTCGGCGGAGTTTTATGCCCGATTGTTTGGCTGGAAGATGAGCGAGTCAGGCGAAAACTATATTATGTTTGATGTCGAAGACGGAATCGGGGGCGGGATTTATAAAGTATCGGAAATGCCGGAACCGGCAATTGATGTTTATATCAAAGTGGCGGACATCCCGGCGACGCTGAAGAGAGTCGAAGAACTGGGCGGGAAGATTGAGAGACCCAAAACTGAAATCGGCAACGAGTTCGGGTATTACGCTTTTTTCCGCGACCCGTGCGGTTGTCGGATTGGCATCTGGGCAAAAGAGTAAAAATGCTTTCTAAGTCTTTTGTCTTTTATTCAAAGGGTTTTAATTTCTGCTGAGCCGATGATACCGGCTACTCGCCTTCTTCCTGGTTTGGTTTGTAGTCGATACCCGGAATCCAGAGGTTCGGGCTTTCGACTTCAGTTGATTCGGGAGAAGGAGCGGGTTTTCGATAGTGGAGATAGAGGCGCCAACCCAGCCAGAAAAGTCCCGCGAGAATCAAGAGGAACAGGATAGTGTTTCCGATTCGGCGATAACGGCGTTTTGCCCGTTCCAGTTCTTCAAACTCAACCCGGCTCAGGTCTTCATCAAATTTATGTATTTCAATTTTTCCCTTTGGCATTGGATTATTATATGCAACAACTGGATTTAATGTCAACTGTCACGCCTCTGACAGGATTCTGGGTTATGGGAATTGAGTTGCGAATCAGGGGTTTAAGATCCAGCGGTTAAAGGCGTTGAGCCATTCCGGGGTTAGTTTGCCCCTGGTTAGTGCCTTTTCAAGGCTGGTGCGAGCGGTTTCCAATTCAATTGGCTGCCAGCGATGCCAGCGGGTTGTGCCATAGTTCTTTAGCGCATCGATAACAACGCTATTTTGTCCGGTAAGTTCGGCGACAGTCCCGAACTGTTTTTTAAGTTTTTTTGCCTTGTCGTAGAGCAGTTTGAAAAGTGCCGGGTAACGGTAGTCACGGGCAATGTGATGGTCAAGGATTAATGTTTTAAGCGCCGGCAGGGATAGAATGCGACAGAGGTTGATGATACTTTTTAACAGGTCGATGTCGGTAACAGGGTCACCTTGCAAAAAACTGGGGTAGCCATCAATCACCGCTTGCTGGGGGTTGAGCTGGCAGATTGCTGTCGTAACCTCATCATCAATCGGTCCGGCGACATCGGATGATATCAAAACAGACTCTTTGCCCCTTCGGACATCGGTCATGATTACCTTGCCCGGTTCCGCTTGTGCCTTGCCGTGCCAGAGGGGAGCGGAGAAGCCAATTTCGGTTTTCTTAAACTTGAAACGTCTGCCATCTGCCCAGATGATTTCTTTAGGTAAACCGTCAATCGTCTGGAAAAAGCGGCGCGCAGTTTCCTGCTGTTTTTTGGGAAGGTCGTTAATCGCCTTGGCAAATATGACCTTTCCTGAATAGATTTCCGGGTCCCGGTTATCGATGAAATGGTCGAGATGGTAGTGAGAAATTATTAGAATTTGGGAGCGGACACAGGATTCGCGGACCAGTTGCTGGAATCGGGTTAAAAGTTTCAGGCGCTGTTCTTCGGGCAGGGGAAATTCGTCGGTCTGTGCTGAGACTCCAGGGTCGATGGTTGCCACAATATCAGGGGTTTCGATGCGGGTGCACATCCCTTTTACACCGAGGGAGTCAAAGGCGATGCAGTGCAGCGTAAGGGCAGGACCTTCGCGAATAATAACCGGGTCGGTGAACTTCATCGAAGGAAGAGTAAGAGAATATAATAGAACGCCGGAATGGTGAATAAGAGGCTATCGATTCGGTCTAAAAAGCCACCGTGCGCTCCAAGGATGGTGGAACTGTCTTTTGTTCCCACCGCTCTTTTGAAGAGCGATTCAAACAGGTCACCGGCTTGAGCGATGGCGCCCAGCACGGCTCCTAATAGTACGGCAATGCCGGCTGAATACCGGCAAAATGGTGCCAATTTGGGTAGCCACAAGCCGCTGAGGATACCGGAGAAAACGATTCCCGAGAAGAAACCTTCTACTGTTTTGTTGGGGCTGAGGAGCGGTGCGAGTTTATGCCTGCCAAAGAGTCGTCCCAGGGCGTAAGCGGCGGTATCATTGGTCCAGGTTAATATCAGAGGAAAGAGGGTGAGCCATGGTGACAGGTTTTTATCCTGGACGACGCTGCGGATGAGAATCAGGTGCGATGGTAGAAAGCCAAGGTAAATCAGGGTGAAGAGGCTGTAGACCGGGATGCGGGGCAAGGGCTGACGCTGGGTTGTAGCCCAGAGGAAGACAATTGCGATGGGTGCGATGAGGAATTGGGGTAAAAGTTTAAAATGGGCAGCAAGGGCAATTGTCAGGTTAAGAAAGGTGAGCAACCATAGATTCAGATTGATTTCGGCAATGCGCAAAAGGTTAACGAACTCCACCGTTGCCAGAAGAACCCAGATGATAACGAGAATGGTGAGGACTTCGGGTCTGGTGTAAAGGATGATGCCCGCCACCGCCACGGCAAGAGCCGTGCCGATAACGATTCGACCGGCAAGACTATTCTTCTTTAATACGGCCAAAGCGGCGTTCCCTTCTTGAGAACTCCTCAATTGCTTCAATTAGTTGCTTGCGCCGGAAATCGGGCCAGAGGGTTTCGGTAAAATACAGTTCCGCATAAGCGAGGTGCCAGAGGAGAAAGTTGGATATGCGTTTTTCGCCACCGGTGCGAATCAGGAGGTCGATGTCGGGTAGTTCCGGGTCATAGAGGAAACGACGAAACTGGTCTTCGGAATCGGGTGGGGTGGCGATTGTACCCTTTTTACCCAGTGCCCAGATACGCTGGCAGGCGTCGATTATTTCGGTTCTTCCCCCATAACTCAAAGCGATGGTAAATGTCACACCGGTGTTGTGTTGGGTATCAGCCATAAGCGCACTTACTTTTTTCTGGACCGTTTCGGGAAAGTCGGTTAACCGGCCAATGGCACGAAAGCGGACATTGTTTTTTATCATATCATCCCGCTGTTCATCTACCGCCCGGTCAATCAATTTTATCAGGTTGTCAACTTCTTTCTTGGGCCTATACCAGTTCTCGGTTGAGAATGTAAAGACGGTGAGAAAGCGCACGCCAATCTCACCGCAGGTCTCAACAATTTCACGCAAAGCCTTTACGCCCTGGCGATGACCAAAGGTGCGCGGTAGTCCCCGGCGTTTTGCCCAGCGGCCATTGCCGTCCATTATTGCGGCGATGTGAACCGGAATACGCAGTTTAGTCATTATCCTGTTTTTGTTTGACTTATCGGAACGGGCTGAGGCGTCTCGTGTTTACCGCTCCATTATTTCAGCCTGTTTTTTCTCAAGCAGTTCATCAACCTTTTTTATGAACTCGTCGGTAATCTCCTGGATTTTCTTCTGGGCGAGTTTGGCGTCGTCTTCGGAGATTTTCTTCTCCTTTTCCAGTTTTTTTGCCTCTTCGTTGAAATCACGGCGTACCGCCCTGATGGCGACGCGGGTATCTTCGGCAAGTTTGGCGCAGAGTTTGCCCAGTTCCCGGCGGCGTTCTTCGCTGAGCGGTGGGATGGGAATGCGGACGAGATTGGCTTCGACCTTTGGCGTAAGTCCAAGCTCGGCTTTGAGAATCGCCTTTTCAATCTCAGGCAGAATCGTGCGGTCCCAGGGTTGAACTACCAGTTGTCGGGGCTCAGGGACCGAAATGTTGGCAACCTGTCTTAAAGGCGTCGGCGTGTTGTAGTAGTTTACTTTGATGCCATCGAGAATCGCCGGATTGGCACGGGCGGTACGGATACGGGCGAATTCACCGGCAAGTACTTCGAGCGCTTTTGTCATCTTGGCACGACATTCGTTGTAAAGTTTTTCTAACATACACAACTCCCGATTTTTTTACCTCCGATTATTTTTAGAATAGCATCAGGTTGACTGATGTCAAACACGACAATGGGAATTCGATGTTCCCGACAGAGGGCAAATGCCGTCTGGTCCATTATCTTTAGTCCTTCGGCTAAAGCCTTTTCATAGCTAAGGCGGGGGTAGAATTGTGCGTTCGGGTCCATCTTGGGGTCAGTGGAAAAGATGCCCGGGACATTGGTTCCTTTGAGGATAATTTCCATTTTGAGTTCCAGGGCGCGCAGAGCAGCCGCCGAGTCGGTGGAAAAGAATGGGTTTCCAGTGCCTCCGGAAAGGATGAGAATTTTACCTTCTTCAAGGAGTAGTCGTGCCCGGGCGATGTTGTACTGGGGGACAAATTTTCCCACCGGGAAAGCGGCAAGATGACAGGTTGGGACCTTCTGTTTCAGTCGTTCGGTAAGAATAATGCCGTTTATTACAGTGGCGAGCATCCCAGATTGGTCTGCAGCAACCTGGTCCAGTTGCCGGGCACTGCGGCCGCGGATGATATTACCACCGCCCAGAACTACTGCCAGTTTTACCCCTTTTTTGTGAGCCCGGCTCAACTGACGCACGAGGTCGGCAACAAGCGCCTCACGCTCGAAACATTCGCCGGACAGTTTTAAAAGGACGCGGTGGTAGCGGCTACTCACCCAGTTTGAACCGGGCGAAACGTCGGATGACGATGTTTTCGCCGAACTTGGCGATGTTTTCTTTTAGATAGTCACCGACAGTTTTTTCCGGTGCTTTAACAAATTGCTGCTCCAGAAGGCACACTTCAGCGTAAAACTTCTCGACCTTGCCCTGAACAATTTTTTCGACAACCGGTGCCGGTTTTCCAGTCTGGGCGGCCTGTTCCTGATAGATGCGTTTTTCCCGTTCAATCACTTCCTGAGGTACCTGAGTGCGATCGATGGCGATTGGGTCACAGGCGGCGATATGCATTGCAATGTCCCGGACAAAGCGCCGGAATTCCTGGTTGCGGGCAACGAAGTCGGTTTCGGTGTCAACTTCCACTAAAACGCCAAGTCGCTCCCCGGGGTGAATGTAGGCATCAACAACACCCGCCGCCGTAGGGCGTTCTGCCTTTTTCGCTGCTTTGGCGATGCCTCTTTTGCGTAAAATTTCAATCGCATGGTCAATGTTGCCCTGCGCCTCTTCCAGCGCAGTTTTGCAGTCCATAACTCCGGCACCGGTTCGGCGGCGCAGTTCGACAACTTTTTCCATCGGTTGAGCCATACTCATACCTCCCTTGATTGTTCCTCTGCCCCCATACCTTCAGTTTCAAATTGTTTTTTGCCTTCCATTACCGCATTGGCGATGATGCTTGTCACCAGTCTGATGGAGCGCAGCGCATCGTCATTCCCCGGTATCGGATAGTCAATCAGTTCCGGGTCGCCATTGGTGTCAATCAGGGCGATAATCGGAATTTTCATCCGACGGGCTTCTGCCACGGCGGTGGCTTCCCGTACCGGGTCGACAACAAATATCGCTCCGGGCAGCCGGTCCAGTTGCTGGAGACCGGCGAACAGTTTTGCCAGTTTCCGGTACTCCCGTTGCAGGCGCAGCGCCTCTTTCTTTGTGGCATTGAGCTGCGGTTGATTGAGCAACTGCTCAAGTTTTGCCAGTCGGCTAATACGGGTGGCGATGACCTCAAAGTTGGTAAGGATGCCGCCGACCCAGCGTTCGGTAACATAGCAGGAGTTACAGCGTTTTGCCTCTTCTTCGATTATCGGTTTTGCCTGGGGTTTGGTGCCGACGAAGATAATCTCTTTGCCGGATTCGGTTATCGAACGTACGACATCGTAGGCGGTGCGTAACCGCTCGAGCGTCTTTTCGAGGTCGATGATGAAGATACCATTTCTTTTCCCGAAGATGTAGGGTTTCATCTTCGGGTTCCAACGCCGGGAGTGATGTCCGAAATGGAGCCCGGCTTCAAGTAGTTGTTTAATGTTTAACGTTTGGTCCACTGGAACCGCTTCCTTCTTTTTGCCAATCCATACTTCATTCTTTCTTTTTCTCGCGGGTCGCGCTTTAGCAGCGCTGCCGCCTTAAGCTGGGCGCGCAGTTCCGGGTTGTAGGTCAACAATGCCCGTGCCGCACCCAGCGCTACCGCTCCAGCCTGAGCGGATAATCCGCCGCCTTCTACGGTACATTTGATTCCAAATGTACCACGAGTGCCGGTTATCTCAAGGGGCGCGAAAGCCACGCGCACCAAGTCGTTGCGGCCAAAGTAGGTTTCAAACGGTTTGCCATTGACCGTGCTTTCCGTGGTGCCCGGGATAAGCCGGACTTTGGCGACGGCGGTTTTGCGCGAGCCAGTTGCAAAGTATACTTGGTTCATATTATTCTATGGTTACCGGTATAAGTTTCTGTGCCTGGTGAGGATGCTCAGCACCGACATAGATGTGGAGACGGCGAATCCGTTTTGCCTGAAGGCGGTTTTTCGGTAGCATGCGGCGCACCGCCAGTTGCAGAGGACGGGTGGGAAATCGTTCAACCACCTGCCGGTAGGTTCGCACCTTCAGTTTTCCCGGCAGGGTGGAGTGTCGGTAGTACATCTTCTGCTCTGTTTTATTACCGGTTAACCGAATACCGCCGGCGTTGATTACCACCACATGGTCTCCAGCATCGATATGCGGGGTGTAGTTCGGGCGGTGTTTGCCCATAAGCAGGCGGGCGATGCGGGTTGCCAGCCGGCCCAGAACCTGCTTGTTGGCATCAATCAGATACCATTCGCCTTTTATTTCCGACTTTTTTGCTATCGAAGTTTTCATCGTAACAATCTTTATACCAGAAATATTACCCTTTGTCAATCTTTGCCTTGTTGAAGCCCAAACGCCACTTTTAGGTTTCAGAAGGGGATGTCATCGAGCTGGTCTTTCGGGATGTCGGGTTCTTCATCAACGGGTGGAATGGCGTCGATATCTGTTTCCTCGGGACCGGGTGCGGCACTGCGGTCGAGAATCTGCACATTGCGTCCGTAGATGTTGACCTCACTCCGTTTTTCACCGGTTGGGGTTTCCCAGCTGCGGCTGCGTAACTCACCATTGATCAATACCGCGGTTCCCTTTTTGAGCCGTTCACTAAGGCGCTCTGCCAGTTTTGCCCAGATAGTAACACTGAAGAAGTAAGTTTCGTCTTTCCAGTTTTCGTCGTTCTCTTTGAAGCGGCGGTTGACCGCAATGCGAAAGGAACAGACCGGCGTGCCCTTGGGCGTGTAGCGGAGGTCGGCATCAGCGGTGAGTCTTCCCATAATAATCACGGTGTTGAGATAGCCGAGCCGCAGATTGCCTGAACTGTTACGGGATTGTTCATTCATTGGACACCTCACCGGGTGTGGCAGCTTCGGATGGAGCCGAAGCGCCGGGCTGGGTTGCTGGTTCGGTGCCGGCAGGTGGATGGGGCAGACGGAAAAATGACAACCGGAGAATCTCCTCGCGGTGCATCAGGTCCTGGCGAACCTTTTCCGGTAGGTCGGCAGGACCAAGAAAGGTGATGAAGAAGTAGATGCCTTCGCGGTGTTTACGAACCGGATAGGCGAGGGCGCGGCGTTCGGTGCGAATGTCGTAGAACTTCCCGGCACCGTGGTTTTTCAAGAGGTTAACCAGCTCCTCTTGAAGCCGCTCTCCATCTTTTTCCGAGAGGTTGGGGTTAACGATTAATGTTAGTTCATAATTGTTCACAGGTCCTCCTTTTTATTTAAATCTGATTAACAGGACATCGCCGTCCTGTATTTGATAATTTTTTCCTTCAATTTTCACCTTACCTGCCTCATGGGCTGTTTTGAAACCACCCGCGGCAACAAGGTCCTGATAGGATACGACCTCCGCTTTGATAAAACCCTTGCCAATGTCGGTGTGAATCATATAGGCGGCTTCAAGCGCAGTGGTACCACGGGGCGCAGACCAAGCACGTGACTCTTCGCCTTTGACCGTGTAGAAACGGATGAGGTTCAATGCTGCGAAACATTGACGGACGATGCCCGCTGGTCCTTCGGGCGCAAGGTTGAGACTGGAACGCAACTCGCGTTTGTCTGGTTCTGGAAGTTCGGCAATCTCCTGTTCCAGGGCAGCAGAGAAGAGCAGGTTGGTGCGAGTGGCAAGCCGGGGGAATTTATTGGGGTCGGCAGGCTGTTCATCGCTGCAGTTGATACAGTAGACAACCGGTTTGAGGATAAACAGGTTGAACTCTTTTACCACCTGTCTTTCCTCGGCGGTGAGCGGCGGTGCGTCAAAACCCTGGCTGAGTGCCGCGCTTAATTTCTCGAGTGCTGAAATGAGGGTGTCTCTTTCCGGTGTTGCCGGCTCTTTGCGGGCGCTGGCAAGGCGGCGTTCGACAATTGCGAGGTCGGCGAGCGCCAGTTCGCTTTCCACAACCGCCACATCCCGTTCCGGGTCCACGGTGTCAAAGATATGGGTGATGTCAGGGGCGGTGAAATTGCGCACGAGGTGGAGGATGAGATGCGACTCCCGGATGTGGGCAAGAAATTTGTTGCCCAGTCCTTCACCCTGACTGGCACCTTTTACCAATCCGGCGATGTCAACAAAGTCGATGTGCGCCGGTGTGACTTTCCGGGGTTTTATTATCCGGGCAAGCGTTTCCAGCCTTTCATCCGGGACGGTTACGACTCCGACATTCTTTTCAATCGTGGTGAAGGGAAACAGGTCAACGCGGGCATGGGCACCGGTCAGGATGTTAAATAGCGAAGTTTTACCGACATTGGGTAAGCCGACAATTCCGACCTTCATAATCCCTCGGTAGAAGATGTTTGCCGGGTTAGTTCACACGGGGCAGGGGCGTTAATTCGATTCATCGCCTTTTGTAAGCCATCGGTAACCACGGAGATGCAGGCGTTAGCGGCACGTTCGAGGATTTCGGGCAGGAGTTTTGTTTCCTCCGGAGTAAAGGGCGAAAGGACATATTGTACCGCATCCATTCCCTGCGGGGCACCGATGCCGATGCGCAGACGGGGAAAGTCGTTTCGGTTCAGGTGATAGATTATTGAGGCAAGGCCTTTGTGGCCACCATCCGAACCTTTGGGCCGCAGCCGGAGCATGCCAAAGGGCAGGGCAAGGTCATCGACGACCACAAGGAATTCATCGGGCTGGGTTGTTAGTTGTTCCTTGACCACGACACCCGATTCGTTCATATAGAGGAGTGGTTTGACCAAGATTAGTTCGCTTTCACCACAGCGGGCACGTGACAGGAACCTGCCTGGTTGGTGATGGAACTTTACACCCAGACGTCGGGCAAGCGTATCAAGGGTCATAAACCCGATGTTGTGCCGCGTCTGGGCGTAACGCGTTCCCGGGTTCCCCAGGCCGAAGATGGTCATCTTACTTTTCCTTCTTCTTTTCCTCTTTTTTCTCCTTCTTTTCCTCACCCGCCTTACCTTTCTCTGGGGTCGCCTCTTCTTCACCTTCCTCTTTCTTCTTTTCCTTAATCACTTCGGGTTCCGCCACGGCTTCAGTGGGCGCCGGGGTTTCAATTGCCGCGGCAAGTTTACGAGGTGTAAGGATGGTGACGATTGCCGATTCAGCCGGCAGGAGAAATTCAATTCCTTCGTACTTCAGGTCGGAGATGTGGATTGAGTGTCCCATTTTCAGGTTGGTGATGTCGATGTCAATATGCTCGGGGATTTTATCAATAGTTGCCCGCACCGGGATTTCGTGGAGCAGGAGTTCGAGCATCCCACCCTGTTTTACACCAATGGCGGTGCCGTGGAGCAGAACCGGTACATTCATCGTAATCTTCTCATCGGCGTGAACCTTCTGGAAGTCGATGTGGAGGAAGGTGTTGTTGATCGGGTTGCGCTGAATCGTTTTGATGACACAGCGGACAACACCCTGACCGTCAATTTCGAGGTCAACAATCGGCGTACGTCCTTTCAAATCGCGGAGTACCTGCTGAAATTCGTGGGCGGACAGGGTCAGAAGCGTTGACGGGTCGCCGTGGCCATACATTACTGCGGGCAGCTGTCCTGCCCGGCGCATTTTGCGCACTTTTGATTTTCCAGTTTCAAGTCTGATTTTTGCCTTGATTTGTGCCATAACTCTCCTTTATATAAAAAGTGAACTTACCGACTCCTCGCGGTGAATTCTTAAAATTGCTTCCGCCAGTAACGCGGAAACGGAAAGCACCTTGATTTTGGGATGGTTCTTTTCCGGCGGTTGGTAAATGGTGTCGGTTATCACCACCTCGGTAAGTGGTGATTCACCGATAAGTTGTACCGCATTACGGGAAAAGATACCATGGGTTGCGGTGGCACTGACCGAACGGGCGCCAGCGTTGAGCAGCGCCGCAGCAGCGCGGAGTAAAGTGCCACCGGTGTCAATCATATCGTCAAAGATGAGCGCATCCATTCCGTCAACATCACCGACCACCCGCAGCGCCTCGCTCTGGTTCGGAGCGGCGCGGCGTTTGTCGATGATGGCGATGGGAATCTTGTCTCCCAGGCGTTCGGCAAAGCCTCTTGCCCGATTTGCCCGACCGGTGTCGGGCGCAACCACAACAAGATTTTCGGTCCGGGAGGCAAAATGTTTAACCAAAACGGGCGTGGAAAAGAGATGGTCTACCGGGATGTCAAAATACCCCTGAATCTGGTCGGCGTGCAGATCCATCGTCAACAGCCGGTCGATACCGGCACGGGTTAACAGATTGGCAATCAGTTTTGCCGAAAGCGGAACCCGGGGTTTGTCTTTTCGGTCCTGTCGGGCATAACCGTAATAAGGGATAACCGCGGTGATACGGCGGGCTGAGGCGCGCTTCAGGGCGTCAACCATCAGAAGTAGTTCGAGGATGTTGTCTCCAGGCGGCGGGGTCGGTTGAAGAACAAACACATCTTTACCTCGAACATTCTCATTGATGGTGATACGGATTTCACCATCGGCAAAGTTAGTTATCTCAGCGGCACCGAGAGGAATATCAAGATGCCGGGAAATCTTTTCTGCCAGGGGCCGGTTTGCCCGTCCCGAAAACAGTTTCAACTCTTCTGCCATCCTTTCCTCCCGCAACCGGGTTTACGGTTTAGTACGCTGGGGTGGAAGGAGTCGAACCTTCACGCCAGGATCCAAAGTCCTGTGTCCTGCCAGTTAGACAACACCCCAATTGTTGCGGCAATTCGGTCTTGACCGGGTGAAAATTGCGGAGAAACTAGCGAGTTCTCGTTTCGTCAACTTCAACACGGCCATCGGGTCAGGTCCTATAAACAGGCCATAGACCGTACTGCCGGAACCGGACAGGCTTGCCGCACAGGCGCCTTTTTTTAAAAGCAGGGCTTTTGCCCGTTTCAGTTCTGGAAACCGGCGGCAAACTACCGGTTCAAAACTGTTGTAAAGTTGCGCTGCGACCCCTGCCGGTTCATTGCGCCTCAACTTTAACGCCAGTATTTTAGGGGAAATCGGCGATGGTGTCAAATGTCGCCGTTGCCGGTCAAGAGCCTGATAAGCCCAGGCGGTATTGATGCCAAATTTGGGGATTAAGAGCATGAAGTTCAACAGGGGAAGGCGGATTTTTCGTAGCCGTTCGCCTCTGCCCCGGGCAACACAGGCGGAACCGCGCAGAAAAAATGGGACATCACTGCCCAGCTGGGAAGCAAGGCGGTGCAGGGTTTTCGGTGCGATGGGGAAATCAAACAGCGCAGACAGCCCGAGTAGTACGGCAGCGGCATCGCTGGAACCACCACCAAGGCCGGAACCGGGTGGGATGCGCTTGTGGATTTTAATGGAACAGCAGGGCGGGATTTTTATTTGCCGAAAAAACAGGTTTGCCGCCCTGTATGCAAGGTTCTGTTCCGGCGTGATGTTTAACTGGATGCCCGTGATTTTCAATGTGAGTCCGGAGCGGTTCTTTTTAATTTGCACCGTATCCCCGAATTCAAGCGGTACCATAGTGGTCACAATCTCATGAAACCCGTCGCTTCGCTTCTTGCCAACCCATAATCCAAGATTGAGTTTCGCCGGTGCTAAAAGTGTGACCTGTTCCATCTATTTTCCGATAAATGTGGTCTTTGGGTCAAACTTCCAGTCCGGGTCAAAGAAGCCGGCAGCCCGAACTCCTGCCCAGCCGTACCTTCTTACCCGGCGGTCGAAAACCAAAAAGTCAGGGATTGCGGTGCCGGAACCGATTACACCCCAGAAAAAGGACAGTTTGGTTGATTGCGGGTCAGTGCCCATCCGGATAAGGACAAGTTTTTCCGGGTTGAGCGGATTGGGATAGGAGAGAACAACCGCAACACTTTCTTCTTGCAGACCGGGTAGAGAAGAGCGCAGTTTGCCATCCCTGACGGTTAGCGGCAACTGCTTGGCAATGCGGCTGGTGAACCGGTTTTCTTCTGGTCCGCCCAACAGAATCAGGTTACGGTTCAAGGGGATGGGTGCGGTGTCCGGGACGATTTCGGTGTTGCCGTTGCCAATTAAAAACCAGCGCAGCGCCTCCTGATTTGCCGCGTGATGCAAAAAGTCAGCAACTTCGGGATTCTGTGTGCCATACACGATGGTAAACGGCTTCATCATTACCTGTTTTGCCGGACCGTAAAGTTCCGGGGTTTTGTGAAGTTTTGCGGTTCGAATTGGACCTATTTTCCAGCCGTGCCGGGTTTTATGGACGACGATGGTACGGGGAAGAGTTAGATTGGCGAGCACAGTTTTGCCGTCAATCTCCAGCCGGATGGTGCCGGAGAAAAACAGTTGCTGGTCAAAGTTGAGGGTTAACTGCTTGATGTTTGCGGTGAAAAGTTTGACCACTGAGTCGGTGGCAAACCCTTCAAGGCAGGCGTCGTAGCCAACATTTTCGACCCGGTCGATTTTTACCCAGTAACAGGAGTTAGACTGAGCGATGTCCGCGGTGCGGAATCTGATGTGCCTGGGACCTTGGTTTCGGCGGGTTTGCTTTAAGAAGCGCATCAAACTGGTGTCGTCAACACAGACCGTGCCATCCTCATAACTCCACCAGTGTTTCTGGCCAGGTACCTCTTTATACTCGTAGTTGTAGTTAAGGGCATCGAGCCAGAGGGCAAAGTTTCGTCCGTGCAGGGCGGGTACATTGTCATCATCGCCACCGTGAAGGATAAAGACCGGCAGGTTCCGGGCGTTTTCCAGAAACGCCGGGACATTGTCGGGTCGCATTGCCATATCACGCACCATCAGTTTTGCCGGTTCAGCAAAAGTATTGCTCTTTTGCAGGAAGGTTGGTACATAGAGGGGTAAGGAGGGCCAGCCTGCAGCCGGTGCAATCGCGGCAAACTGGTCACAATGGGCAAGTCCGATGTGCCAGGTGCCGTGTCCGCCCATAGAATGGCCCGTCAAAACCACCCGGTCCGGGTCAATCGGGAAACTTTTTTTCGCCTGCTGTAAAACCTCAAGCGCATCCAGTCTGCCCCAGTCCTGCCAGTCAAAACCGTAAGGCCGGCGGTTGGTGGGACAGACAATAAACGCCCAATCTTTGGGCTTGAAACATTCGGCAAGGCCTGACGCCTCAACTCCGGCGCCATGCAGGGAAAGGATTAACCCATAACTTTTTTTCGGGTCGTAATTCTCCGGATAGAGAACCGCATAGTACTGGCACGAGGAGTCAATCTCGGAAAGGAATGTTATTTTGTGGGCTTGGGTGATTTTGCGGGAGCGTAAGGTTATGGTGTCGGTGCGGGTCCAGTTCTGATAATGCAGGGAGATGACCATTGGATAGCCCGCGCTGTCAAAAGGGAGCGGGGGAAGTTGCAGTTTAAGCGCCGGCTTTTTTACACCCTGTGCCGGGATGTTTTTGAGGACGGTGTCGGTTAGAACAAATGTGTCAATCTTCATCGAAACCCGAACTTGGTCAACTGGTTCGGTTGTGGTATTGAGGAGGGGCAGTCCGCACCAGGTGACAAACCCGGAGTCGGCGATGAGGTCGCAGATGGTAATATCTTCGGTTATGGTGATAATCGGTTCGGCAACGGGCACCAACAGGAATCGGACCCGCTGGTCCCCAAAACCGGAAAGGCGCAAAATGATTCGATTTGTGCCCGAGTCAAGAGTCACCGGTACTTTGAACCAGTTGTTGGCATAGACATCACCTATATACCCTTTGCCATTCAAAATAAATCCGCCCAGTTTGGTCGGGACAACAAGAGCCCGGCACCGATTGGGTAGATTCAGTGCGGCATAGGCGTAGCCGGTTGCCATTATGCCGGCAATGCCGTAGTAGTCGGCGATTGTGTCCCAGCGCACCTGCTGGTAATCGGTTTTTAGCCAGCCGGATGAGTCGGCGGTTACTTTGTGCCAGTTTACCACTCCACCCTGAATTAGACTGGAGCGCAGGGTGTCACCTTCCCGGGGCGCAAGGTTAGCAACATCTTCAATCGCTTCGGTTATACCTTCACGCACCCCAACCGAGAACGGACCGCAGACCAGCCATTCTTTAATCACAATCGTGTCTTTTATTGAAGGGATTTCATCTGCCTGGATAAAAAAAGGGCAACACAGGACAATAACAAGGGGTAAAATTTTTCTCATAATCGGATATAGTTTAACCCTGTGATGATGCTGGTCAAGGATAGGTCCCTATATTTAGAGCCCGGAAATTGAAAAATCTCACGGTGCAGTTGTAAAGACGCCCTGTAAGCGTCTAAATTACAAAATGTTATTGGATTTCAGCCCGCCAGCACAGGGCTTGCCAATGAGCCGTTCCCGGGACGGTTTTTGGGTTCAAAGCTTAGGTTCAAGGAGCGGGTACCTGTCCCGCATTTCTGGTGCTGATAGGTGAAGTAAAATCTGGTCCAGAAAAGGGTGAAGTGGCAGGGTATGATTAGTCAAGTGTTATCGAGGAGATAGCCGGTTTTCTGAGGATGACTGTAATGGCTAAGATTAAAGGGGTGATTATAGTTATTCTGAACAGGATGGATTTTCCGGCTAAAATTGGGCTCATAATCGGCTGGTAAATCGTAATCAGTTGACAGGGGGTTGAGATGTTTTTACTATCAGTTATATATGTCAAATTATGAGCGTGTGATGGAGGAGTTGCGCCGTCGGACCGCAGAGGCGTTGAAGGGTGGCGGCGAGGAGCGAATTAAAAAGCAGCATGAGGAAGGGAAACTGACCGCCAGGGAGCGGATTGACCTGCTTCTGGACAAAGGGAGTTTTGTGGAATTGGACCGGCTGCGGGTCCACAGTTGCGTTGACTTCGGGATGGATAAGAAGAAGATTCCGGGTGATGCGGTGGTTACCGGTTATGGCAGGATTCACAACCGGCCCGTGGCGGTGTTTTCCCAGGATTTTACCGTATTTGGCGGCACGCTTTCTAAGGTGTTCGCTGAGAAGGTGTGTAAGATTATGGACCTGGCGATGAAGGTTGGGATGCCGGTTATCGGCTTGAACGATTCCGGTGGGGCAAGGATTCAGGAGGGGGTGGAGAGTTTAGGTGGTTATGCGGACATCTTTTTGCGCAACACCCTGGCATCCGGGGTTATACCGCAGATTTCAGCGGTGATGGGTCCCTGTGCTGGGGGTGCGGTTTATTCGCCGGCATTGACCGATTTTATCTTTATGACCGAGCGGACCAGTTATATGTTCATCACCGGTCCGGAGGTGATAAAAGCGGTAACCAAAGAGGAGGTGACCAAGGAGAAATTGGGTGGGGCGGATACACACAATGCGGTTTCCGGGGTCGCCCATTTCAAAGACATTGACGACCGGGATTTGCTGGAGCGGATTCGGAAGTTAATGACCTATCTGCCCCAGAACAACCGGGAGAAGCCACCGCGTATTGAATCGCGGGACCGGGCAGACCGGGATGTTGAAGGGATTGAGGAGATTATGCCCGATGACCCGCGCAAGCCTTACGATATGCTGGCGATAATTCAAAGGGTTGTTGACCAGGGGAGTTTTTTTGAGGTCCAGCAGCACTGGGCAAAGAATATAATTATCGGGTTTGCCCGGATGGATGGGATGGTGGTGGGTGTTGTGGGCAATCAGCCAAAGTTTCTTGCCGGCTGTCTGGACATTGACGCCTCGGTCAAGGGCGCGCGGTTTGTGCGGTTCTGTGATGCGTTTAACATCCCGATTGTCACCTTTGTTGATGTGCCTGGATTTTTGCCCGGTACGGCACAGGAGTACGGTGGCATCATCCGGCACGGCGCAAAGTTGCTTTATGCCTACTGTGAGGCGACGGTGCCAAAGATAACGGTAATTACCCGTAAGGCTTATGGTGGTGCCTACGATGTGATGTCTTCCAAGCACATCCGGGGCGACTTTAACTTTGCCTGGCCCACGGCCGAGATTGCGGTAATGGGGTCAGAAGGTGCGGTGAACATCATCTTCCGCAAGGAGATAAGCGAGGCGTCAAACCCGGAGGAGCGGCGGCGCCAGCTGGTGGCAGAGTACGAGGCAAAGTTTGGCAATCCGTTTAAGGCGGCAGAACTGGGTTATGTGGATGAGGTGATTGAGTTCAAGGATACGCGGCGCAAGATAATTTCCGGTTTGCGGATTCTTGAAAACAAGGAGTTGCGTAATCCGTGGAAGAAGCACGGTTGCATACCATTGTAACCGATAAGGGGTAGCGATGGCAGAAGATAAAGAAAGGTTGAAACGGGCACTTGAGCGGTGGGAGGCAGAGGTTTTAAAGCCGGCGCTGGAAAAGGCGCCCGAACAGAAGGACGATTGGGCGACAGTTTCGGGCATACCGTTGAAGCGGGTTTACACGCCGCTGGAACGGGAAGGGGAAGATTACCTTGAACAGCAGGGTTTGCCGGGAAGTTTCCCATTTACGCGCGGGGTTCAGCCGACAATGTACCGGTCGCGGCTGTGGACGATGCGCCAGTATGCGGGGTTTGGTTCGGCAGAGGAGACCAACGCCCGTTATCACTACCTTTTGAAGCAGGGTCAGACCGGACTTTCGGTGGCGTTTGATTTGCCGACCCAGATGGGTTACGATTCGGACCATCCGATGGCGCGGGGCGAGGTGGGCAAGGTTGGCGTAGCGATTTCAACGCTTGAGGATATGGAGCGGTTGTTTGCCGGGATTCCGCTGGACCGGGTGTCAACCTCGATGACGATTAACTCGACCGCGGCGATTCTGCTGGCGATGTACTGTGTTATCGCCGAGCGGCAGGGCGTAGAGTGGAAAAAGTTACAGGGAACGATTCAGAACGATGTTCTGAAGGAGTATGTGGCACGGGGGACTTACATATTTCCACCCCGGCCCTCGTTGCGACTGGTGACCGATATCATCGCCTGGTGTGCCGCTGAGGTACCGAAATGGAATACGATATCGATTTCCGGCTACCACATTCGCGAGGCAGGCGCAACCGCAGTTGAGGAGGTGGCGTTTACCCTATCAAACGGTCTGGAGTATGTCAAGGCGGCAAAGGCGCGCGGGCTGGAAGTGGACCGGTTTGCGCCCCGGCTGTCGTTTTTCTTTGCTGCCCATACCAACATCTTTGAGGAGGTGGCAAAGTTCCGGGCGGCACGGCGGTTGTGGGCGCGCCTGCTGAAAGAGCGTTTTGGCGCGTCAGACGAGTCGTGCAAGTTGCGCTTCCATACCCAGACCGGAGGCGTAACTTTAACCGCCCAGCAGCCGGAGAACAATGTTATCAGGGTGGCGTATCAGGCGCTCGCCGCGGTTTTGGGAGGGACCCAGAGTTTGCACACCAACTCGCGTGACGAGGCGCTGTCTTTGCCGACTGAGGAGTCGGTGACGATTGCTTTGCGTACCCAGCAGATTCTCGGTTATGAGACGGGTGTGACTGACACCGTTGACCCGCTTGCCGGTTCCTACTTTATTGAGAGTTTGACCGATGAGATTGAACACCGGGCACGGGCGCTGATTGATGAGGTGGAAAAACGGGGCGGCGCGGTGAGTGCAATTGAGCAGGGGTTTATTCAGGAGCGGATTGCGGAAAGCGCCTGGCGATATCAGCGTGAGGTGGAGGAGGGTAAGCGGATTGTGGTTGGCGTGAACCGGTTCAGTGACGCGGTTGAACCGAAACTGCGGCTGTTGCGGGTTGACGAGGCGCTGGCAGAGAAACGGTGCCAGGAACTTGCCGCATTTCGGGCGCGGCGCGACGCGAGGTCGGTACAGCAGGCGCTGGCAGATGTAGAACGGGTTGCTCGTACCGAAGAAAATTTGATGCCGGTGATTGTGGCAGCGGTGCGCGTTGGTGCGACGGTGGGAGAAATCAGCGATGCGCTGCGCACCGTGTTTGGTGAATATGACCGGGAAAGGAGATGAGATGATAAAAAAGATTGCCCATATCGCAATTGCGGTGCCCGATTTAGAGGCGGCAGCAAAATTTTACGCCGAACAACTGGGATTGAAGTTGACCGGTAAGGAGACGGTGCCACACCGCAAGGTGACGGTCGGATTCATCCAGATTGGCGAGACGAAGATTGAACTGGTGCAACCGGATTCACCCGATGCGCCTGTTGCCAAATTTATTGCCGAGCGGGGACCAGGGCTCCATCACATCTGTTTTGAAGTTGACGATGTTGATGCTGAATTCCAGCGGCTTTCCGAAGCCGGGGTTAAAATCGTTGACCCGGCACCACAGCCCGGTGCCGACGGTACCAAAACCTTCTTCATCCATCCCAAAGCAACCGGTGGCGTGCTGATTGAACTGAACCAACCGGCAAAGGGTCAGAAGTAAAGGTTCTGGCGGATGAAGTTTTCGTCCTGGCGCCAGGATTTGGTAACTTTGACCCAGAGTTCAAGATAGACGGGCCGACCTAAAAATTGCTCAATTGATTCCCGGGCGATTTCGCCCACTTTTTTTAACGCCCGGCCTCCTTCACCGATTAAAATCCCCTTCTGCGACTCCTTTTCCACATAAATCACCGCCCGGATGTAGTCTTTGCGGTTGGGCCGTTCCCGAAACTCTTCAATCACGACGGTTGTGGAGTAAGGGATTTCAGCACCGTAGCGGTTGAAAACCGCCTCGCGTATGAGTTCCGCAACAAAGAAGCGCTCGGGCCGCTCGGAAAGGGAATCGGGTGGATAGAAAGGTGCGCCCTCCGGCAAAAGTTCGACAATGCCCTTTTTCAGGTCGTCAACGCCATCACCTTTTAAGGCGGAAATCATAAACACCTTTTCAATGCCAGCCTGAGCACACTCCGCGGTCAAGGGCAAAAGGTTTTGTTTGGGGACGGCGTCAATTTTGTTCAGGGCGACAAGGGCGCGGCGGCCCGCAAGTAGTTTCAGGTCGGTTAATTCGGGCTCGGTGGCATCGATGACCAAGAGGACAACATCGCTATCGTCCAGCGCCTTTTTAATCTCTTCTTTCATAAATTTGTGCAGGGTGTATTTCGGGTCAAGGATGCCGGGTGTGTCAAGGAGGAGCGCCTGATAGTCAGGGCCATTCAGGATGCCCAATATCCGATGCCGGGTTGTCTGCGGTTTCGGGGTGACGATGGCAAGACGATGACCAAGGAGCCGGTTCAAAAGGGTTGATTTGCCGGCGTTGGGCCGACCGATGATAGCAACATAGCCGGCGCGAAAGGGTTGATTAGCCATTAACGGGACGACCCGTCCGGGGAAACTGGTAACTCCTGAAATACGCCGATGGCGCGGAATTTTTCGATGCGCCGGCGCACCAGTTCATCACCGGGCAGGGTGTTGAGGACATAATAGTTCGCCAGAACCGCCTTTTTGAGCAGGCGGGCGGCTTCGTCCCAGTCGTGATGGGCACCGCCCAGCGGTTCTTGAACGATTTCGTCAATGACGCCAAGGCTGAGCAAGTCCGGGGCGGTGATTTTTAAGACTTCGGCGGCTTGTTCCGCGCGCGAACCATCACGCCAGAGGATGGCAGCACAACCTTCGGGTGAGATGACCGAATATACCGCATTTTCCTGCATCAAAATCCGGTCGCCAACGGCAATTGCAAGTGCGCCGCCCGAACCACCTTCACCGGTGACGACGACGATAATCGGCACTTCAAAGAGTGACATTTCGCGCAGGTTGCGGGCAATCGCCTCTGCCTGGCCGCGTTCCTCAGCGCCGATGCCCGGATAGGCACCAGGGGTGTCAACAAGGCAGAGGATTGGCACATTGTGCCGGGCGGCAAGTTCCATTACCCGCAGCGCCTTGCGATAGCCTTCGGGATGGGGCATACCAAAGTTGCGTGCCAGTTTTTCTTTTGTGTCCCGACCCTTTTGCTGACCGATGATGGCAAAGGGGACTTGGTCGATTTTGCCCAGACCGGCAACGATTGCCGGGTCATCGGCAAATGCCCGGTCGCCGTGCAATTCGACAAAGTCGGTGACAATCCGGTCGATGTAGTCAAGGGTGTAAGGACGCCTTGGGTGGCGGGCAAGCAGGACCCGTTGCCAGGGGGTGAGGTCGGCATAAAGTTTGGCTTTGAGTTCTTCAATCTGTTTCTGGATGCGTTTTATCTCGGACTCGGCACCGAGCGCGGTGACCTCTTCCAGACGATCAAAAAGTTCGGCAAGCGGTTGCTCGAAGTCGAGCCAGCCCTGGGAAGGAGAGGGCATAGTTTAATTATTGTTGGTCAGATTCAGGGGCGGATATGCCGTAAGCGACGCCGAAGCGGTGCGACGAACCGAGTCCAAACTGGAGGGGCGAAAAGGCATAGTCAAACCGGAAGCGGTTTACAGCAACTCCCAGGCCGAAGTTGAGATGGTTTGCCGGGTTTAACAGGTCGTAACCGGTACGCAGGGAAAGGATTTTACCTAACTGGAATTCGGTGCCGACTTGAGCCTCTGCCTTTTTGGAGTAGAAAAACCAGGAGCCGTCAGTAACAAGGAGGAGACGGTTTTTGCCCAACGGCAGGTTGTAGGCGATGCCGCCGCGTACCCGGGTCGGAAGCCAGATAAGTTGATACTTATAGGACATCGTGCGACCAAAGTCGATAATGGCAACTCCGGTTGACAGGTTTTTCAGGGGGTGGAATCGGGCGCCGATGTCAACCCCGAATCCGGAAAGTTCGTTGCTCATTATCTTAGAATAGAAGTAACGGCACGATATGCCGGCATTTGCCCAGGGAGAAAAGTTGCGGGCGATGTTGAGATAGCCGGTAAGGTCAAGGGGCGAAAATGTGCCTAAGGGCGCTTCCGTGGGGATTTCTTCCCGGTATTCAAATTTGCCGCTGGCGAAAGAGACAACACCGAGTCCAAGGACAAAATGTTTGAAGTTGCGGGCAATAAAAAGCGACTGATGGTGAGTGTCAAGAAACCATTTGGTATACTCAACCTGAGCGGTGAAAGGCGTACTATGAGCGGTTGCTGCCGGGTTGTAGAAGATTCCCTGTGGTCCATAGGAAGTGGCGGTAGCGGCGCCGGCAAGAGCCGCTTCGCGGGTGCCGACCGGAATGGTCAACCAGGCGTTGCCCACAAGCCGTTCTTCTGCTCCATAACCGAGGGCGAAGACAAAAACTAAAAGGAGGCTGCTGAACAGCAGCGGTTTTCTAAACACGGGCATTGTTTTTTACTCCTCAATTATTTCGACATTTGCCCGGGGTAAGGTAACCCGTTCACCCGTTTCCAGTTCGACCTCAAGAACCCGGACTTTTGCTTCGGTTTCAATGGTCTGAAGTTCGACCGGGAGGGCGGTAACGTTGCCGATTTTGCCAAAATGAGGTTGACGAATGATGCGCACCGCCATACCGATTGCCAGACCACCTTCGGAACTGCTCGGTTTTATTTCGCCGGCGGAACCGTTGCACGGCACGATTATCTCAGGACGGATAACACCGGCACGAATCTGGGTGGCACCATTTGCTGAAGCCATTTTGTTCTCGAGCGACTGCAGGAGTTCAAATGTCCGCTTCGCCATGCGCATCTCACCGAAACCTTCGGTGATGATGATGGTCAGCCCCCGTTTTTCTGAACCGGTGATGGCAACACCAATGTCGTAACCGAGAAATTTCCGGAGGGTTGAATCTTCGACACCACCGCCGACGATGCCACGCGCGCCGACCTTTAGTGCCTGCTCAATCGCTTCATAGGTAACAAGCGACCCACCGATGATAATTTTGCCCTGACAGTCGCCGTTGATTTTATCGGCGGTCAGGACTTCATCCGGAGTTTTGACAACAAGTTTTAACACGCCGCGCGTTTCGCCACCGACACCGAAAATTCCCTGAATCAGACTGGCTTCGTTGGCAACAACGACCCCTTCCTTAGGGAGGAGTTCATCAACAACCCCTTCAATATAAGCGTCAACCTGTACTGGCTGGGGCGGTTCCCGGACGATGACCTGACCGGTTACCGGCGAGATGTTTTCAATCGTACCTGTTACCGGCGAGCGGACTTCGGACTTGAACAGTCCAAAGAGCCCTTTGGAACGGGCGATAACCTCGTCTTTCTTAACCGGGTCACCGGCTTTTTTGAGCATAAGATGGGGGATATCTTCCGGCGGAACGCCCAGTATTCCGGCGACATTTACCGTTTGAACATTGCCCGGAACCTCGGTTCGGGCGACGATGTCATCACCTTTGACCCGCTGCCCCTTTTCCACAAGGATTTCTCCAGGCAAAGGTAAACGGCGAATCTTTCTGATGTGGGTTCTACTGGTGACCTTTAATCCAGGTGTATATGCATGTGCCATACACAAAAAGGATATTAAACAAAAGCCGAAGTGTCAAGCAAACCTGAAAACACCATTTAGTTGATTTGGCGCACTAAAACCACGATGTATTTCCACTGTCACTATCTAACTTTGCGGGTGTTCTTTTTGTTGTTGTGACAATGTGCCTCTGATTTCACCGGCATGAAAGACAACTAACTTTGTTTAAATGTGTGATTTTGCCGAAGCACAGCAACATTGTACCGAGTGGGGCAAAAATCCAACCCCTTCATATAAAAATTAACAGAGGTTTTAGACTTTTTTTGATTTTTAAGGTTGAATAATGTGTTAAGTCTCAATAATTCAGATGTTTAAGAAATTGTAATAATATTATATAAAATAAGAAGGTTTTTCTTGACAGGAACAGTTGTGGGGATATAGTAATGACTGAGATGGCATTGTGTTTAAATATGTGGATAAGTGTGGAAAATAGGGTGTGGTGCTGGTATGGGTATGAGGGGTAGATTTTTCGGGACCTTTGAATATACGATAGATGCCAAAGGCAGGTTGGCGGTGCCGGTGGCGTTTCGAAAAAAACTTGGGCCTGAAGAGGACACTTTTATTTTTGCACCCGGGCGCTATCAAACTATCGAGGTTTATCCCTATAGCGAATGGAACGACTATGAAGAAAGGGTGTTGCGTCATCAGCCGGAATATACCGAAGCAGCGCAGCGGTTCCGAATTTTGTTGTATTCACAGTCTGGTGAAGCGGTGCTTGATGTCCAGGGAAGAATCCTTTTACCAAAGCATCTGAGGGAGTGGGCAGGTATTGAGCAGGATGTGATTGTTACCGGTGCTGGAAGGTCTTTTCTGATCTGGCAACCCGAACGATTCCGTAAGTTTGTTAATGAGTGGATGGCGCGGTATCAGGAGGATAGAGATGAAGCGACCCGGCAGGGTTGGGAGTGGATGCGACAGTTTGGCAGCGGCGGAGGCTTTCCACACCCCGGTTCTGGTAAATGAGGTGTTAGAGTTGCTCGAGCCGTGCATCAAAGCCGGGACGGTTATTGATGGAACGGTAGGAGGGGGAGGCCATACTGAAGCGATTGCCTGTCGGATAAAGGAGTTAGGGGTAAATAGTCGGATAGTTGGCCTGGATTTGGACCCGGCAGCGATAAGGTTTGCGGCGGAAAGGTTGAAAGATTTTGGTTGCCGTGTGGTGGATTTTGATGAAAGAAGACAGCGCGGAGAAAGCGGAAATGAAAAGCAGAACCAACTACCACAGGATGCGATGATTTTTCTGGTGCGGACCAGTTATGTGAATATGGGTGAAGTGGTAGAACGGCTTGGAGTTAAGCCAGTGACTGCGGTGTTGATGGATTTAGGCGTTTCATCTTTTCAACTTAATGGAGAGCGGGGTTTTTCTTTTGATAGGGATGGTTTACTTGATATGCGTTTTGACCCGGAAGGGTCAGGTCCAACCGCACTGGAAATCTTGCGTCGGGCTTCGGAGCAGGAGTTGCGCGGATGGTTACGCAAGTACGGAGAGGAGCGATTTAGCGGTAGAATTGCCCGAAAGATTCACCAGCATAAGGAACGGATAAGAACAAGCCGGGAGTTGGCGGATGTGGTGCGGAGCGCTGTGCCAGGATTTAATGTTCGGAAGAGTCTGGCGCGGGTGTTTCAGGCGCTGCGGATAGTGGTAAACCGCGAGCTGGAAAATGTTGCAGCCGGACTTGAGGCGGCGGTAAGGGTTCTTGCTCCGGGCGGGAGGCTGGCGGTAATTTGTTATCAGTCAGGCGAAGACCGGTGTTTTAAGGAGGTGTACCGGCGCTGGAAGGGTCAAGAAAAGGGCAAGAAAGAGAAAGTTGAAACAACAGGTGAGCATGGTGAATGGACACGGCGGGTACGGGTTTTGAATCCGAAACCAATAAGACCGTGCGCAGAAGAGGTGCAGATTAATCCCCGGGCACGGAGCGCCCGTTTAAGGGTTCTGGAGGTGGTGGCATGAGTTCAAGAGGTAGTGTAAGGGCAATTGTAGTTGTGGTGGTGCTTTCCGGAATAGCATTGGCATATCTGTATCAACACTGGTGGAGCGTTCAGCTGACACGGGCTGAGGTTCAGTTGACCGAGGAACGCCGGCTGTTAGAGGAGAGGGTTGATAGTCTTGAGGTGGAACTTTTTAAGTTGCAGAGTTTCTGCCGGCTTGAGTCGCTCTGGGTGGACAATGGAAAGCAGATAGCAAAATTTGAAAGCGAGACTGTGGACAGTGTTGCCACGAGAGTGATGAAGGAAGAAGCGGTTGCCGTGGCAGGGATGCGGGCAAATAGTGAGAGGTAATGGCATCAGCAGGAAAACGCAGCAAAATTGTTGAGGTTATTGTACTGCTGGTGTGGGGCGGGCTGGTTTACCGGCTCGTTGGTGTGCAGATTGTCCGCTGGCGCTTTTACGAACGGGAGGCAGACCGCCTTCATTTTAGTCGGGTAGAGTTACTGGGGGAACGGGGAAAAATCTACGACTGCAAGGGAAGGCTGTTGACGCTTAACCGTTCCACCTGTTCAATAAGAGTTCTTCCCCAATGGGTGCGGAACAAAGATACCCTGGCACAGATTTTCGCTGACTTCGGGTTGGGGACATATTCCGAGAATCGTCGTCTTTTAGATGAACACAAAAGGCTGTTCTGGTTTCGCCGCCGGGTTGATTTTGCGCTGGGCGATTCGTTGCGTTCGGTTCTGGTGAGGCGGAGATTTCGGAACGCGGTTCTGGTCGAGAATGACTATCAGCGGGTTTATCCGTATAAAGAGGTGTGTGCCGATGTGGTGGGATTTGTTGGCGCCGAAGGTGGGCTTGCCGGGATTGAATGGGAGTTTGACCGGGTTTTAAAGGGTGAGCCGGGCTGGATTATGATGCAGAAGGATGCAAAGGGGTTTGCCTATCCATCGCCTGGCTATCCCCGCAAGGAACCAAAACCGGGAAAGGATATTCACCTGACGATTGATGTTGATGTGCAGGAGATTTGTTATCGGGCGCTGGAAAAAGGGGTTATTCAAACCGGGGCAAAACAGGGTTCGGTTGTGGTGCTTGATGCCCGAACCGGAGCGATTCGGGCGCTGGTTGATTACCCGGGATACGACCCCAACAATTTTAAAAATTTCCCCAAAAATTTGTTTAAGAGTGCGGCAGTAGCAGACCAGTTTGAGCCGGGGTCGAGTTTTAAGATTGTGATATGTGCTGCGGCGCTGGAGGATTCCCATCCGGAACGGTTCACGGACCGGGTTTATGATGTGTCATGCGGTTATATTGAGATTGGCAAGAAAAAGATTAAGGATGTTCATCCGAATGGGGTGCTTTCGTTTGACAGCGTATTTATTAACTCTTCGAATCCGGCATGCGCATTGATGTCGTTTGAGATAGAACCGGAGTCGTTCTATTCGGTGGCGCGGTATCTCGGTTTTGGGGAGAAGGTGGGTATTGGCTTGCCTGATGAGGGTGCCGGTTATCTTGATTCTCCACGCCTTTTACGGAATCGGTTGCGGTTTGCGACAATCTCTTTTGGTCAGGGGGTGACGGCGACACTATTGCAAATGGCAGCCGCATATCTTTGCATTGCCAATGACGGATTGTATCTCAAGCCTTATTTGATTGAAGGGTTGGCAAATGGCGTTGGCGTTAGGGCAAATGGTGGAGGTAAAGCAATCCGTCAGGCGGTGAAGAAGTCCACGGCAAAAAGGATGAAGGACATCTTGGAAAGGGTGGTCATCAACGGCACGGGTAAGCTTGCGGCAATTCCCGGTGTGGCGGTTTGCGGGAAAACAGGCACTGCTCAGAAGGTGGAACCCTGGGGCGGATATTCAAGCACCCGTTCTTTGATGAGTTTTGTTGGCTTTTTACCCAAAGACAATCCGCGCTATGTGATTGCGGTGATGATTGATGAACCGAAAACGGTTCGGTTTGCTTCAGCAGCGGCATGCCCGGTTTTTAAAGAAATCGGCGAGCGACTGCTGGTATTGGAACAAATGGATAAGGTCGTTAGGCGATGAGTCGAGTAAAGAAGCTTACCGATGTGGTGCGGGGAGTGCCCTGCGAAATTAAGGGCAATTCCGAAGTGGAGATTAAAGGAATCGCCTATCATTCGGCAGATGTCAAGCCGGGTTATTTGTTTGTGGCGATTGAAGGCTTTAAGGTTTCGGGTCGGGAGTTTATCGACGACGCGATTCATCGGGGAGCAGTGGCGGTGGCAACGGTTGATGTTCGGGAAGTGAAAAAAGGGTGGGTCACAGCGATTGGCACCAAGTTCCCCCGGAGGTTTCTTGCCCAAGTTGCCAATCGGTTTTACGATTTTCCCGCTCGGAAGTTAAGCCTGATTGGGGTAACCGGAACCAACGGAAAAACTACGACCTGTTTTATGATACGTTCAGTCTGCCAGCAGTTAGGTTTTGAACCGGGTTTTATCGGAACGATTGAGCACTTCGACGGTCAGGAGAGAAAGCCGGCGAGTCAAACAACGCCAGAGAGCCTGGATTTCGTTCGGATGCTTAGCCGGATGGTTGAAAACGGTGTTCCGGTGTGCGTTGCCGAGGTTTCTTCCCACTCACTGGAACTGGACCGGGTTTTTGACCTTGATTTTCGGGTAGGAGTTTTTACGAATTTTACACAGGACCATCTTGATTTTCACCGGACGATGGAGAATTACAAAAAGGCAAAGATGAAACTGTTTGAGGGTCTTGCACCAAACGCGTTTGCGGTGGTAAATTTTGACGACCGTGTTGGCAGGGAAATACCGTACTTGACTCGGGCAAAAGTAATTTCGTATGGAACGATGCCCGAAGTAGAGCCTCGTCCGGACATATCAGGGGTAATTACGGCGTTGTATCCCGCAGGAAGTCGGTGTGAAGTGCGAATTGATGGCAAAACAATACCAGTTGAAATCAAGATTCCAGGGCGCCACAATCTCCTGAATCTTCTGGCGACTTTTGGCGTGGCAAAGGCGATGGGATGGGAGCCAGAAGTGGTTGCCGAGGGTGTGAGTAAACTGGACCGGGTACCTGGTCGATTGGAGGCGGTACCGAACAGGTTAGGTTTTTCGGTTTTTGTTGACTATGCCCATACGCCGGATGCCCTCCAACGGGTACTGGAAACAGCCCGCGAATGGACAAAAGGAAAAATTATAGTGGTGTTCGGATGTGGTGGCGACCGGGACCGGGGGAAAAGACCTTTGATGGGAAAGGTTGCGGTTCAGCGCGCCGATATCGTCGTCGTCACTTCTGATAACCCGAGGAGTGAAGACCCAAAACAGATAATCGCCGAAATTTTACAGGGGATAGGAACTCCTGGTTCTAATGTGATTGTTGAAGTCGACCGCGAGGAGGCGATTCGTCAGGCATTGCAGCGGGCACAGAGTGGTGATACGGTAATTATTGCCGGGAAGGGGCATGAGGACTATCAGATTGTCGGCGGAGAGAAGAGCCATTTTGATGACCGGGAAGTGGTACGCAGAGTGTTGAGGGAGATGGAATAATGCTTTACCACTGGTTGACATCGCTCCAACCTTACTTTAGTCCTTTAAATTTATTTCGTTACATCACTTTTCGGGCGGCCATTGCCGGTGCCCTGGCGATTATACTTACCCTGGCGATGGGCAAGCCATTGATTAATCTGGTGAAGCGGTTGCAGATAGGTCAGAACATCCGGGAAGAGGTGCCGGAACGGCATAAAGCAAAGGCCGGAACGCCGACGATGGGTGGTGTTTTGATGCTGTTTTCCGCGATAATCGGTGTGGTGTTGTTTGGTGATTTGACAAACCGCGGTATTCAGCTCGGGCTTGGCGTGCTGATCGCGCTGGGACTTTTGGGGTTATGGGATGATTATGTGAAAGTTCGGGGGGGTAAAGCGCGGGGTATCAATAAAAGAACAAAGCTGCTTTTTCAGTTTCTGGTTGCCCTCGGCGTCGGTGCGGTCCTGTACTTCGCTCCGGTTGACCCGGCAATGAAGACTAAAACCAATTTTCTTTTTCTGAAAAATGTTGTGGTTGATTTTGGGGTGTTTTATATCCCACTGGTGATGTTTATCATCGTGGCAACATCTAATGCTGTTAATTTAAGTGACGGACTGGATGGTCTTGCGGCGGGACTACTGTCCGTGGCATTTGCTGCTTACACGGTGTTGTGTTATGTTTCCGGCCACAGCAAAATTGCCCAGTATTTAAACATTCAGTATGTACCGGTAAGCGGGGAAATGACGGTGTTCTGCTTCGCCCTTACCGGTGCCTGTCTTGGTTTTCTCTGGTTCAACTGTCACCCCGCAGACATCTTTATGGGTGATACCGGGTCATTGCCGCTTGGTGGTGCACTGGCACTGGCAGCGGTTTTGTCCAAGCAAGAGCTTTTATTGCCGCTGGTAGGAGGGGTTTTTGTGCTTGAGGCGGCGACAACACTTTTGCAGATTATTGTATTCCGAACGACCGGCGGCAAGCGGGTTTTCAAGATGACACCATTGCACCATCACTATGAGCTTGAGGGTTGGCCTGAACCCAAAATTGTAACTCGTTTTATGATCCTGGCGGTGCTTTTTGGAATGATGGCGGTGGCAAGTTTAAAGGTACGGTGAAATGTTGTTAGATACTGGCCGACTGAGGACGGGCGTTTCCCGAAGCGGAAATTTTACTGCGAGTATCTTGAAAGGTAGGCGCATTCTGGTTCTTGGTTTGGGTCGGGCAGGAAAAGCGGTGAGTAGATTTCTTATAAAATCGGGCGCGGTTGTTTATGGCAACGATGACAACGAACAGGTCTGGAAGGAACCGGCGATAGAAAGATTGATTGAAACAGGTTTGAAAAAATGGCGGCGCCAGACCGTCGATTTGGTTGTTGTCAGCCCGGGAATACCGGAAAAACACCCGTTGGTACAATTTTTTCACGGGCGTAATGTGCCGATTGTTGATGAACTGGATTTCGCAAGTCGCTTTTTATCCGGGGTACTGATTGCGGTTACCGGAACTAATGGTAAGTCAACAACCACGGCGTTGATCGCCGCGATGCTCAAGTCGGACAAAAGGCAGGTTTTTCTGGGCGGCAATATCGCACCGGGTAAACCGCTTTCAACCGCCCTGATTATGGCACCGAAGGAATTCTACTGCGTTGAGGTGTCGAGTTTTCAGTTAGAACGGGCAAAGTATCTGGCACCGAGGGTCGCAGTAGTACTCAATATCAGCCCAGACCATCTTGACCGGCATCAGACACTGCGTTGTTATGTTGAAGCTAAGGCGCGAATTTTCGAACGGCAGCAGGAGGGTGATTGGGCGGTGCTGAACTATGACGACCCGAGGGTCCGTTCAATGAGAAGCCGGGGCAGGGCAGAAAAGTTATTTTTCTCGTTCGCGAAGCAGGTTAAGGGTAGCTATCTCTCAGGCGGCTGGCTCTATTTTCAAAAGGAGCGGGTGGCACCGGTGGGAGAAATCAAGATACCGGGCAAACACAATATTGAAAACGCCCTAGCTGCGGTTTGTGTGGCAAAAATTCTGGGTGTTTCTCACAATGCAATCAGGACGGCGCTAAAGAATTTTCAAGGATTGGAGCACAGACTTGAGTTCGTAAAAAAGATAGCAGGAGTTCTCTATATAAACAATTCGATGTGCACTAATCCTCGAGCCGGGGTTCGGTCAATCGAGGCTTTTACGAAGAAGGTGATATTGATTGCCGGCGGCAAGGACAAAGGGGTAGAACCGGATGAGTATCTGAAAGCGATGAAAAGACATGCGAAGTGGGTTGTTCTTTTAGGTGAAAACACCGCGAGGCTGGCACAAGGACTTTCCCGATTGGGTTTCAAGCGGTTTGAATTCGCCACGACCATGCGTGAAGCAGTTCATCTGGCATCGGCAAGAGCGATTAAGGGAGACATTGTGCTATTTTCACCCGGATTTGCCAGTTTTGATATGTTCCGCAATTTTCAGGAAAGGGGAAAGGCGTTCAAAAATGAGGTCGGTAAACTGGCATAGACCAACAACCAACGGTGTGCTTGCAGCAAGTTCATTTGCGAGGGAGAGTGTCGAGCGTCCTAATGCTCCCATTGATTACGCCCTTTTGGCCGTCGTGGTTACATTGACACTGCTCGGTGTGGTGATGGTCTATGCCTCAACCTATCATTGGGGATTCCACTACCTGAAGTGGCAGTTATTAAGAGCGATAATTGGCATCTTAGCGTTATGGGTGGGAACGAAGTTAAATATCTTCCGGCTTGCCAGTCCGGGCGCGCGACGGTTTTTACTAATACTAACTGTAGGTGCACTCATCGCAACGCTGTTTTTGGGTGAGTTGGTCGGCGTTACCAAACGCAATATTCTTGGTGCATTTCAACCGGCAGAGTTTGCCAAGTTTGTTGTGGTTATCTGGCTTGCCGGCTATTTTGCCGAACTCAATGCTTCGGGCAAAAAGCCAACTTTTCTAAATTCCTTGTTGAAGCCGGGGCTCGTTGTCGGGATGATTGTAATGCTGACACTTATGCAACCGGCGGTGGGAACAAGTTTTATTATCGCCCTTTCGAGCGGAGTCCTATTTGTTGTTGCGGGAGTAAAGTGGCGTTATCTGCTTACTGCTGGTTTGGTGGTGATGCTGGTCATTGGAGCAGGGTTACTGATGTTACCGGTACTACGGAACAGTAAGTATCAGTACATTGTCGAGCGGTGGGACAAGTTTCGTGCCGGCGACCGGTATCAACAGGAACAGGCTTTGATTGCCCTGGGTTCAGGAGGACTGGTGGGACGCGGTCTGGGCGAAGGTCGCCAGAAATACTATTTTTTGCCGAAGTTACATAAGGATTTTATCTTCTGTGCAATTGGTGAAGAGATGGGTTTCTTAGGCTGTTTTGGGGTAATGGTGCTTTATCTGATTTTTTTCCTGCGAAGTTTGCGCATCGCGCAGCGGACAACAACTGAATTCGGGCATCTTCTGGGTTGTGGCATTGGAGTAGTGATTATTCTATATGCCTTTGTGCATCAGGCGGTGGCATTGAGTATCATCCCAACGACGGGTCAGCCATTACCTTTCATATCGTACGGTGGTTCAGCATTAATGGCGAACCTTTTCGCTGCGGGAATGGTGTTGAAGATTTCAAAATATCGGAGAAGTGGAATTGAAGAAGGTGTTAATCGTCGCGGGTGGAACCGGTGGCCATATCTTTCCGGCGCTCGCCCTCGCCCGTGAATTAACGCAGCGTGGCGTTGAGGTGGTGTGGGCGGGAAGGTTAGAAGGTATGGAGCGAGATATCGTAACAAAGGCGGGCTATGTTTTTGAGCCCGTTAGCGCCGGGAAATTTTCTGGAAAAGGAGTTGGAGGTAAGATTATAAATCTGGCACGACTGGTACAAGGTTTTTTTCAAAGTATGAGAGTTTTGACAAAAGAACAACCTGATGCGATTGTTGCAAGCGGAGGATTTGTTTCGGCCCCGATTCTACTTGCCGCGTGGCTGCAGGGAAGGCAATTTTTCCTTCTGGAGCAGAATCGAATACCCGGTAGGGTGACGAGATTTTTTGCCCCTCATGCCCGGGAGTCGTTTCTTACCTTTCCGCCGGAAAAGCCTTTCCCAGGGCGGTTTTCGATTACCGGGACCCCACTGCGAGAAGAAATTGTCAATGGGCATCGGCAGGATGATGGTAAGACGGTTCTTATCCTTGGTGGTAGTCAGGGAGCAAGAGTGTTGAATCTTGCAGCACTTGATACCGCAGCGGCTTTGACCAATCTCAATTTTATTATACTGACGGGCCGGCGCGATTACGCCGCGATAAAAGCACTCGTGCGGTCAGCAAACTGCGAGCTGGTTGAATGGACAGACCACCCGGAAGAGCTTTATCGGCGGGCAACAATTGCTGTATCCCGGGCGGGCGGCATGGTAATTAACGAATTGCTTGTTTTCGGTATCCCGATGATTCTGATTCCGTTTCCCGGCGCGGCGGACCGGCACCAGGAGGCAAATGCACATTTTGTCTCTTCCCATGGTGCGGCAATTGTTCTTGAGCAGAATCAGATTTCCGGTTTGACGAGTTTGGTCCGTACTTTAATCGCGGACAAACAGCGGCGTCAGGAGATGGAGCGATGTGCCAAAGCGCTGGCAAAACCCGGAGCGGCACGGGAAATTACCGAAAGGATGGAGCGGTGTTTGGCAAACTAAAACGGGTTCATTTTGTGGGCATTGGTGGAAGTGGAATGTCAGGAATTGCACTGGTCCTGAAGAATTTGGGGTTTGAGGTTTCGGGTTCGGATTTGAAGGAGAGCGAGGTTACAAACAAGTTGCGCGAGGCGGGAATTACAGTCTTTATCGGACACGATGCCGCAAACTGCGGTGATGCCGAAGTGGTGGTTTATTCTACGGCGGTCAAAGAAGATAATCCGGAACTCGTGGCTGCGCTGGCAAGGGGGGTACCGGTGATCAGACGGGCGGAAATGCTGGCGGAGTTGATGCGGTTGAAGTTTTCAATTGCAATTTCTGGTAGTCACGGGAAGACAACGACGACCTCGCTTGTGACTCACATTTTGACACGGGCGGGGTTTGACCCAACGGCAGTGATTGGTGGTATCATAATGGGAGCCGACGCCGGAGCGCGTCTCGGACAGTCGGAGTACCTGGTTGCGGAGGCAGATGAGAGTGACCGGTCGTTTCTCCTCCTTTATCCTTCAATTGCCGTTGTTACCAACATTGAACCAGAACACCTTGATTTCTATCGCGACCTGTCAGATTTGAAACGGGAATTTGTTCGATTTGTTAATCGCGTCCCATTTTACGGCAGTGTAATTCTTGGGGTTGATTCGCCAGCGGTGCGGGCAATTCGTTCTCGAATAATGCGACGAGTGGTGACCTATGCAATTGATAATCCGGCTGATTTTCAGGCAAAAGATGTCCAGCTTTATCGCTGGAGTTCGGCATTTTCTCTGCTTTATGGGGGTAAAGAGGTGGGCCGGTTCAGTCTGGGAATGGCAGGAAGGCATAATGTTCAGAATGCGTTAGCCGCGATTGCTGTTGGTATAGAGCTGGGGATTGATTTTAAGACAATCGAGCAGGCACTGGCAACATTTTCTGGGGTACATCGGAGGCTGGAAAAACGGGGGGAAGTGGATGGAATTGTTATTTATGATGACTACGGTCACCATCCAACTGAAATCAGGGTAACGGTAGAAACACTGCGCCACGCCTATCCTAACGAACGAATACTGGTGGTATTTCAACCCCATCGTTTCACGCGCACGAAACTGCTGGCTGAGGAGTTTGGAACAAGTTTTGACAGCGCCGATGAGGTGATTATCACGGGAATTTATCCGGCAGGGGAGTCACCAATTCCTGGAGTGGATGAAAAGTTGATAGTTGATGCGGTGAAAAACAAGAGCCGTCCCGGGTTAATTGTCCATCATATTTCTGACCTAAGTTTGGTCCCAGAATTTCTTCGAAAGCGGTTGCAGCGCAACAATGTCGTACTGACATTAGGAGCAGGCAGCATTACGCACCTGGCAGGAGAGATATTACAGATGTTAAGAGAGGGAACCGGTGCGGCGGACCCCGACGATAGAAAGGAGAAAAGGTGAAGGGGTGGCGCGCAGAGTTGGTGCGCTTGTTGGAAGGTAGTGATGCGGTGTTGAAGTTTGATGAACCGCTGGCGCAGTGGACCAGTTTTCGGATTGGTGGACCAGCCGATGTGTTGGTGGTTGTCAAGAATGAAAGACAGTTGACGGCGCTGCGTTCTTTAGTCGTGGATTATCAGATCAAGATGAATGTAATGGGTCAAGGGACCAATGTAGTTGTTTCTGACCAGGGTTTAAGGGGCGTAGTGGTAAAATTGGGGGGAGATTTTGCCCGGATTGAAGTAATTGGACCGGATGGGGAGGGAGGAGTTCTGGTAGCCGCCGGAGCGGGTGTTCGATTAGACCATATTGCCGAATTTGCCGAGGAACACGAGTTGAAAGGAGCGGATTTTCTCGCTGGTATTCCCGGAACCGTAGGTGGTGGACTTTTAAGTAACGCCGGGGCATTTGGTCGTTGTTTGGGTGAACTTGTTGTTAGGGTGAGGGTAATGGATAGGTATGGTGCATTTCGAGTTCTGGAAAAAGCGGAGCTGCGGAATGAGTATCGTAGCCCGGTGATGGACAGTTCATTCATTGCAGTCGATACGGTGTTACGACTGTCAACGGGACGCAGTGAGCAAAGTGTTAAAGCGATTCGGGAGAGCCGCTGGCACAAACATCCCAATGAGCCATCAGCCGGTTCTTTTTTCAAGAACCCAGCTCGTGATACGCCGGCCGGTGCATTAATCGAGCGTTGCGGCTTAAAGGGAGTACAGGTGGGAGGAGCGAAGGTTTCCGAAAAGCACGCCAATTTTATTGTCAATATTGGAGGGGCTAAGTTTGCTGATGTTTATGAATTGGCTCAGTTGATTAAGGCGGTGGTTGAGGAAAAAACCGGAATCGAACTTGATGAGGAGGTTCAGTTGCTGCCGAAATTTGAAGATGGGGGAGGAGGGTTTAATTGATGAAGGTGAAATGTGAACCGATTAAATGTCGGGGTAAGTTGGAGGAGAAAAGGAGGTAGGTTTATGTCAAAGTTGAAGCGAATTGCGGCCGTTGATATTGGTAGTACCAAAATTTGCTGTATGATCGCCGAAGTCGACTCGGTGGGGAAGATTGAAATCAAAGGATTTGGAACGGCACCGCCTGATGGGTTCCGGTTGGGCGTTGTAATCAGTCTTGATAAAGCGATTGATTCTGTTGCTCGGGCAATGGAAGATGCGGAGAAGATGGCACAGTGCCGGTTTCGAAACTGTCAGGTTTTTACCGGCATTACGGGTGACCATATTAAGTACCTGTCCGGTCTGGGTGCGGTACCAGTTAGCCGACCAACAAAGGGAATTCAACCACGAGATGTTGAAGATGTGATTCGGCAGGCACAGACGATTCGGTTGCCGAACGATGAGCAGATTCTTCATGTGATACCGACGCAGTTTATCGTTGATGGCCAGAAAGGGGTTCGTAATCCACTGGGGCTTTTCGGGGTTCGGCTTGAGGTGGAAGCGTTACTTGTGATTGGTGCGGTTACCGCAATTGAAAATGTGTATCGGGTGCTGGAACGCCTGGAGATACGTTCCCGGGTGTTAGTGTTGCAGTCGCTTGCGACTTCATTTGCGGTATGTGATGAGCAGGATAAGGAGCTGGGAGTTGCGGTAATTGACATCGGTGGGGTGATGGACATTTCGATCTATCGTGAGGGCGAGATAAGATTCACCAAATTGCTACCGGTCGGCGCGGCGAACATTACGAAGGATGTTGCAATTGGGCTTCGAACTTCCTACCAGGAAGCGGAGCGGGTAAAACGGGAGAAAGGTGTGGCGATGGCGGCAATGGTGGAACGCGACGAGGCACTGACGATTGAGGATGCTTCGGGCCGAGGTCCCAAAGAGGTTTCCCGCCGATTGCTGGCGTCGATAATTGAACCGCGGGTTGAAGAGTTGCTAAATCTGGCTGATAGTGAAGTGCGAAAGTCCGGACTGGGTGATGGTCTTTCCGCGGGGGTGGTTTTAACTGGGGGCGGTGCGTTGCTCCCTGGAATCGATATTCTTGCAGAGCAAATTTGCGGTATGCCGGTAAAGATTGGAAGGCCGGACCGTATTAACGGACCGCGGGAGGTTACTCAGAATCCTGCTTTCAGTACGGCAGCAGGGTTGATAAAGTGTGCTGTTGAAGGAAGGGGAAGACAGTTTCACCAGTTGCCGCCCCTGGGTCTGGGGCAAAGGCTCTGGGATGATATTAAAGGATGGTTTTCGTGAGGCTATAAAATAAAAGGAGGCAAGATGATTGAACCAGTAGAAGAAAGAAATCTAACCCGGATTGGCGTGTTCGGGGTAGGAGGCGCTGGTTGTAATGCGGTAAATCATATGTGTGAAGTTAAGCTGGGCGGTGTTGAGCTCTACGCAGTAAATACCGACCTGCAGGCTTTGTCGATGTGTCTGGTACCTAATAAGATTCAAATCGGAGCACAGTTGACCGGCGGGTTGGGTTCGGGTGGTGACCCCAAAATTGGGCGTCAGGCAGCAGAGGAGTCGATTCAAACATTACGAGAGCACCTTGCCGGTTTCGACATGGTGTTCATTGCAGCGGGAGAGGGGGGAGGTACTGGCACTGGTGCAGCACCGGTTATCGCGCAGGAGGCAAAGCAACAGGGTGCCCTGGTTGTGGCGGTGGTTACGCGGCCGTTTGATTTTGAAGGTAAACAGCGCCAGGAAAAGGCACGGATGGGGATTGATATGCTACGCCCGCATGTCGACACGCTGATTGTGCTGCCTAATCAGCGAATTTTAGAAGTCTATGGTGCACAACCCTGTTTTGAGGCGTTTCGATTGGCGGACGAGGTTTTGTTAAACGCAGTTAGTGGCATTTCCGAAATCGTTACCACGCGGCAGCTAATCAACATTGATTTCGCTGATGTCCGGACTGTGATGAGCGAACGAGGGGGCGCGGTAATGTCGGTTGGTATTGCGCAGGGTGAAGGGCGTGCTACGGAAGCGGCGCATCGGGCGCTGCGCTCACCGTTGATTGAGGATGTATCGATTGAAAGCGCCCGCCGGGTACTGCTCAATATTTCGGGCGATGAGACTATGACCCTCAAGGAGGTAGATGAAGCGGCGTCAATTATCTTTCACGCGACCAATGGTCAGGCAGATATCAGAATGGGGGCGGCGCGTTTGGAGGGTATGAAGTCGGCGTTAAAGGTGACGCTAATTGCCACTGGACTCAATGAGCCGTTACCAAGGTTTGAAGATGTCAGTGATTTGTTAAATAACTTAGACGAGTCCCTAATTCGCGGGACAGGAATAAAGCGCGGTGAGCGCACAGTTGACCCAACTAATCTGGAGGTGCCGACATTTATTAGAAAACAACTTGACTGAAGGCGCAGGCTCTCAGTAGGTTCCAGTCGGTGATATTCAAGCCTCCTGCCGGCTGGAACCTACTTCTTTTTGTTAATTTTTACATGATTTGGAATTCAAATTTTTTCAACAGCGGTTCGCATCCAGTAGGTTCGTTCTGCCTCTAAGAGTTTCAAATCTTTGCGGGTTATACCAGTTGGATAAACCCCTTTAAAACAGGCGGTGCAGAAGTGGCGGGAGGACTGTTCACCGCGTACCGCTTCAATCAACCCGTCATAGGTCTGATAAATTAGTGCATCGGAACCGATGATTTGACAGACTTCTTCTTCGGTTCGGCCTTTGGCGATGAATTCACCACGAGTCATCATATCGATTCCGTACACACACGGGTAGCGAAGTGGCGGCGCGGTAATTGCCAAGAAAACCTTGCGGGCGCCGGCTTCCCGAATCATCTGGACAATCTCCTTTGAAGTTGTGCCGCGGACAATGGAATCGTCAACCAAAAGGACATCTTTGCCCTGGATTTGCGAGCGGACGGGATTCAACTTCTGTCTTACCGAGTGGGAACGGTTGGACTGCCAGGGCATAATGAAGGTGCGGGCGATGTAGCGGTTTTTAATCAAGCCCTCCCGCAGTTCGAGCCCCAGCATCCGGGCAAGGGCGACGCCAGCCGGTCGTGCGGTATCAGGAACGGCGATAACCATATCGGGCTTTAATCCCCGGCGTCGAACTTCAGCGGCGAGTTTTTCACCGAGGCGCAGGCGGGCTTCATAAACTTCGATATTGTCGATTACAGAATCGGGGCGTGCGAAATAAACAAATTCAAATATGCAGGTGTAGAGTTCACCCTTTTTTATCTCCCGACGGTGCAATCGGTGTTGGGCATCGATGAAGATCGCTTCGCCGGGGCGGATGTCACGAAACTGTTTGAAACCGAGGATATCGAGCGCCACGCTTTCTGATGCTACGGCAAAACTTCGGCCGTCCCGGGCAATTACAAGTGGTCTGATGCCTTTAGCATCACGGAAGGCAAAAAGCCCCTGACGATGGATTAGACCAACAACTGAGTAGGCGCCCTGAGTGCGGCGGAAAACCGCCTGAATTGCCCGAAACACATCATCGGGTTTTACTCGTGTCCCCTTCGTCTTTTCCAGTTCACCGGCGAAGATATGGAGGATGGGTTCGAGGTCACAGAAGCTTGTTAACTGTCGGCGGTCTTTTTTCTTAAGTTCTTCACGGAGATGAAAATAGTTGGTAACATTGCCATTATGTGCCATTGCAATGCCATAGGGGTAGTTGACATAGAATGGCTGTGCATCTTCGCTCGAGCCCGGACCAATTGTCGGGTAACGTGTATGGCCGATACCCAGCGAGCCAGTTAAACGGGCAAGGTTTTTTTCATTAAATACTTGTGTTACGAGACCGTTGCCTTTTTTCAGATGCAGAGTGATGTCTGAGGTGAGGATGCCAGCAGAATTTTGTCCCCGGTGCTGGAGGGCAAGGAGTCCTTCAAGCAAATCCATCGCAACCGGGCCCTTTTCATAGAAGAGTCCTAATACGCCGCACATCCTTTTATTGTAAATAGGGTTTGATTTAAGTCAAATTAACGTTGTTAAAGACTCAAGAATCATGTCTGTCGCTTAAGTGCCATGCGATGGTCAAACTCCACGTCCCTCAAAATCAGGGGTAAAATCGCCCGAGGCGGAGGAAAGTTCCTGGCAAAAACCTTGCTCAAAACCCAGTTCAATAAAGAACTGACGGATTGTTTCGTATTCTGAGGGTCGAAGCCGGCGGTTCATTCCTTCGAGTTCTTGGGCACGGTAGGTGGGGTAGTACTGTGCCATAAGGCTGAGTGGCGTATAGGTGCCAAGGTTTTCTTTTATCCAGAGGAGTATTTTTTTTGAATCTTCCACCTGACCCGGCAAGACAAGGTGACGGATTATTAGCCCTTTTTTCATAATGCCCTGGTCGTCGTAGATGATTTGCCCGGTTTGACGTTTCATTTCGATTATCGCTTGCGTGGCAAATTGGAAGTAGTTCGGGGCAGCGGAGTATTTGCGCGCTAGTTCATCGGAGAAGTATTTGAAATCGGGCAAATAGATGTCGACTAAGCCTTCGAGCGCACGCAAGGTTTCAACTTTTTCGTAAGCATTTGAGTTCCAGACAATAGGGATTTTAAGTCTCGGTTTTACCTTTTCAAGAATCGGAATAAGTTGTTGGGAGTAATGGGTCGGAGTAACAAGGTTTATATTGTGGGCACCACGGTCATGGAGTTCGAAAATAATCTCCTCCAAGCGTTGAGGTGTAACTTTGTTACCGTATCCTTCTTGCGAGATGTCGTAGTTCTGGCAGAATTTGCAGGCAAGATTACAATGGGTAAAGAAAATAGTTCCGGAACCCCGGGTTCCTGAAATGGGCGGTTCTTCCCAATAGTGCAGTTGCGCTTGGGCGACTTCAATTTCCGCAGTTGCTCGACACCGTCCGGGTTGAACCGAGCGGTCTACAGAACATTCAAAAGGGCAAGCGTTGCAAAGCACGATTAAATTTTAGGGGAAATCTATTAACAGGCAAAGAAGAGCAATGGGGCTGTTAGATTGCTTGGCGTCCTTCTAAGGCACGGGCGATGGTCTCACGGTCGGCAAGTTCCAGGTCGCTGCCAACCGGTAAACCCCGGGCGATGCGTGTAACCTGGATGTTTAGAGGTTTGAGAAGCTGGGCAATGTAAATCGCCGATGCCTCACCTTCGGTTGTTGGGTTGGTGGCGATAATCACCTCGGTAATTCCTTCTTTCTGGACCCGTGCCAGTAGCTCTTTGATGTGGAGACTCTCCGGCGGAACATTGTCCAGAGGTGAAATCACACCGCCAAGGATGTGGTAACGACCCCGGTATTGTCCGGTTTGTTCGATGACCAGCACATCAGCCGGTTCTTCAACCACACATATCGTTCTGGGATTCCGGTTTGCATCGGCGCATATTGCGCAGACCTCATCTTCGGTGATGTTGAAACAGATGGAGCAGAGCCGGAGGTGCTGGCGCGCCCGGGTGAGTGATTCTTCAAGCTCCTGACTCAAACTAGGGTTCTTAAGCAGATGGAATGCGATACGCTGAGCGGACTTTTTGCCGATACCGGGGAGGCGGGAAAGAACAGTTATCAGTTTTTCCAGGGTTTGACTCACTGTTCTTCAACCTCACCAAAATGTTTTTTGAGTTTATCTTTCAAGTGGTCAGGTTTGTTTTCCTGCCGGACACAGGCGTTAAGACGAGTAGGTTTCCCGGTAATTTCGGAAAGTATCGAGTCGATCAGTTTTTGGTGTTTTTCTATCTGGAGGATTATGCCTTTGTGTTCACGAGGGAAGGTTACTTTGAAGATTGATGAGTCGTAGGCGGTTGGCGTGCCGAGTTTAAGAAGGGCGGCGAGGGGTGCTTTTTGCGCTGCGAGCCGGGAACACAGCTGGCAATAGACCTGCTCAAGTTCGTTGGCTGGGGGCGGATTGGGAGGCGTTGGTGATGGGTCGTTCGTTTTTTCACGGGCAAGGTGTTGATTTTGAGCCGTGGGTACGAGGTTTTCTCCCAGGAGTTTCAGCGACACAATTTCCAGCAGCAAGCGGGGAATCTGAGAGTAACGAGCCGCTGTTTCGTTTTCACTTAACAGTTTGAGAATCTCCATAAGTTGTTCGCGGGAGAACCGGGCGGCTTGTTTATTTATTCGGTCGAGCTCTTCAGCGGAGAAGCCCGCCTCAGGAGGTAAGCCATTCAGTTTAGCGACAAGCAGGTTGCGGAAGTGGGTGACCGCTCCAGAGTAAAACTCGATAAAGTCGTAGCCTGATGTAAAGAGCCGGTCGATAAACTCAAACAAGCCGCGGGCGTTTCCGGTTGCCAGTAGTTCAGCGTATTCGAAAAAAAGGTTTGCTGGGACAAGGCCAAGAAGTTCCTCAGCGTGAGAAAGTTCGACCCCTTCCGGACTATAGGTGGCGAGTTGTTCCAATAGTCCTTCAGCATCCCGGATTGCGCCATCGGCTCGACGAGCAATAGCGGTCAATGCCTCCGGGCTAATTTTGATGTTTTCTCTTTCGGCAATCCAGGTGAGGCGCTGAACAATTTCTGCCGGGGTCGCTTTGCGAAAATCAAACCGCTGACAGCGCGAGGTAATGGTGGGCGGTACTTTGTGGGCGGCGGTCGTTGCAAGGATAAATTTCGCATGGGCAGGTGGTTCTTCCAGCGTTTTAAGTAAAGCATTGAAAGCCTCAGTCGTCAGCATATGCACTTCATCGATGATGTAAATTTTGTAGCGCAGGCTGGCCGGAGAGTACTTTATGTTTTCTCGCAGTTCCCGCACCTGGTCAATTCCCCGGTTGGAGGCACCGTCGATTTCCAGAACATCCATACTTCGGGATTCAGCGATTTCGACGCAAGCGGAACACTGGTTGCAGGGTGTGGTCGTTGGTTTGTCAAAGGAAAGACAGTTGAGACTTTTTGCCAGTATGCGAGCGGTCGTTGTTTTGCCGACACCACGCGGTCCACTGAAGAGATAGGCATTGGCAAGCCGGTTGAGTTCAATGGCACGGGTCAGGGTATTGCGGACATGGTCTTGAATCAGAAGTTCAGCGAAAGTCTGGGGCCGATACTTAAGTGTTAAAACTTTACGAGTGAGCATCAATCGGCGACAAATCCGGTCGTGCCAGGACCCTGGCACAGACGATGAGGGGGTTTGAACCGGAACAGCTCCAACCAGGCACCCCGGTGACGAACCGCCGCTCCGTTTACCGTTGCTACCTTCCGGTCCTGGCGGGGTTCACGGTGGCTGTCCTCACCGGACCCGATTTTCATCGCTGTCCCTGATTTCAAACTTAACCCGCATCGCGCTGCACTCGGTATCCCTTTCGACCCCGCATAGGCGGGTTTCGGGTTACAGGGGACCGCCAACCCCCCGTCTAGCACGACCGGAAAAGGCAATTCCCGGGCAATCATTAACGCATCAGCTGTGCCGGCTGGGCAAATATGCCCCGGGTATCAAGGGTATCGGTCAAAATGCCGAGCGTAAGCATCCGGCTCGCGAGGGTCTGGATTCCAGGTTTGTTAATCTCGGCGATTTTCTGAAACAGTGGTAGACGAGCGCCTGTGCCGGTGGTGTCGTTGCCGAAGAAGAATCGACTAAGCACTTTCTTTACCTCGTTGGGTTGAGCATCAATACGGTCAACCGCCGCATCAAGTGCGATTTTGAGCCTGGTGCGCTGATTCTTGGTGGTTTTCTTCAAGAACTCGGGGCTGAAACCAATCGCATAGGCGGGAAATGGACTGGTGATATACTTTGTTGTCAGGGCACTCAGCGTATCGAATTTCGTAAAGTCAATAAGGGTGATGTATGGTTCCAGAACCCACACCGCATCAAACTCGCCGGCAGCGAGACGGGATGGTAATGTCGTGAGCGGAACTTCGGTAAGTTTAACATTTGCCGGCAGCAGGTTGGCACTGGCGAGGAGGAGCGGTAGATAGTCACGCAGCACCGGTGGATAACCAAGTCTTTTGTCTTTAAGGTCGTTGACCGTTTTGATTTTCCCTTTTGCCGGTTTGGCGATTGCATCGACCGGTAAGGTGGGTCGAAATTCAACCGCCATAAACACCTTAAGAGTTTCACCTTTAGCCGCGATGCGTTTAAATACCGTACTCCAGGGGAAGATGCCGACATCGATGTTGCCGGCAAACAGTTCATCAAGGGCTTTTTCCGGGTCGGAGTAGAATACCAGTTCGGGGTCAATGCGGTTTTTTGTAAACAGGGTATCCTGAACCGCAACGATGAATGGCAAAGCCGCAACCGAACTGTCACAGGCGAAACGAAGATGCTGGGGCCGATTTTCCTGTAATTGGGGGTACAGGATTACACCTACCAGAACCAGACTGAGGACAATGATAATTGCGGTTAAAAGTTTCGTCATCTTTTCTCCTTATTTACTCAATTTTTTATACATCTCGTAAGCCCATGCCGCTTTTTCTTTATTGCCGGTTTCCCGATAGCAGTGAACAAGATTGAGGTAGGCTTCGGCATTTTTGGGGTTGATTTTTGTGGTCATTATCAGATTGGGAATCGCCTGATTAAGCACCGATTTTCCCAGTTCTGCCCGCGAGGCTTCAATCTGGGCAAGGCCAAAGCCGGTTTGACTTATGCCGTAGAGGAGGTAGATGTTTTCCAGCTGGACCGGGCTTTCAACACTTAAAAACATCCCGGCGGTATCAGAAGGGCTCAAAGGGAATTCCTTTTGTTCCCTTTTGTCCGGGAAGTAGAACCAGGCGTAACTGCCACCACGATAGCCAAGGGTGAAAAGTGTGCTATCAACAATTGCGAGGAGGTCACCGGTTAGTTGGAGATAGCCGGTTTTTGCCGCCTCAGGCGAGATTTGCGAGATGAGTTGAGTGATTACATTTTGTGGTAGTACAGTGAGCGGAACGACCGTTCCGGCAATAACCCGGGAAAAGGTGGCGGCAGCAAGGCTGTCATTGCGACCCTGGTATTGGGCGATACCAAGGTTGAACATCGTCGTAAAGTCAAACCGGTCGTATAGTAGCGCCTGGGCGAAAAGAGATTCGGCTAAGGCTCGATATCGCTCGGCGGTATCCCGTTTGGCTTCGGCTGATGCCCGAAGCAAGGCGGTACCGAGCCGGGCGGAAGTGACATTGAGATTGTTCTCGGCATAAAAAAGCCGGGAAGTAATCTGAGCAAACTTTTCCAGTTGCTTACCACCCTGTAACTCCTTTTCGATGTAGCGCTTCAGCTCTTCGGGCGGGAAGAATCGCTGTTTTTCGACCAGTTGTTCAGCAACCGAGCGGATGCGGCTGGTATCGGTGGTTTTAAGAAGGTTACCCAGTTCGGTGACGGCGCTATCAAGGCGGGCGCGATAAATCTTCAGCGCCTCACTGTAATAATAATAGACCGAGTCCCAGCGGGCTCGCTTTGCCTGGGGTGTTGTCCAGGCACTGTCCGGTTTCTGGAAGAAGTAAAGGCCAATGAGTGAGTAGGCTTCGGCGCTGGCGGTGTTGAGGGCAAGCATTTGCCGGGCGGTGGTAAGCATATCTTCGTACTTTCCCATTGTGCTGTAGGCGTTGGCAATGAGCGAATAGGGCTGAGAGCGGTCCGGATGAATTTTAAGGGCGGCACGGGCATAGGTTATTGCCTTCTCATAATCACCCGCGGTGTAATTGCCCCGGCTGGCGGTGATAAAGGCGGTCCAGACCCAGTACTCCTGCTGTTCATCGTTGCGAATCGTGGTTATGAGCAGGGAGTCGTTCTCGATTGCTTTGAGGAAGTGGTCAGCCGCAGGTGTGAGCCGGTTTAACTGGGCTTCGCACAACCCGAGCCAGAGATGAATACTGGCGAGGGTGGTGTTGTCAACGGTCGTGCCGTACTGGTCAAGCGCCTTCTCAAACTGTTCGCGGGCGCGTTCATAGCGGCCACCTTGATAATGGATGCGTCCCCCTCTTAACAGGGCGTCGAGCGGTACTTTCTGGGCGAAGACGACCGCACTTAGGACGGCAAGCAGTATTGCAAACCGACGAAAAGTTAACATTTTTATCCTCCTGAGATTTTATAATAAACAAAAAATCATAACCATTTTGTTTTGACTGTCAAACATCGTCCATAAGTTGTTGGCGAGAAATCGTTTTCCCGGGCAAATATTCCGGCTTCAAGTTGTGGATACCCCAGAAGATGTTGGTTTTGATGCGGGGGTCGGTGCGGGCGAGCCGGGTAAGAATGCGGCGGATGAGCATACGCTTGCTCTTCGTTCCGTACGGACAGCGGTTGCGCACCGGTCGAAGCGCAGCGGCTTTGAGTCGGGTGCGGATAAGCTCTTCGGTGAAGTAGTAGAGGGGACGAATAACAACAAGCCGGCCGGAAAAGAGTGGTTGGCGGGGCAGAATCGTTCGTGCCGAGGATGTGAAGAGGAGGTTTAACAGAAAGGTCTCATTGACATCTTCAAGATGATGACCCAACGCCACTTTATGGCAGCCCAGCTCAACTGCGGATGAAAAGAGCGCTTTGCGCCGCTCATGGGCGCAGAAAAAGCAGGAGTCGGTTTCAGTTGCCTGAAGTTTTGCCGGAACATTGACCGTTTTGACCGTACAGGTAAGCCCAAACCGCTGGCAGATTGCCTCAATACGCTCGGTTTTCCAGCCGGGAAATCCGGGATTGATGTGGATGGGATAAATCTGCCAGTTTTTTCGATGGCGGCGATTGTACTCCCAGAGGGTTAAAAGTAAACACAGGCTGTCGGCACCGCCGGAAAGCCCGACCGCAACCTTCTCATTTTCTTCAATGAGTTGATTCGGGCTCAGTGCCGCCCGGAGAAGCCGTTCAGAACGGTGCATTTTTAAACGGTGGGTTCAGTCTTCGGGTAGCACAACTTCCGGGAATCTGCGCAACTGTTCATAAAACAGTTGCCTGATTTCTTTGAGCCTTTCCGGGGTTTTGGCTTCAAAGCGCAAAACGAGAATCGGCTGGGTGTTGGAGGCGCGGACCAGACCCCAGCCATCCGGAAATACAACCCGTACGCCGTCGATGTCAATTGTTTCAAACCGGCTGCGGAAATGCTCTTTCAATGCCGCTACCACCTCAAATTTCCAATGGTCGGCATCCGGGCTTTCGATTTTAACCCGGATTTCGGGTGTGGCGTAGTAGTAGGGAATTTCCGCTGCCAGTTCTGATAGCCGTTTTCCCGAACTGGCGAGGAGTTGTAGCAACCGCAGGGAGGCGAAGATGGCGTCGTCATAGCCGTAGTAGTCGTCGGCAAAGAACATATGGCCCGACATCTCGCCGGCGATTAAGGCACCTTCTGATTTCATCTTTGCTTTGATAAGCGAGTGGCCCGTTTTCCACATTATCGGTACACCGCCCAGTTTTTTGATGTATTCCACCAGCCCCTGAGAACATTTGACTTCAAACACAATCTTTGCTCCGGGCTGACGGGCAAGAATCTCCCGGGCAAATAGCGCCAGAAGCCGGTCGCCATAAATGGTGGTACCGGTTTCGTCGATGACACCGATTCGGTCGGCATCACCATCGTAGCCGATGCCGCAATCGGCATTGGTTTCTTTAACCAGGTTGATCGCCTGTTCAAGATACGCCGGCACAGTCGGGTCTGGTATGTGACCGGGAAAGTTGCCGTCGGGTGTTAAGTTGATAAATATCGGCTGGACCGGGGTTTTTGCCAAAAGTCTCTCAAGGAGAACACCAGCGGTGCCGTTACCCGGGTCAAAAACCACCTTGAGCGGTTTAGAGATTTTTACTTTCGACAAACACATCGCAATGTAAGGCTCAATCACATCGCACTCGCTCAGTTTGCCTTTGCCAATGGCAAATTTGCCCTCTTCGCCTATTTGACGCAGCATTTGAATTTCTTCACCGTAGATGGTGGTTTTGTACATTCCAATTTTGAAGCCGTTTTCATTTGGCGGGTTGTGGCTGGCGGTAATCATTATGCCGGCGTTGATATTCAGATGGAAACAAGAGAAGTAAAATACCGGTGTGGGAACTACGCCAATCTTTATCACATCAACACCGGTAGCAAGCAACCCTTCGGTTAGCGCCTTTTCAATCCTTGGTCCGGATAGGCGAACATCCCTGCCGATGATACATTGATAAACACCTTTCTGCTGGATGTAGGTGCCGAAAGCCTGAGCCAGACGGTAAACAACATCGTCCGAAAGGTCGGTTGCCGCCTTGCCCCGGATATCGTACTCACGAAAGATTGCCGGATTGAACATTAATTCAATATTAGCAAAAAATTGTTTTTCAGGCAAAAAAAACGGGGGCGAGTTAATCGCCCCCAAAGGTGTTATCAGGTTTTATTCGCCGTAAACGTAAATCGTGTAGGTTGACCACAAACCGAGGATGCTGGTTACCTCCTGGTCAATATGGTGAACCTTTTTGATTCCACTTTCACGCATTGCCGCTTCAAGGCTGGCATCGCCGGTGGCAATGAGTCCGAGGATGTTGGTTGCGGTTACCTTTGCCACTTTGGCATTACTTGTTGCCTGCGGACCATAATAGGCGACTGCCGATGCCGGTGTCTTTACCGAAGTGTAAAGTGTTCCCACAGTGTAGAATCCCGGGATACATCCGGTCATCATTGTCAGGCAGACGAGCGGGATGATACCGAGTAGCAGCGCTTTTTTCATTACTACCTCCTTTTTGGTTTGGCTTTGCTGCTTTGGCTTCTCATACCGTAACTAATTTAATATAAAAATGTTAAATGTCAAGGAAAAAATAGGTGAGGCGATGGTAATCTGTTTCTGCCGGGGATAGTCCCAGAAGCAGGTGCGCGTTGGTTGACATAGCGGCTTGTTCTTCGGCTATCGTTCCCCGGGTTGTGATAATTGCAGGTAGAATAGGTGCCACATTTCGATTTTCCCTGACAACCGGTTGCCCCAAAATCATCCAGAGGAGCCAAGATTGGGTAGTTTAAAATGCGGGGAAAAGTGTTAGGGAAAGTAGTTGGCAAGTTAACTCGTAAAATTTCAATAAGATAGCACAATGGAGTGCCAATTATGTGGTTTTTAAGATGGGGTCAGGCAGGGTGGGGAAAAGGGTTTAAGGAGTTAATCGGGGAGCCGTTCCCCCAACGGTTCAGTGAGTCGTATCAGGGTTTTTAGTCTGTTGAGCAGTAACGGGCGATGGGGTGATTTTTTCCCGGTTTTGCGGTATTATTTTTTTGTTTCGCCGAACAGGGGATAAAGTTTGATTCTGGTCTCCTCGTCAACCGGGCTAAACCGTTTGAACTGCATTGAGTGGCTGGCGCGACCCTGGGTGAGGGAACGCAGGCTGGTGGCGTAGCCAAAGGTTTTGGAAAGGGGTATCTCAGCGGTGATAATCTGGTGACCTTTAACCGCATCGAGGTGGATGATTCTGCCGCCGCGGGCATTGATGTCAGCAAGAACGGTACCAAGATACTGCTCCGGAGTCACCACTTCCAGTTCCATTATCGGCTCCAAAAATGTCGGCTGGGCGGCAAGGAATGCTTCACGGAATGCCTGCGCTGCCGCCACCTTGAAGTCGACATCCGAAGAGTCCACCTCGTGATAGGCACCGTCAATGATGTGGACCCTGGTGTTAATTATCGGATAACCGGCAAGGACCCCGGTTTCAAAACATTCTGCCACCGCCTGTTCAATTGGTGGTAGAAACTGTTTCGGGATGGTGCCTTCCCGAATTTCGTTGACAACCCAGTTGCCATCGAGTGCGGGTTCGAGCGCCAGTTTGACCACGGCAAAGTGTCCCCGACCTCCGGTCTGGCGGATAAATCTACCTTCGGCAGTGGCGGTGGAGGTTATCGTTTCCCGATAGGACACCTGGGGTTTTCCCGGATGTACCGCAACTCCGTAGTCACGCTGCAGCCGGTCGAGCAGGATTTCGAGATGGAGTTCGCCCATTCCCGAAAGGATTAACTGGCCGGTTTCTTCATCGGTGCGGATTTTGAAGGTCGGGTCTTCGAGCGCCATTGTTTGGAGGGCGGTTTGCAGTTTTTCGTCATCGGCTCTGGTCCGGGGTTCGATGGCAAGGAATACCACCGGCTCCGGTGCTTTGATTGGTTCGAAGGCGATGGGATGGGCAAGGTCGCAGAGCGTCTGTCCGGTGCGGCTTTCCTTTAATCCGATGACCACACCGATTTCACCAGCGGAAAGGGAGTCAACCTCTTCGTAGCGATTGGCATGGGCGAGTGCCAGACGCTGGACCCGTAACCGTTTCATTTCGGGAACGGCAAACACAACATCACCGGTTTCCACCTTTCCTGAATATACCCGGATGTAGGAAAGCATCCCGCGCTGGGGGTCAAAGGCAAGTTTGAAAATCAAGCCGGAGAAAGGGGCTTTCGGGTCCGCGGACCTGGACTCCGCTTTCTGGGTTTTGGGATTGATGCCTTTTACCGGCGGGATATCAACGGGTGAGGGTAGATATTCGACAATGCCGTCAAGCAGTTTCTGGATGCCTTTGTTACGAAAGGCGGCGCCACAGAAGACGGGAACGATGCGTCGTTCGATGGTACCACGCCGGATGGCGTGCTTTAACTCTTCAGGTGTTGGTTCGGTGCCGCTGAGGTATCGGTCGAGAAGTGTTTCATCAAATGTTGTGAGGACATCGAGGAGCCGGTGGCGGTATTCGGCAACCACTTTTTGGTACTCGGCGGGGATGGGTGCGGTGTCGAAGGTGGCGCCGAGGTCTTCGGAGCGCCAGATACAGGCTTCTTGAGTTATCAGGTCAATTACGCCGACAAATTGGTCTTCGACCCCGATGGGAAGTTGCACCGGCAGCGGGGTTTGTTCAAACTTCTCTTCCATCATTTTTATCACCCGATAGAAGTCGGCACCGAGCCGGTCGAGTTTGTTGACAAAGGCGATGCGTGGCACTTGGTAACGGTCGGCCTGCCGCCAGACCGTTTCGGTTTGCGGTTCCACACCGCCCACGCCGCAAAGGACGATGATGGCGCCATCCAGAACCTTGAGCGAACGCTCAACCTCAATGGTAAAATCAACATGACCCGGGGTGTCGATGATGTTGATACGATGGTCCAGCCATTGGACACTGGTTGCGGCGGCGGTGATGGTGATGCCCCTTTCCCGTTCCTGCGTCATCCAGTCCATCTGGGTTGTGCCTTCGTCAATTTCGCCCATCCGATGAATGCGGCCGGTGTAGTAGAGGATGCGTTCGGTTGTGGTGGTTTTGCCGGCATCGATGTGCGCCGCAATGCCGATGTTGCGAATTCGTTTAAGGTCGTAATCGGACATAGATAAAAAGTAATGCTAACATTAAGAAGAGAGGTGTCAAGCGGAAAAGCGAGATTAGTAGGTATGGGCAAAGAGTGGAGAGAAACCGGGCGGTTTTCTTGACTTTGCTGCGGTCCGGTTTAATATGGTGAACGGACAATGCATGAAAGATTAAACGAGGTTCTACCCCTCGTCACCAAACCGATTCGTTATACCGGTGGCGAATACAACTCTTTTTATTTTGAGCCCGGGTCAAAACGGGTCAACTGGGTCCTGGCAATGCCCGATGTGTACGAAATCGGGATGTCCAATTACGGGTTGCGGATTCTCTACTCAATTATCAATCGATTACCGAACGGTTGTTGTGAACGGTGCTATGCGCCCTGGCCCGATTTTGGTGCAATTCTGAAGGCGCGGGGCATTCCGCTTTACGCCTTAGAGTCACGGCGGCCGGTTAAGGAGTTTAACATTCTTGGCGTCTCGTTGCAGAGCGAACTTACCTATACCAATTTACTTTATCTCCTCGACCTTGCTGGAATTCCGCGTTATCGGACCGAGCGGGGATGTAACGACCCGCTGGTTGTTGCCGGTGGTCCGGGAACGGTGAATCCGCTGCCCATGGCTGATTTCGTGGATGTGTTTGTGGTTGGTGATGGGGAAGAGGCGGTGCGGGAAATTACCGCGGTATACGAAGGCTGGAATCAACGGTCACGGGAGGGGCTGTTAGAAAACCTTGCCCGTTTACCTGGATTGTATGTACCCGGCTTTACTGATACCGGGAAAGCTCGGGTGATACGGCGGGTGGTGTCGGAGCTGCGTGAAGAGGATTTTCCGTTTCCGCCCCTGGTTCCGATATGCGAGATAACCCATGACCGTCTTACCGTGGAGATTGCCCGCGGTTGTACCCGGGGATGCCGATTCTGTCAGGCCGGGATAATCAATCGTCCGGTGCGGTTCCGGGATGTGGAACAGGTGGTGCGCATTGCCGAGCGCGGCATCAGGTCAAGTGGTTGGGAAGAGGTTTCGCTTCTGGCACTTTCCGCCCTTGACTATCCTTATCTATTAGAACTGGTGGAACGGCTGAACAAGCGGTTGCGAGAGCGCCGGGTGGCGATTTCTTTACCTTCCACCCGGGGTGAGGATTTTACTCCGGAACTGGCGTTTTCTTTGCAAGAGATAAAAAAGGCGGGGTTGACATTCGCTCCGGAGACGGCAGCGCCGCGGTTGCGCAATCTGCTCAACAAGCACATCGCCGAAGAAAAAATTCTTGAGTCGGTGCGTAATGCACTTGATGCGGGCTGGGCCGGGGTGAAACTGTATTTTATGATTGGGTTGCCGGGCGAGACCGAAGCGGATGTCAAGGAGATCGGGAGGTTTGTAACCGAGGTGGCGCGACTTTGTCGGGGGCGGACGGTGCGGTTTAACCTGACGCCTTTCATACCCAAGCCTCACACCCCATTGCAATGGGCCGGTTTTGGCTCAATTGAGGAGACCCGGGAAAAGATGGCGCTCTTGAAGGAGATGCTGAATCGGCGTAATATCAAGCCCAAGTGGGAGAATCCGGAGGCTTCTTTTGTCCAGGCACTGATTGCGCGGGGCGACGAGAAAATCGGCCGGGTGATTGAGCGGGTTTATGAGCAGGGTGGGATTTTTCAGGAGTGGACCGAATTCTTTAACTTTTCGGCTTGGTTGGATGCCTGTAGCAAATCCGGGGTTGACCCGGCAACTTATTTAAGCAGCAGGGCGGTAGAGGACACCTTACCGTGGGATTTTATCGATGTTGGTGTGACAAAGGGCTTTCTCATTGAGGAGTACCGGCGGGCACAGCAAGGGGAAAGAACACCGGATTGTATGCAAGGAGGGTGTACTAATTGCGGTGCCTGTCCGGGACCAAAACCGGTAGTTCCTCCGGCTCCGGTAGAAATAAAGGATGAGGTGCCGGAGCGGTTTGGCCGAAAACCCCGAAGGGTTCAGGCTTATGAGGAGTTAAAGAGCCGGTTTCGTTTGAAGTACCTGGTGGAAGAGCCGTTCCAATTTGCCGCGCACCTGGACCGGGTGCGGGCATTTTACCGTACTTTACGGCGCAGTGAGTTGCCGGTGGTTTACACCAAGGGGTTTGCGCCGAAACCGATGCTCTCTTTCGGACCGCCGTTACCGGTGGGTTTGACATCGGACGGCGAGTATGTTGATATCTATCTTTCTTATCAATATTCGGGGAATATTGTCCGGGACATCGGGCAGTTCCTGCCGCGCGGAATCAGAGTGGTAGCAGCGCGGTTGGTGCCCAACAGTATGCCGACTTTAGGTGGCACCATCAACCTGGGCCGATATGAAGTAGTGGTGCCGGATGAAGAGGCATTGCAGCAGGCACTGGTGAAGGGAAAGGAGATTCCTGGTGTGCACGCGGTTGTGCCTCTTGACCGGGAAAAGTTACTTGTGGACCTGACGATTGGTCCCGGGGTGAAATTGTTTGATGTGCTGGGGCAGCTTTTGGGCCGAGAAGGCAACGAAGTCCGGTGTCTCACGGTTAAACGGAAAGACTGTTTCGTTCTGATAGAGGGTGAATTGCGGTCGCCTTTTGGCGATGTGGTGCGATAGAAAAGTGAGGGAGGTAAAATGAAGGTCAAGACCAAAATTGCCATCAGCGCCAATGAATGGGAAACGAGGGTGGCGGTGTTTGAAAATGACCGACTGGTGGAATTTTATGTTGAACGTGCCGAACAGCAGAACCTTGTAGGTAGGATTTACAAAGGAAGGGTAGAAAATGTTGTAAAGGGTTTGCGGGGGGCGTTTGTGAACATCGGTCTGCGCAAGAACGGTTTTCTGCCCTTGACCGAGATTCCGGAGTTTGACACCCTGGAAGGGGATGAAATTGATGAACTGGAGAAGGGGAAGGTTCAGCCCCGGACAATTACCCTGCGGGAAGGAGAAGAGATTCTTGTTCAGGTGGTTAAGGACCCGTTTGCGGAGAAGGGTGCACGGTTGACATCGTTCGTTTCGATTCCGGGGCGGTTTTTAGTTTACTTTCCCAATGCCCAGCGCATCGGGATATCACGGCGGATTGCCGACCGGCGGGAGCGCGCCCGGTTGCGGGATGTGGTACGGCAGTTTAAAAGTCCGCATGCGGGATTGATCATCCGCACCGCAGCGGCAGAGGCGTCGAGCGATGACCTTAAACTGGAGTACCAGGAGCTGGAGCGGGTCTGGGAAGAGGTCCGGTCTAAGGCGGAGAAAGCCCGTTCGCCCGCCGTTCTGTATGAGGAGCCGTCAATCGCAATCAAAGTGGTGCGGGACCTTTTGAATGAGAATGTCGAGAAGATTACCGTTGATAATGAAGCGGTTTATAAACAGCTGGGCGAATACCTTATGCGTCTGGCGCCCCGTTTTCGACGCCGGCTGGAGTTTTATCGGGGTGACACCCCGTTATTTGAGTACACCGGTGCCGAAGCGGAGCTGGCAGGGCTGTTTCAGAAACGGGTCTGGCTGAAGTCCGGCGGGTTTATTACCATTGACCAAACCGAGGCGATGGTGGTTATCGATGTCAACACCGGCCGTTCCGCCCAGGAGGAGGACCCGGAGAAGTTGATATTTGAAACCAACCTTGAGGCAGCAGCGGAAATTGCCCGCCAGATAAGGCTTCGGGACCTCGCCGGGCTGATTATTATTGACTTTATTGATATGGAGGACCAGAAGAACACCGAACGGGTAGTTCAAGAGTTAAAGGCACACCTTTCCAATGACCGGGCAAAGGCGGACTTTTCCAAGATGAGCCGTTTTGGGTTATTGGAGATGACCCGCGAAAGAACCCGTCCGGGAATGATGTATCTGTTGTGCGAGACTTGCCCGACCTGTAATGGCACGGGCCGGGTGCGCTCCCGCGCTGATGTCGCAATGCAGGTTGAGCGGATGATAATCAACCGATTGCCCAAACTCCGGGGCCGGCGCGTGCGAATTCTGGCGGCACCATCCCTTGCCGAATTTCTTACCACCGAGTGGTATGAGCGTCTGGCTGAGTTTGCCCGACGGTATGAACTGGCGATAGATGTGAAAACCGACTATCAACTGGCACCAACGGAATTTAAGTTGCTGGCAGAGTCGGTTTAATCGAGAACTTCAAACAACTTCCAGCGGCTCGTTCTTCCCTGCACGAGACGGATACTCGTTTTCGGCCGGTGCAGAAATTGGGCAAGGGCGGCAATCACCGCCTGGTTCGCCTTGTCTTCTACCGGTGCGGCACGGACCGCAATGGTCAAGGTGCCATCGGGGTTACGAGTTACCGACTCTTTCCGGCTTTTGGGTTTGACAAAGACACGCAGGTGCAAAAGGTTAACCCGCCTGTGCCAATCGCCGTGCCGTAGCGCTCAAGTCGGTTTTGAAACGGTCTTTGAGTTCCTGCCGCTTGCCCGCATTCCAGCCCGACACCCTTGAAAAGTAGCCGGTCACCCGGGTGATGTAGTCAACATCAGAGGAGTGGCAGTAAGGACAGGTGTCAGCGATGCCGCGGCTGGTGCGGTGGCATCGGCTACAGGTAGTGAATTCGGGCGAGAAGGCGATTTGCGCGTTCCTGGTATTGTGATAGGTTTTGAGAACAAAGTTCGCAATTGACTCTTTCGGTGGCCGGGAGTCGGCAAGCCACACATGGGTGAGGGCGCCGGCTTCAATCATGTCGTGGAACTTACCTTCCAGGTAGACACGGTCAATGGGATCAATGGGAAGTGAGACATTCAGGTAAGTGGAGTTGGTGTAGTAAATTGAGCCGGAGCTGATATCACCTTTTACCACTCGCTGTGCCTGTTCCGGGTAGAACTCAAGGTCCAGTTTAGCAAGCCGGTAGGCGGTTGACTCAGCAGGTGTTTGTTCAATCACCAGCCGGATGTTGTTCTCTTTTGCCAGACGCTGGCACTCAAGGTTGAGAAAGGCAATCACCTTGAGACCGAATTTTAACGCCGCTTCACTTTCGTGCAGTTCCTGTCCTAGGTGGTATTGCACCATTTCGTTTAATCCCAGGACCCCGACCAAAAAAGTCGCCCGATGGAGTCGGAGATAAGGCTCGCCGTCCGGGTCCATTGTTAAAAGTGCCAGTGGTCCCTCTGATTTTAAAGACAACAGTTTTTCGAGGAATGTCTTTTTTTCCAGGTGTGCCCGCACCACCATCTCCAATCGTTGACGGAGCAGCGAGAACAGGGTAGCATCGTCATGATTGGCTAAAAACGCCACCCGGGGCAAATTCAGCGTCACATTCTGCAGGGCACAGTAGCGCATCTTCCAGGGTGTTCTGGCATCATTCAGGTCGTTTTCGTCCAGGCGGAAACTGAGCCGGCAACATTCGCTAACCTTTGCGGTTTTACCCCGGTCAAATACGAAATAGGTGTTGCCCTTTTCCGCCGCTACATCGGAAATATGGTAGAGAAAGTCGAGAGCGCCTTCGGTTTTGAAGAAGTTGTCTGTAAGATGCACCAGCGGCTTGGGAAAGAAGAATGGTCGGCCCGAACCGTCACCATCAAGGTAGACATCGAATATCGCCCGAACAAAACGCTGTGCCTCGGGCAGATAGTCCCGGTATTTTTTGCCAGTATAATTTCCTCCGGGACCGATGGCGTCAACATCGGCAAAGTGCGGTGGAATTTCCCAGTAAAGGTTTATGTCGGAAAAGATTGCCTGTCCGCCCCGGGCGACATTCTGCTGGGAGTATTCAAACACCAGCATCTGGGCAAGTTGATGGATGTCTTTATCGCTCATTCCGACCAAAAACGGAGCGAAGAATATGTTGACCGCATCCCAGCCAATGGCACCGGCAAAGTGGCCCTGAAGCGCGGCTGAGAATTTCACCATATGGGCGAGTAGCGTTTCGGGGTGACGAGCCGGTTTTGCCATCGATAAGGCGTTGGGGAGATTAAGACCAAACTTCTTTACATATTCGAGCGACTGGCCCGAGCAGTAGGGCCGATTTATAAATCCCAAATCGTGGAGATGAATGTCACCCCAGGTGTGGGCATCGGCAATATCCGGGTCAAACACCGAGGAGAGAGCGAACTGTTTCAGGGTCCATTCGGCGAGGGTCATATTCGTCGCTTCGGGGTTGTGAGGGGTGTTGGCATTCTCGCGGTTTTTGTAAAGGATGAGGTTCTCGACATCATTCAGCGGTACGCCAAGTCGGGTGTGACGGCGCCGATGGTCCTCAAGGCCATGCTCAACCAGTTTGGCATTGACCAGTTCCCGCACGAGGCTCGAGGTCACACGGCGGACATTTGAGGCGATGATAATCTCTTCAACTTCGCGGGCGATTTCTTCGGCGGTGTCCGGGTCGAGGCTCGCTTCGCGGACCAGGGCGCGACTAATTCGGGTTCGGTCCCACTGTCGGATAGTGTCGTCCGAAGACCGGACGAAAAGAGCAAACTCTGTAGTATCCCGATTTACCCCAACCCGGGGTTTAAGCATTGCGGCATGCCTTCGCCGAGCCTGAGCACGCTTTTCTCGATAAATGATGTAGGCTTTGGCGGTTTGCGCGTGTCCATGTTCAATCAACACCTTTTCAACCGCATCGCCAATCTCATCTACGGTTGGAATATGGGGACCGCGCTGTTCATAAAGGAAGTTTACCACCTTTTCGGCAAGTTCGCGGGCACGTGTGTAATCTTCGCCACCTACTGACCTTGCCGCTTTAAAAATTGCGGCGGCAATCTTTTCAATATTGAAATCCACCAAGTCTCCAGACCGTTTTTGTACCTTTCGGAATGGATAGGGTGACGGTCCAGTGGCATCTGGCGGATTGTCAACTTTCTTGCGAGCCCGTTTTACCGGTTTTCCCACACTGCACTCCTTTCTTGAGATTTTTTAACTCCTCCACAAACTGTTCAGGACTATTAAATTGCCGGTAGACCGAGGCAAAACGGACATACGCTACCGGGTCAATTGATAGTAACTGCTCAAGTACCAGTTCTCCGAGTTCCGTGGAACTGACTTCCACCCGACTGTCTGCGGTTAGTTTTGTTTCAACTGCGTCGATGAGCTTTTCAATATCGGTTCGGCTTACGGGCCGTTTACGGCAGGCGAGCAAAATACCATTCAGCAGTTTTTGCCGGTCATAAGGTTCGCGGCGTCCGTCGCGTTTCACAACCATCAATGGCATCTGTTCAACATACTCATATGTGGTAAATCTTTTACCGCAATGCGCGCACTCCCGGCGACGCCTAATAGCAGTTCCGTCTTGAGAAGGGCGGGAGTCAAGAACCCGGTCTTCAACACTTTCGCAAAAAGGGCACTTCATATAGTGATGGTTCTAAATATAATACTATATATAGCAGTGTCAATGAAAATGTAAATTTAGTGTTAATTTTATAACTATTTTTAAAATAGTAAATTACATTAACACTGCCGAATAAATCGGCGGTGAATTTTTAGTGCAGTTGTAAAGGTGGGTTTTAGGGTTTTTACCCTGATTTATCCACATTTTATCCACAGGTTATCAACATTTTCAGGGGTGTTGAAAATGGTCATAGCCGTGCAGTGGCAATGGGGTAATGGTGCCTTTTTGTTCGAGGTAAACGCCGGTTCCGGTTTCTACTCTCCCAATAATAGTGATTGGTGTGTTGTCGATGCGGGATGGCGGCTTTGTATTTGTTGTGAAGAGCAGTTCATAATCTTCGCCGGCAGTAAGACAGAAGCGAACAGTGTCAATACCAAGTTTTTTTGTGAGCGCCCGGGTAACAGGATGAATCGGGATAAGTTCAGGCTGGATGACGATACGCACCCGGCTCATCTCAGCGATGTGCCGGGCATCGGTGGCGATGCCGTCTGATGTATCAATCAGGGCGTTTATCCTGCGCCGTAGGCGTGTCATCACTTTGATTCGGGGTAAGGGGCATAAGTGGCGGACTGTCGCTCGCTGGTACCGCGACGCGGTTTTACCTTGAGCAAGGAGTAGCCGACCGGTTTCAGACAATCCGGCAAAACCGGTGATGCAGAGAAAGTCTTTGGGTTTGGCGGCAGCACGTAATAGAGGTCTTGAGGTTTTGCCCAGTGCGGTTAATGTCAGAACCGGTTGGTCAAATGCGATGATGTCCCCGCCCACAATCTCACAGTTTAATCTGTTGCAAACAAAGTCTAACCCTTTATAAAGCTGTCGTAATTCATCGACCGGCATATTACTCGGGAGTGCCAGAGCAACCAGCAGGGCAATGGGTTGAGCACCCATCGCCACCACATCGGAAAGGCAGGCACAGGCACAATGTGTCCCAACATCACGATAACTCATATAAGAAAGGTCAAAGTGAACACCCTGGGCATAACTGTCGGTTGTGACTACTGTTTGGCCATCCTTTAAGACGCAGGCGTCATCACCGATACCAATCAAAACTTTATTTCTCTTTTTTACTGTTTGACCGATGAGTTCGATTATTTTTGCCTCTCCTAAATGATTAATCCGCATAGGCAATATTATATTATTATGGGGAAATAGTTGCAAGGATGGGAGAAACGGTTCCCGGTTCGTTTTGGCTTTTCAGACAGGCATCAAAACAGCACCCTTATTCTCCGTGATAGCATTTTTCTTGGAGATAATTGTTACATTCACTTTATTTTCGAAATGTTGTGGAGTTAATAACAGGCGAAATTTCTGGTAGATAGGAAGATATGTTCGGTTTTGATAGGGGAATGAATTTTATGTGAAAGTTTTTCTTGACAAGCGGTTTTAAATTTATAACTTTATTTTCTTGACGATATACTTCTTACCAAACGAAAGGCGCGTCAACTGGCTCGCCCGACTTGCGGGCGGGTACAACCTGTTCATTCCGGTTAAGGCTGGTAATGGAGTACACTGGCAGCGGTTTGAAAAAGAACAGGTTGATTTAGATGCTCTGGCGTTAAAGGAGATTCGTGCGGCCGAGCCGATAAAATCTTTCCTTTTCAGCCCTCGGGAACGGGTTGCTCTCTTTCCCGAACCACTCGAGGAGCCGGCTGATGGAAAGCCGGCTCTTCTTTTTGGAGTGAAGGGGTGCGACCTGAGAGGTTTGGCGGTTCATCAAAAGATGTTCCTGGAGGGTGAGTTTGCGGACCCATTTTATTCTAAACGATTAAAAGAGACGGTTCTTATCGGGGCAGATTGTCCTGAGCCCAAAGACAGTTGCTTCTGTAATCTTGTTGGGCTGAAGCCTTATACGGTTGATGGGGTGGATTTAGTCCTCAGTGTAATTGATGAGGGTTGGCTTGTTGAGGTTGTGTCGGAAAGAGGGGCAAAGCTGATTGAGGGCGAAAATTGGCAACCTGCGGCTGAGAGGCAGATTAGCAAGCGGGATGCGCAAAGGCAGCAGGCAGAAGGTGTGTTACAGCAGCGCAATCCTAAACCGCTGAATCCAAATTTACCACAGGTGATTGCTGAAAGAACCAACGATGAAAAGTTCTGGGCGGAAGCAGCAAAGGATTGCGTCGAATGTTTTGGCTGTCTGATGACCTGTCCGACCTGTTTCTGTTTCTTACTGTACGACCAGGCAAAAGGTGATAAAGTGGAGCGCACCAAAGTTTGGGATGCCTGTTATATGGCGATGTATGCTCGAGTTGGGGGCGGTGCAAATCCCCGGGCAAAGTTCATTAAACGGTTTATAAACCGGTTTCACTGCAAGTTTATGCATGGAAAGAATCAACACGGGTTTTACTTCTGCTCGGGCTGTGGCAGATGCTTTACCGCTTGTATGGGTAAGATAGATATCAGGAATATTATAGGACGCTTATGAACAATCCATACCAGCCAATTCCTACCAAAATTTTGGATGTTATTGAGGAAACGCCCAATATCCGGACTTTTGTTTTGAAGCCCGAAAAGGAGATACCGTTTCTTGCCGGGCAGTTTGTTGAGTTGACCATACCCGGCTTTGGTGAGGCGCCGTTCACACCGTCTTCGTCCCATTTCGAGCGCGAGGTTCTTGAGATGACGATAATGCGGGTTGGTCGAGCGACCGGTGCGCTTTTTACCAAGAAGCCCGGAGATCTGCTTGGCATTCGGGGACCTTATGGCAAACCGTATCCGCTAAAAGAGTTTGAGGGCAGGGATATTTACATCGTGGGCGGCGGCGTTGGTCTGGCACCTTTGCGGGCGCTGTTTCTTGCACTGGTTCATGAAATAAATAAGTATGGTAGAATTTTCCTTCGTTACGGTGCCCGGACACCGAAAGACATTGTCTATAAGAAGCAGTTGAAGGAGTGGGAGAAGATAAAGAAGGTGGATATCGACCTTTCGGTAGACAGCGCTGATGAACCCTGGGAAAGGAAGGTTGGGGTTGTGACCTGCCTGATGGACGAAATACCCTGCGATGTGAAAAAGAGCGTTGCGGTCGTATGCGGTCCGCCGATAATGATGAAGTTTGTAACCAAGAAACTGCTTGATGCCGGTTTTCCGGGAAAGTCAATTTATCTTTCGATGGAAATGAATATGTCCTGTGGCTTGGGTCAGTGCGGACACTGTCGGCTTGGTCCCTATTTCACCTGCAAAGATGGACCGGTTCTGACCTGGGAACAGATAAAGGACATTGAGGAGCCTTTCCTGTGATGAACGAGATTAAGCGTTCGACCTGCGTAATGTGCCGTAATGGTTGTCAGCTGGGAATTGTGTTTGATGGGTATCAGTATCGAATGGAGTATTTGGCTGATGTGGCGCCAAACAATGGGCGAACCTGTCCCCGTGGTAACAGCGCTAATGTCGTAATTGACCATCCCAAGCGGCTCGGTTATCCGCTACTTGATGGCAAAGAAATCACCTGGGAAAAGGCGTTTGCGTTAATGAAAAACTGGCATCAGATGGTGAAGCCTGAGGAGATTGCGGTTGTTTACAGCCGGGGTGCGGGTGCAGCTGATATCGGGCTGGTGCGTGGTTTTGCCGCGGCGCTGGGAACAGACAATCTCGTTTGTGGTTATCTGGAGCCGGAAAATGCGTTCCGGTATCGGCTCGCTGGTGTCAAACCGGCAACAGTTGATGATGTGACAGCAAGCCGGGCGACCCTGCTTGTGGGCGATGTGTTCAGCACATCACCGGTGGCAGCGAAGGGGATAATTGAAGCCCGTTATGCGGATAAACAAAGCCGGATGGTGGTGATTGACTCAATAAAAATCCGGCAGGCAGGTTTTGCGCACATATTCATTCAACCCAAACCCGGCACCGAGTTTTTGGTACTTGCGGGCATTGCCGGACTTATCGACCCAAAGTTGAAGGTTGATATTGATGGGGTTGCAACCAGAACTGGGGTGCCGCGCAAACAGATGGAAGAGGCGGCAAAGATTTTGAAGCCCGGGGTTAATGGTCTGGTTGCCTGTGCGGCAACTGCCGGGCGGATAACCGAACCTTACTGGCACTCAATCTGTGCTCAGATTTTAGCGTTAAAGGCGGAGAAGCCTTTTGTTGGTTTTGGTGAGGCGCTGGTACCGGATGGGAAGATGGGGTTCGGAAAGTTTAAAGAGGCGGTGGGCGCAGGGAGAATTAAACTTCTCTTCTGGTTCGGTGGGCTACATCCTTACAGTTATTCTGAGTTGTTCCCGGAGTTAAATCAAGTGCAGTTCCGGGTGGCAACGAGCATATTCCGGCCGACAACACCGCTCCCCGGTTTGGTACTGCCGGTGCCCAGTGAATTTGAAAAGGCGGGCAGGGGCGAAAGTGTCTGGGGTGAGGTGAAATTCGAACCGCTGGCGAATCCGGTCAGTGGTACCAGGACGCTGGCGGACATTGTTAGCCAGTTTGGTACGGTGAAGGAGATGGCTGGTGAATTTTACCAGCCTGTAAAACTGGAAGAGGTGATGGCACAACTTCCTCAAGCGCTAAGTAAACATCTGGGTGCCGCGGCCGCAACCGAAGGGAATCTTTACTGGCTTCTGGGCAGAAAAGAGGCGATTGGTGTGGGCGGTTTCTTTGAACCCGAGGACGAGGTTATATTACATCCAGCCGATGCCGAGAAACTTGCGGTTCGGGAAGACGATTTTGTTAGGGTGAAAAGTAAAACCGGTGAGCGTCAATTCCGCGTCAGGGTTCTGCCGGTAGTTTCACCTGGGACCGCAAGCGTCGGAGTCAATGTTCATCAAAACCGGGCGCTGTTTCCGGTCGAAGTTGACGCCGGAACGGGCGAGGCTAAAATTCCGCCAGCAAAGGTCGAGATATGGCGAGTGTCGGCGTAAAGATTAAGAAGCGATTGGTCGTTCGTCTGGACTACTGCATTGGTTGTCGCGCCTGCGAAGCGGCGTGCCGGAGTCGGTTTAAAGGTGAAGCGCGCATTCGTTATGCGCCGGTAGGTGAGACGGTTTTCATACCCCTGCCCTGCCGGCATTGCGCCGAGCCTTTATGTGCTGCGGCGTGCCCGTTTGATGTGATAAAGAAGGATGAAGAGAACGGGATTGTATATCAGTCCAGTGTTCACTGTGTTGGTTGCAAATCGTGCATCCTTGCCTGTCCTTTCGGGGTTCTGGACAAGGATTTGTTGCGCCGGATTGCGCAGAAGTGCAACCTTTGTGAGGACCGGGAAGCTGGACCAAGGTGTGCGGCTTCCTGTCCCACCGGTGCGTTACAGTTTGTTGATGAAGAGGAGATGAAAGAGTTGATGGTTGGGAAGCGGGTGCTTTCCCGGTTGCCATTCTGGAGGCGGGTGTGAGTTCATTTTTGTCGGGATGGCGTCTGGTGATAGCGTTTATCGGTACCCTGATTGTTGTACCGGTTGCCGGACTGATTTTGAACTGGGTTGACCGGTTTGTTTCGGCGCGGGTGCAGTGGCGGAAAGGTCCGCCCTTTTATCAGCCATTTGCCGACATCCTGAAACTGCTATTAAAACAGACCATAGTTCCTCAGGGTGCTTCGCGTACGGTGTTTCTACTGTCGCCCCTGGTGGGCATAGCCGGGATGAGTCTGGTGGCGCTGCTTCTTTTCTTCAGCAACACGGGCTTGGTCGTAGCGCAGAAAACATCGTTTATCGGTGATATCATTGTGCTTTTATACCTCCTGGCACTGGTTCCGCTCAGTTTTATCGTGGGCGCCTCGGCATCACGCAACCCGGTTGCCGCGGTAGGTGCGTCCCGCGAGATGACATTATATCTTGGTTACGAACTGCCCTTTGTACTGGCGCTTCTCGTGCCGATTGTTAAGGTGGCACAGCGCTGGGATGTGGCGAGTGCTTTAAGAATTGGCGGACTGGTAGCCTATCAACAACAGTATGGGCCATTTTTGTATTCGGTTTCCGGTGTGATTGCGGCGGTGATTATCCTGTTTACGATTCAGGCAAAACTGGGTTATGTACCATTTGACATTCCTGAGGCGGAACAGGAGATAATGTCCGGGGTTCTGGTGGAGTATTCAGGTGCGCCCCTTGCGGCATTTCGCATCACCCGGGCGATGATGTTTGTCCTGCTGCCACTTCTCTTAATCACCGTGTTGTGGGGTGGTATTACCGATTGGTGGGCAATTTTGAAGTTTCTCTTGATTGTGGTTCTGGTGGTGTTGATGAAGAACACCAACCCCCGGCTCAGGATTGACCAGGCGCTCGGGTTTTTCTGGTTCATTCTGGCTCCATTGGGTATAATTGCGGTGGTATTAGCATTTATTGGCTTATGAAAGACTTAAGACTCTGGGGACTTAAAAAATCACCTTGGGTTTACCATGTGGCGGCGGCGTCGTGCAACAACTGTGACATTGAGATACTGGAACTTTTGACACCACGCTACGATGTTGAACGGTTCGGGGTTGTTTTGGTAGGCTCGCCCCGGCATGCGGATGCGTTACTTGTTACCGGGGTCATCAATCGGAAATCTTTACCCCGGGTGCTTGAGGTTTACGAACAGACGCCCAAGCCCTGCCTGGTGATTGCGATTGGTACCTGTGCGTGTAACTGTCACATCTTCCGGAACTCGTACAATGCGGTTGGACCGTATGACAAACACATCCCGGTTCATGCCTACATTCCGGGCTGTCCACCAAAACCCGAGGCGATGATAATGGGTGTGGTAAAGGCGTTGAGTAAACTATGAGCGAATCACTGAAACTGTTTCAGGAGCGGTTTCCCGATACCATGGTGTTTGAGAAAAATCCGCGGCGTTTGTACCTGACAATTCTGCGGGAAAAACTGACTGCGGCGGCAAGGTTTCTCCACGAAGAGCGGGGGATGAGGCTTTCAATCGCCACCGGTATCGACACTCGGGACGGGTTTGAGGTGTTGTACCACTTTTCGGAAGACACAACCGGTATCATTTATACAATAAAGGTGTTTGCGCCCAAAGACGACCCACGGATTGAGGCTCAGGGCAGCTGGTTTCCTGCGGCGCAATGGATTGAGCGCGAGATGCACGAACTTTTAGGGATTGAGTTCATTGGCCACCCGAACCCGGCACCGCTTCTCACTTCGGACACCGATTGGGAACCGGACCGCTTCCCATTGCGCCGGGATTATGAACGGAGGAGTGAAGCCCATGAGCGGTGAGCAAAAGCAGCGGCGTATTGTCCCAATTGGTCCCTATCATCCATTGCAGGAGGAGCCGGAGTTTTTCAAACTGATTGTGGAAGGCGAGACGGTGGTGGACCTGGAGATTCACCTTGGCTACAACCATCGGGGTCATGAGTTTATTTCACCGGAGTTGACCTATGAGCAGGTGCCGTTTCTCGTGGAAAGAATTTGCGGCATCTGTTCCAATTCGCACCCCTTAGCAGCGGTGCTGGCGATTGAAGACTGTGCCGGGATTAAACCGCCACCCCGGGCAAACTACATCCGTAGCATCATCCATGAACTGGAGCGGATTCACTCGCACTTACTCTGGGTTGGTCTTGCGGGCCATTTCATCGGATACAACACGGTCTGGATGTGGGCGTGGCGTTACCGGGAGCACATCCTTGAGGTTTTTGAGATGATTACCGGTAACCGGAACCACTACGCTGCTAATAAACCGGGTGGTGTGCGCTGGGACATCAAGCCGGAGCAGATTCCCCAGATTGAGGCGGTGCTTGATGTGGTGGAAAAGAAGACGATGATGCTTACCAAGGCGGTGCTTGACGACCCGGTGATTCGTGCCCGATTAGAAGGGGTGGGGATTCTGACAAAAGAGCAGGCGCTGCACTGGTCGGTTGTTGGACCAACCGCACGCGCTTCTGGCGTGGATATTGATGTTCGGCGCGACGACCCCCATGCCGCTTATGACCAGGTGCCCTGGAATGTGATTGTTTTGCCTGAAGGCGATGTGTTTGCCAAGGCAAAGGTGCGGCTTCTGGAGATATTTGAGTCGGTTAAAATCATTCGTGGCTGTCTGAAGAATTTGCCGGATGGACCGATTGATATCAGGATTGATGAGGTTCCGCCTGGTGAAGGGATTGGCAGAACCGAGGCACCACGGGGTGAGGTGTTCCACTACATCCGTTCGGACGGTTCGAACCGGCCCTTGCGCCATAAGATTCGGGCACCAAGTTATATGAACATCGCTTCCAATGTGGTGGCGGTTCGGGGTGGTTCAATTGCGGATGCGGCGCTCACCCTGGCAGCGGTTGACCCCTGTTACTGTTGCACCGAACGGATGGCGGCGTTTGAGAACGGTAAACTGAAATTTACCGGTAATGAGTTGTTGCGGCTTTCCTGGGAAAAAACCGAGAAAATAAGGGAGCGATTCAAATGAACTTCGGTTCCTGGACCAGTTACTCAACCGGACCGATTGAGGTGTTTCTCTCTCTGGTGTTCGGTTTTATCGGGCTGATGACGCTTTTGTATTCGTTTGCCCGGGTGCGCGGCAGTAGAGGGCAAATCGCTGAGTACTACATATTTTTCCTTGTGCTTTCAGGTGCGGCACTGGGTGTGGTGTTTGCGGGTAACCTTCTCTTATTGTATGTGTTCTGGGAACTGGCAACTGTGGCGCTCTGGCGGCTGGTGAGTTATTTCCGTAAGGAGGAGAGTATTTTTGCCGGTGCTTGGGCGCTGTACTTAAACTTTGTTGCAGCCGCGGTGATGCTTCTTGGTCTTATTTTGATACAACTTGAGCAGGGGACACTGGACCTTGCCGCGCTGGCAGGAAAACCGTTGCCCCTGTTTCCTGCGATACTTATCCTGATTGGTATTGTTGCCAAATCCGCAACTCTGCCGCTTTACATCTGGTTACCCCGGGCTTATCAACAGGCACCAGCCGCGGTTTGCGCCCTGCTTTCAGGTGTGGCAGAAAATCTGGGACTGGTTCTGTTCTTGAAACTTTATGTGTTGACAATGCAGGTGCCAAAACCGCTTTTCCTCGCGGTAGCGATTGTTGCGGTTGCGTCGAGTTTAATTGCAGGCGGCGTAGCGTTGACGACCAAGACCATTCGCGAGACCCTGGCGTACTCAACCGTGGGTCAGATGGGTTTTGTTTTACTCGGATTAGCCAGTGCTGGTTATTACGGTTTGATGGGAGCGATGCTTTACATTATGGCGCATGCCATTGCCAAGTCGGGAATCTTTTTCGCGGCCGGTGTGGTTGAAGATGTGAGCGGGTCTGGAGACCTGTCCCGGCTGGGTGGTTTTGCCCGCAACTCGCCGGTGCTTGCCGGTGCCACTGCGGTGCTGGTGCTTTCGGTGATGGGGTTACCACCGACCTTAGGGTTTTTTGCCAAACTGGGTGTGGTTCTTGGTGAGGTGCGCAGTTCAATCCTGCTCGGCATTGGCGCCCTGGTAGCGGCGCTGTTCACCATTCTTTATTTGAGCCGGTTCTATTCCCGGATATTTTTGGGTGCAAACCCGAATGGTTATGGCAAGGTTCCGGGTTTTGTGGTATTTCTCGTAGTAGTGATGGCGATTGGAACGGTTTTAGCCGGCATCCTGTGGTTTATGCCGGTGCGGTTTCTCGAAGCGGGGTTTAGCGGTTTAGGGATGACAATGTTAGGCGGAGGCTGGTAATGTTGGCTCATTCTTTTGTGTTAATCATCGTTGCGCCGATAGCGGCGGGAGTATTAGGCTATCTGGTTGGCAGGTTGCGCAATGAGTTCAGTTTTATCGGTGTCCTTGCTTCACTTTACTACGCCATCCGGTTGTTTTTAGTTCGGGGTAGCGAGCAGGTTTTAAAGATTGGAGAGGTTGCCGGGGTTCAGATTGCTTTGCGTCTTGACCAGTTGTCCGGTTTTGTCCTCCTGTTTGTCAGTGTCTTTACCGCGCTCATCGTATTTTACTCCTTCCGCTATATGCGAGGCCGGGAAGGAACCAGGGGTTATTACCTCTACTGCCTTTTGATTCTCGGTTTTGCCAACGGAGTTGTGTTGAGCGCCAACCTTGCGGTCCTGTTCTTCTTCTGGGGCGCCCTGCTCTTTGTCCTGTATGGCATTCTTTTGATTGGCAAAGGCGACACCTTCCTTACCGCGCGCAAGGCGCTGGTTATCGTCGGACTGTCCGACTTTGCGATGCTTTTAGGTGTGGTCCTTTTATTGACCAGAACATTCATTGCGGGTGGCTGGATTGACCTGGCGCCCAAGGTGCCGCTACCGCTTTACGACCCGATAATAATCGCCGGATTTTTGCTTGTAACAGCGGGTGCCCTTGCCAAAGCCGGGGCGATGCCTTTGCACACCTGGATTCCGCAGGCAGCTGAGACCGCACCGGCACCGGTGATGGCGCTGATACCGGCATCACTGGACAAACTCCTCGGGATTTACCTTTTGACCCGGCTCTGCGTCTCGATGTTTGACATCTCAAGCAATATGGTTTTGCGCAACTCATTGATGGCGATTGGCGCTTTGACGATTATCGCGGCGGTGATGATGGCGCTGGTTCAGAAGCGGATGATGAAACTACTGGCATTTCACGCGGTCTCCCAGGTTGGTTATATGGTTTTGGGAATTGGTACCGGGATTCCGGTTGGTATTGCGGGTGGTCTTTTCCATATGCTCAACAATGCGATATACAAGACCGGACTTTTCCTGGCGGGTGGTTCGGTAGAACACTGGGCAAAGACCGATGAACTGGAAAAACTGGGTGGTGTGGCAAAGCAGATGCCCTTGACCTTTATTTCGTTCTTTATCTGTGCTCTGGCGATTGCCGGTGTGCCACCGCTCAACGGGTTTTTCTCAAAGTGGATGGTTTATCAGGGGGTCTTATCAATTGGCAGTGAAGGCAACCGGCTGTTTCCCATCTTCCTGGTGGCGGCGATGCTGGGCAGTGTTTTGACGCTGGCGTCGTTTTTGAAGATGCTCCATGCGCTGTTCTTTGGTCAGCGTCCGGCAAATCTGGAACGGGTGCGCGAGGTGAGTATGACGATGTGGTTGCCACCTTTCCTGTTGGCACTTGCCTGTGTGGTTTTCGGCGTGTTTGCCTACCAGTTGCCGCTGGTCGGGCTGATTTTACCCGGGCTCGGGTTTTACGATGTAACACTTTACGGCGCCTGGAGTCCGATTCCGGCAACCCTGTTACTATTTGCCGCGCTCGGTTTTGGCGCCATTTTGTACCTTTTCGGTACTGCAGCCCGACCGGTGCCGGGAAAGACCTTTGTCGGTGGCGAGAAGATTGCTGATGAAGAGGAGAGCCGGGTGCCCGGAACCGCATTTTACTCATCGGTGAAGCATATGCCTTTAATTGGCGAGATGCTCGTCTTTGGCGAACGGGGTGCTTTTGACTTTTACAACTGGCTGGTGGGAATCTTCAAGGTGGTTGGTTCTGGTCTGCGCGAAGGTGTGGACCGGGTACTTGAGGCGCTGGCAGAGTTCATTGGTAAACTGGTCTACTACTTCGGACTCGGTCTGTCGAAGATTCATACCGGTAATCTACCGCTGTACCTCTCCTGGGTATTTTTAGGCGCGGTGATATTCTATTTACTGCTGTTTTTGAGGTAAAAGATGGTTGAACTTTACATTCTTTTAGGTGTGATGCTGGCAGCGGCGCTGGTTGCCAGCGAGACCAAGAATCTGCTGGCGGCAGCGGTGGCGCTGGGTTTGGTCGGGTTCAGCGTTGCGATTATGTTCATTTTAGTCCAGGCGCCCGACCTGGCGATTGTTCAGATTGTGGTTGAGACCTTAACGGTTGTGTTATTTACTGCGGTGATTCTGCGCACGACTGAGATTGATACCACGGCAAGCGGCGGTTTAAAGATGGAGACTGCAATGTTCATCGCCGCATTTCTTGCCTTTGGCGGGCTATTCCTTTCGCTCATCATCGGTGTGTTCCGGGAGTTACCCGTCTTTGGTCAGCCCCTGATGCGGCTTGCGACCGACTACATCCAGTTTGGACTGGAACGGACCGGAGCGGCGAACATCGTTGCGGCAATCATTCTGGACTTCCGGGGTTATGACACCTTAGGTGAGGCAACGGTCTTGTTCACTGCGGTGGTTGGTGTATTGACGGTGATGCGATTTGTCACCAAGAAAAAACCGGGGGGAAGTTAGTATGCGCGGGATGTCTTTGATTGTTCAGGTAATGGCAGGACTGCTCGCCGGAATGCTATTCCTCTACGGTGGCTACATAATCCTCCATGGTCATTTAACGCCCGGCGGCGGATTTGCCGGTGGAGTTTTGGTTGCCGCGGCGTTGATTCTTATTTCGCTGTCATTTGGTTCGGTGGAGCAGGTAGAACGACGGCGCTATATCCTTTCCTCGGTGTTTGAAAGTTTGGGCGGTGTTTTCTTCCTTGCGCTGGCGCTCGCCGGCTACTTTGCTGCGGACATCTTTTTCCGCAATACGGGTGTGTTTTATTTAGGCAAGCCCCTGCAACTGGTTTCTGGTGGTTTGATTCCTCTGGCAAACATCGCTATTGGGATGAAGGTTGGCGCCGGTCTCTTTGCCATCTTTCTGGCGCTGGGCGCCTCAAGGTTTGTGATGAAGGAGTAGAGATGATACCCTATATCGCCTGCGTCCTTTTGTTTCTCATCGGTCTCTATGTCGTGGTGTCAAAGCGCAACCTGATTAAAATTGTGATTGGCTTCTGTTTGATTGAGTATGCGGTCAATCTCTTCTTTGCCTTGGTCGGGTTTAAAAAGGGTGCTTTGCCGCCGATTATCACCAGTGCCGACCAGTTACGGCTCGGTGTTGCCCGCAACTTTGTTGACCCGGTACCCCAGGCGCTGGTGTTAACCGCAATCGTCATCGGACTGTCAACCACCGCTTTGATGCTCTCACTTGCGCTCCGTCTCTATGAGAAACACAAGACCTTTGATGTTTCGGAATTCCGAAAGTTGAAAGGATAAGAGCCGATGGAGTCAAGGTTTTTACCACTGTTTATCGCGGTGCCTTTAGCGGGCGCCTTTCTCGTGCCCTTACTGTCAAAACTGTGGTCCCGTTTTGCCGATTTGATTGCTGGTATCGCCAGTGCCGCGCTTCTCGTTATTTCGGTCTACACCTGGCTAATTTTGAAAGCGGGTGGACTGCCGCTGCACTACTGGGTTGGTGGCTGGAAGGTAATTGGCATCGCGATGTGGTTTGACGCCCTGACCGCACTCGTTGTTCTGGTGATTAACATCGTGGGTTTCTGTGCCATGCTTTATTCCATTCGGTATCTGGACCGCTACACCACGGGCCGCTGGAAGTTTTACACCCTGTTCTTGCTCCTTGTTGCCGGTTTGAATGGGCTGGCGATATCTGGTGACCTGTTCAATATGTTTGTCTTCATTGAGATTTCTGCCATTGCCAGTTATGCGCTGGTGGCGTTTGGCACCGAAGAGGAAGAGGTTGAGGCGGCGTTCAAATATATGGTACTGGGTGAAGTGGGTGGGGCGGTGCTCCTCTTTGGCATTGCACTACTCTACGCCCACGCTTCAACTTTGAATCTGGCAACCCTATCTCAGACACTGGCAACTACCGGTAAAACGCCCTTTTACTGGTTTGCAATTGCCACCCTGTTAATCGGATTTGCCATCAAGATGGGTATGGAACCGTTCCACGCCTGGTTGGCTGATGCCCACTTCTCAGCACCGGCACCCATCTCGGCGATGCTTTCCGGTGTGTTTATCAAGGTCACCGGTGTTTACGGAATGTGCCGTTTGATGTTCAATGTGTTCGGTGTTTCCCGGGCAGAAACTCCGGCGTTCTTCAACCTGCTCATCGCCTTTGGTGCAGTCTCAATGGTACTGGGTGGACTTTTAGCCTACTCCCAGAACGACTACAAACGGCTCCTTGCCTACTCCAGTATCAGCCAGATTGGTTATATCCTTGTTGCGCTCGGCATCGGCAACTACTGGGGGTTTGTCGGTGCGCTGTTTCACATCCTTGCCCACGCCTTAGGCAAGGGTACTTTGTTCTTAGCCAGTGGTTCGGTTGAGATGCAGGCGGGCACAAGGGAACTTGACCATCTGAAAGGGCTGGAGCGGTCAATGCCCTTCACATCCTGGGCGCACATTCTTGGCTCATTCTCAATGGCAGGAGTGCCGCCTTTTGCCGGATTCTTCTCCAAGTTGTTCATCATCATCGGTGCGATTGCCGCCCGGATGTACTGGCTAGCGTTCCTTGCCGCGCTCTTCTCCGCGGTGACTTTGAGTTATTTAACAAAGGTTGTCAACACCGCCTTCTTTGTGAAAAAGAACGAAGAGCCCACCCGGGCAAAAGAGTCACCGGCGACGATGGTTCTGGCGATGGTTCTTCTGGTCGTTTTAATCCTCGTTGTTGGCATAGGTTTTCAGGGCGTTCTGGACCATCTCGTTGGTCCGGCGGCAAAGGTGCTTTTGAACGGGCTTGACTATGCCCGATTGATGCTCGGAGGATAAGATGGCAAAGCGCATTGCTTACTTCATTGCCGGACTTATCGTCTGGGTACTATTAAGCTGGACCCTGCACTATCAGGAGGTCCTTGCCGGTGTTGCGGTATCGGCGATTACCGCGGGTATGTTCGGTGGTTATCTACCCCTGAAGGCAGGAAAACTTTTGAATCCGGTGCGCTGGTTCTGGCTTATTGCGTATATCCCGGTGTTTATCTGGCAGTGTCTCAAGGCGAACATTGATGTTGCCCTGCGCGTCCTTTCCCCGGGAATGAACTTAAAACCGGGAATTGTTAAGATTAAGACCAACTTGAAGAGCGACATCGCCCGGGTGTTTTTAGCAAACTCAATCACAATGACCCCGGGTACACTCACAGTGGAAATTAAGGACGACTACCTCTACATTCACTGGATTGAAGTGCGCAGTGACGACCCGGAAGAGTGCGCCCGGATGATTAAAGGACCGTTTGAGTTTTTCCTCGCGCGGATATTTGATTAAGGAGGCTTGAGCGATGATACCGATTATCGTTTTAATTCCGGCAGCGCTCTTCTGCCTGTATCGGGCGCTTCAGGGTCCATCAATTGCCGACCGGGCGATTGCGGTTGATATGATGGGTGTTGTGTTCTCGGCGATTACCGCCTTGGTTGCGCTTCAGTACCGGCTGAGTTACCTTCTGGACATCTCAATTGCGCTTGCGGTCATCTCATTTATCGGCGCGCTGGCGCTGGCAAAGTATCTCGAAGGAAGGAGTCTTGATGATTAGCGCACTGGCACTGATTTCGCTCTGGCTCGGCGTGATTTTCGTGCTTCTGGGCGCACTTGGGCTGGCACGGTTTCCGGACATCTACAACCGTATGCAGGCAGCAACCAAGTGCGTTACCCTTGGGGTTTGCGGTATTATGCTCGGTGTTTTCCTGAAGACCGGTTTCTCGGCGCTCGGCATCAAGGCGCTCATCTGTGCCCTTTTCATTTTGGTCACGGTTCCGGTTTCCAGTCACGCGCTGGCACGCGGCTCCTTAATCGCCGGGGTAAAACTGTGGAAGGGTACGGTCAAGGACAAGTTTACCGAAGACCGTGGTGGCAAATCAATCATTGAGGAAGAAAAATGAGGATTCCATTACCAAAACTGCGGGAACTAATTGAAGCGGTGCGGGCGGTGGTTAAAGGTCCGTTTACCACCCAGTTTCCGAAAAAGGTTGATTCGGTTCATCCCAACTTCCGGGGGATTTTGAAATTCCGGGAAGAGAACTGCATCTGCTGTGGCGCCTGTGTTCAGGTCTGCCCGACCGACGCCCGCGAGATTGTCACCGACCTTGCGAAGGGTGTAAAGCGGAACATCCACCATGCGGACCGTTGCATCTACTGTGCCCAGTGCGTTCTGCACTGCCCGAACGATGCGATTTACCACACACCGGAGTTTGACCTTTCCCGGACCGAACGGGGTGGCTGGGAAACATCGGTTGAAAAGGAACTGGTTTACTGTGAAATCTGTGGTGAACCGTTTGCCACCCGGGCACACCTTTTATGGATTGCCCATCGGGTTGGCGATTTGGTCAACTCCAACCCGACCCTGTTTTTGACCCTTTACCAGTCGCTGGGTGTTGCCGCGCCGCAGGAAGCGCCTGCCGGTGCGGTTCCTTACCGTTCTGGCACATTAAGGGTGCTCTGTCCGGACTGTCGGCGCAAGACCTATATGAACGAAGAGTGGGGTTATTAAAAACCCTGACTCAAACACTCTTCTCCTGAACGGTTCTTAACTGTATAAACCGTAAGTATTTACGGAGTTCTACCGGTGTTATAGGGTTGATATGAAGTTGGAACGGGCTTGCCACCGCACTCTTGGACATAACATCTAAGGCACAGCCGGTAATAAAGGTTTAATGGATGTTTAAAAGCGGGGATGATTTTAAAGGGTTTACTTTTAGGGATGGGGTGATAAAAAGGTTTTGGGGCGTAACTTTATAAATTATCAATAAGATAGCGCCGAAATGCGCCCCTCTAACTTCTGCTCTATCAAACTTCTGCGCTATTGCATAATGGGTCAGCAAGGGCGAGTCAGGGGTAATCCCCAGAACTGTACCCGGACTATCGGGTGGGTCGTGTTTTGTCACTTTTTGGTGATTTTTCGTATATAATATAACTGCATACAAGAGCAGAGATTATCTTAGTCCGTTTTTATTGACATAAGGTTATTTTGTTCTAACATTCTTCAGATATTGATGTTATGGGTTTGAGAGCCTTATATCTTTTGCGATTAATTTTTGCGGTTTGGGTAACCTTCAACTTTGTTTTCTCCGCCACCCCTAATATTAAAAACGGACCACAGGCCGGTCTTCTTGAATATAGGGGTTTTGCCAAAACATCGCTTGGACAACCTGCTGACGGTGCTATATATCAAGTAAGAGCCACAAAAATTCCACCAGACATAACAAGAACAATATCACCAGACACCGGGGGTCTTTATAGTATTGACGCTTCAGAAATAGGGCAATTTAATGTCGGAGATACAATCATAGCTCATTTGTATAATGGTTACAGACCACAAGATAGTTCAAACACGGTTCATGTTGTTACACCAGAAGACACATTAGAGTTATGGCAATATCTTCCACAAATCTATTGTGACAGTTCTCTTGTTCCAAATAGAGCATATGCAATTTCTATAAGGAATGTTTTTTCTCCCGTTAATACAAGAAAGTTTGTAGAGTTCTATTTAAGAAAAGACCCCTATAATAGAGACACGGTCTTTGGTCCGCAATACAATTCAGCAGACACATTTCACTTTAATTTAGAGCATTTACCTCAGCCAGCAAACGATGGCGATACGGTTTATATGCACATCGGTCTTTTTAATATAGTTGGTAATGACACCATATTCAATGACACCATTTACCTTGACACCTTTGCG